>CAIYZJ010000239.1 GCA_903930675.1 uncultured Hyphomicrobiales bacterium
CACACCGACCGAAGAACGCATCATCCAGATCATCGGTGACGGGATTTTGAAGGCGCTCGAGGATTCATGGAAAGAAATCTATCCGTGCGAATTCGAGCTGATCAACAACGAAACCAATCCGGCCTTTGCCTCCTTCGTGGAAACGCATGATCTGGTGGTGGTCTGCACCTTCGTGCTGCAACTGCCGTTCTCCAAGCCGGTGTCGATCGATATCGTCTATCCGTTGCAGTCGTTCAAACAGATTGCCCCTTTGCTGCGCTCGAAAATCCAGCGCACCGGCGAAGGCACCGACGAGGAATGGGAACGCCGCTTGCGCGAGGCCCTGATGGGCGTGCCGATCAGCTTCATTCCGCGTCTGGCCGAACCCACCATCTCTCTGCCCGAATTGCTGCGTTTGCATAAGGGCATGGTGATCGAGATCCCCGCTTTCGAGGATGTTCACTGCTATGTTGAAGGCCGTGAGCTCTTTGTCGGAACTATCGGCGAACAGGACACCAAAATGGCTGTTCGCATCAAAAAGACAGCAATATGAGGTTCGTTCATGAGTGATCAAGGTGTAGACGGCGGCGATGCTCCATTCGCTTCAGCACAAAATCTGAAACTGCTTGAAAGCGTTGAAGTCAAACTGATCGTCGAAGTGGGCGGCACCAAGATTTCAATCCGCGATCTGCTGAAACTGAGCGAAGGCTCGGTGGTGGAGCTGGAGCGGCTTGCGGGTGAACTGCTCGATATTTCGGTCAACGGCACGCTGATCGCGCGTGGCGAAATCGTGCTGGTCGGTGAACGGCTCGGTATCCGCGTCAGCGAGATCATCTCGCCCGAACAAAGGCTCAGGAATCTCTGAATAATGAATTGGCAGGATGCAGCCCTTGTTGTGTTTATGGTCGGTGTGTGTGTCCCGCTTTATGTGGTGCTCACACGCTATCGTGACCGGCTGACCAAACGCTTCGGTCAGGACATGATGACGGTGCATGGCATGCGCCATATCGGCGACGGCATCAAATTATGCGTGGTGGATGTCGAGGGCATGCGCGTGTTGTGCGCCTATGGCCGCAACGGCCAGCCAGTGTTGCAGGTGATCGGCCTGTCGCCTGCCCCTGAAACCCCTGCCAATGATACTCTGCCTGTGGCACCTTCCGCTGTCGGGGGTGTCGCATGATCCGGTTTGTCACGCTGTTTGTGATAGCTTTGGTGCTGGCAGGCTTGACCGAGCCTGCTCTTGCGCAACAGAACTCGCAATTCGACATGCCGGTGCTCAAGCTCGAAAACATGCCGGGTGGCGGGCAAAACCTGTCTTTGTCGCTGCAAGCGCTGATTTTGATGACCCTGCTGACGGTTCTGCCGTCCTTGCTGCTGGTTACCACCAGTTTTACCCGCATCATCATCACGCTGTCGATTTTGCGTCAGGCACTGGGTACGCAGCAAACCCCGCCCAACCAGGTGCTGGTGGGTCTTGCGCTGTTTCTGACCCTGTTCATCATGACCCCTACCTTCAACCGGATCAACGACACGGCATTTGTTCCCTATTCGCAGGGGCAGATCAATGTTCAGGAAGCCGGTTTGCGGGCGGCCAACCATCTCAAAACCTTCATGCTGCGCCAGACAAGACAATCCGACATTCTGACCATAGCGGAGTTGCGCGGCGATAGCGGTTATGACGGAACCGATGCGGTTCCGTTTGCCGTTGCCGTGCCCGCCTTTATCATTTCCGAATTGCGGACGGCTTTCACCATCGGCTTTTTGCTGTTTTTGCCGTTTCTTGTGATCGATATTGTGGTGTCCAGCGTGCTGATGGCTCTGGGCATGATGATGCTGTCTCCGATGCTGATTTCGCTGCCCTTCAAACTGATGTTGTTCGTGCTGGTCAATGGCTGGGCTTTGACGGTGACGTCGCTTGTCGAGAGTTTTGTGAGGATACCCTGATGGGTCTGGATCAATTCATCATCGTCGGGCGTGAAACGGTTCTGGTCATCGTACTGGCGACCGGACCCGTGCTGGTGGCTGCTTTGGCGGTCGGCGTGTTCATGGGCATCATCCAGGCCGCCACTTCGATCAACGAGCAGACTTTGGCCTTCGTGCCGAAATTGCTGGTGGTGATCGGTGTGTTCG
>CAIYZJ010000240.1 GCA_903930675.1 uncultured Hyphomicrobiales bacterium
GGCGATCAGCAATTCGGGATCGCACATCAAAGCCATGGCAATCATCACCCGCTGGCGCAAGCCGCCAGATAATTGATGCGGATATTGGCCAAGGCGCATCTGCGGGGCGGTAATCCCCACCCGCTGCATCAGGGCAATGGCGCGCTGCTCGGCCTTGTCTCGCGTGGTGTTGTGGTGGCGGCGCAGCACCTCGGTCATTTGCGAGCCGATGGTGTAGGACGGGTTGAGGCTGGTCATCGGCTCCTGAAAGATCATCGCCATGCGGTTGCCGCGCACATCCTCCATCTGCCGGTCGGAATAGGCCAGAATATCCTGACCCGAAAACTGGATGGCCTTTGCATCGCGTTGCCCGTTGCGCGCCAGCAGGTTCATGATCGCCAGTGCGGTGACCGATTTGCCGCAGCCCGATTCCCCGACGATGCAGTGGGTCTCGCCTTTTTGCACGGTAAAACTGGCATTGCGCACCGCCAGTGTCGGGCCGAAGCGCACCGCCAGATTGTTGACCTCCAGAATCGGGCTCATTTGATCACCTGTGTGCCAAAGGCCCGCCGCAAGCCGTCACCCACCAGATTCATGCCCAATACGAGCGTGAACAAAGCCACGCCGGGGATCATGATCACCCATGCGCTGAAAAACATATAATCCTTGCCCTCGGCAATCATCAGCCCCCATGACGGCAGGGGCGGCGGCACGCCCAGCCCCAGAAAGGACAGCGAGGCTTCCAGCAAAATCGCCAGCGCGATTTCCAGCGTGCACACCACCATCAGATGGCTGGAAATATTGGGCAGAATTTCATTGCGCATGATCTCGAGCGGCGAACAGCCCGAACACCACGCCGCGTTGACATAATCAAGCGAGCGGATCTGCATGGTTGTGGCCCGCGCAACCACCGCAAAACGGTCCCACAACAACAGGCCCAGCGTCGAGACCACCAGTGTCAGGCTCGATCCGATCAGGCCCACCACAGCCAAAGCCACCAGCACCACCGGTATCGATAACCGGCAGGTGATCAGAAACAGCACGGCATCGTCGATCCGTCCGCCGTAAAAGCCGCCGAGCACGCCCAGACTCGTGCCGATCAAGCCGGAGGTGATGACCGTCAACACCCCGATAAACAGCGAGATGCGCGCTCCGTACAGCAGCCGTGTCAGATAGTCGCGGCCCAACTGGTCGGTGCCGAGCCAATGCAGGCTCGAGCCGCCCTCCATCCAGAACGGCGGGATCAGGCGGGAATTGAGATCTTGCGCAAAGGCATCATGGCCTGTCAGCCACGGCCCGATCACAGCCGCCACAAACACCAGGCCGACAATGGCAAGTCCGACCACAAAACCGGCATCCCTCAAACGCGGCATGCTCAAGCCCCCCTCAAACGGGGATCAAGCAGGGCATTGAGAATGTCGGAGACCAGCGTCAGCCCGATATAGATGCTGGCCAGCACCAGCACCACGGCTTGGACGACCGGAAAATCATTCTTGGAAATACTTTCCCATGCCAGATAGCCGACCCCGTGCAGCGCGAACACGGTTTCGATGACAATCGAACCGCCGAGCATGAACCCGAGCTGGACTGCGGCAATCGACACCACCGGAATGGCGGCATTGCGCAAGGCATGTTTGAAAATGATGCTGGAGCGGCTCAGGCCCTTGGCCCGCGCGGTGCGGATATAGTCGGAGCCGAGTGCTTCGATCATGCCCGAGCGCATCAGGCGTGTCAGCGCGGGCACGGCGGTAAAGGCCAGCACCACGGCAGGCATGACGAAATGTTCCCACGATCCGGTGCCCGAAATCGGCAGCCAGCCCAGTTGCAAGCCGAACACGATCATCAGGATCAGCCCGAGCCAGAAACTCGGCATGGCTTGGCCGACCATCACCAGCAAAGAGGCCGAGCGGTCAATCCATGTGTTCTCGTACAAAGCCGCAAGGATTCCCAGAGGCAGCGAGATGAGCAAAGCGAGGCCAAGGCCTGCAAAACCGAGCGTGAAGGTGACAGGCATGCGCTGCGCAATCAGCGTCGCAACCTTGTCCTTGAAAAAGAAGCTGTTGCCGAAATCGCCGGTCAGGGCGAGGCGGGTCCAATCGAAAAACTGCACCAGCACCGGCCTGTCGAGCCCGTAGGCTTTGCGGATGACCTCGACATCGGCCTGCGTCGATCCCGGTCCTGCAATCGAGATCGCCAGATCACCCGACAGCCGAGTCAGCACAAACGCCATCGCCATCACCGTCATGACAACGGACAAAGCAAGCAAGGCGCGGCGGAAGATAAATCGTGTCATGGCAGAAGGCTAACATCCCGATGGGCGGCTGTCCCGACAAAAAATGCCGGATCAGGGTGGATGATGTGGGCAAATGGCTCGAATTGAGGCTCTGTTGTGATGTTTCAGAGTGCAGGCGCATTCTCCCCCAAATCCCAATAAAGCCCTGCCATCATGCCCAAGCCCTCGCGGGCAATGGCGACCGGCAGATGCTCGTTGGGCGCGTGTTGCGAACAGCCGGGATAGGAATGGGGCACCCAGATGGTGCGCAGGCCCAATATCTCGGAGAAAATATCATTGGGCAGCGAGCCGCCCAGATTGGGCAGCAAAGCCGGTTTCTTGTTGGTGGTGCGCGCCAGCGAGGCCAGTGCCCATGTCACCCATGCGTCATCGGGATCAAGACGGGTGGCATGAAACACCTCGTCGCGGCTCTGGTTGATCGTCACCATCGGGAAACCCTGCCGGTCGAGATGACGGCGCAAGGCGGGCAAGATATCGCCGACATCGATGCCGACCACAAAGCGCAACTGGCAACGTGCCCAAGCTTTGGGAGGCACCGCATTGACGGGTGTGTCGGGATTGCCGACTTTCATGGCCAGAATATCGAACGAGCACCAGCCGAACACCTGTTCGGCAGGCGTCAGATGCGGTTCGCCCCAAGCGGGGTCGATGGTCGGGCCGTCACTGCCGCCGTCGATCTCGCAATCGACCAGCACGCGGCTGACGGCGGCCGGCAATTCCCTGGGCACCCATTCATGGATGCGGATCTGTCCGGTGGGGGAGGTGATCGTGGCCAGCGCATGCGCCAGCTGGATGCCCGGATCGGACAGGATGCCGCCCCAATTGCCTGAATGATGCCCGCCCTCGCGCGCATCAATGGCCAGATCGAAGGTCATGCCGCCGCGCGAGCCCAGAAAGATGGTGGGGCGGTCCTGATTGAGGCGCGGCCCGTCCGAGGCAATCAGCACATCGGCTTTGAACAGCTCCTTGTGCTCCATGCACAATTCGCGCAAGCCGGGCGAGCCCATTTCCTCGCCCATTTCGATCAGATATTTGGCGTTGAAGCCGAGCGAGCCGCGCAATTCCAATACGCATTTCAAGGCCTGCAGATTGATCAGATGCTGGCCCTTGTTGTCGACCACGCCACGGCCATACCAGCGGTCGCCGACCTCTTTCAACTGCCACGGCGACAGGCCTTCGTGCCAGTCCTTGTCGAGCCCCCGGATGACATCGCCATGGCCATAACCGAAAATGGTGGGCAGGCCCTGTGCCTCGAACCACTCGGCAAACAAAAACGGCCCCTTGGCTCTGGGATGGGTCATGACCTTGCAGGCAAAGCCCATGCTTTCAAGCAAAGGGATCATTTCGGTGGCAATATAGCGGGGCAGTTCATCGGTCCGCTCGGGGTTCTGGCTCTCGGTCGGGATCGCCACAAGGCGGGTCAGATCGGTTTTCATCGATCCTGAATCAAAATAGCCTTGGGCTTTGGCAACAGCTTGTTCTCTCGACATGGTCAACCCTTTGAACGTCCCGCAACACAGCGTGCAGGTTGGCATGATCGCGCGGTGGCGTCACCCTCAAAACGAAATGGGTTGGGGGTAACCCCGAAGGCCGTGATGGATCGGTGGCGGGGCCGGCTCACACTCTGGCGAATTTTTGGAACCGCCGCGGTTTGTCCGGCATTTCGGTATCGGGAAACACCGCCGCCCAATCGGCCTGCACCACTTCGCCGACATAGAGATCACCGTGTGAATCCAGTGCGATGGTGTGGGGCGAGATGAATTGTCCGGCCTCCGACCCTGCGCCCATGCCCCGGTCAAGCCGCGAGACTAGCTGGCTGTTGTGGTCGACAAAGCTGATGCGCGCCCCGAGATTCGGCGTCAGGTGGTTGACGGGCTGGTAGGCTTTCAACTCCCCTACAATGCAGCACGGGCATGGACCCTGCACAATCGCCAGCCCGCTGGGCCGGTGCATGTTGTTGATCTGGGATTGATAGCGGCCCTGGCCGTCGAAAATCTGGACGCGGTGGTTCTCGCGGTCGGCGACATAGACCAGACCGTCGGCATCGCAACAGATATTGTGCGGAAGGTTGAACTCCCCCGGTCCCGTGCCCGGTTGTCCCCACGAGAACAGATGGCGGCCGCTGGGGTCATATTTGTGGACGGCGGCATTGCCGTAGCCGTCCGACACATAAATATCGCCATTGGGCGCAAGAGCCGTATGGGTGCAACGGCAGAAGGGTTGCCCGCTCATAAACGGCGCCGGCTTGCCTTCATTGCCGATGGAGAGCAGCAATGTTCCGTCCAGAGAGAATTTGCGGACGGTGTGATTGCCGTTGTCGGTCAGATAGATGCATTGGTCCGCCCCGATATGCGCGCCATGGGCGTTGACGAACCGGCCATGTCCCCAGCTGGTTATGAAATCGCCGTGCCTGTCCAGCACCACAACCGGATGGTCGCCGCGGTTGAACAAATAGACGCGGTCCTTGGCGTCGACAGCAATGCCCGCCACATCTTTGAGTTCTATATCGGGCGGCAGCCTGCCCCAATTGTCCAGCGGGCGAAACGCAAAGGGGGCAGTTCCCATTACCAAAGCCGCACCATCTGGCTGTGTCATCCCGCTTCTCCCTGTCATGCCGCGCCGGACCGCGCTTCTGGCCAGTGGATAGGCAAAAGGTTGTGAAATCAAGGTGGGGTTGTTCGGGATGGGATGATCGGCACAAAATGGATGAAATAAATTATATTTTGTCCTAGTCTGGATTTGCGATTTGAATGGATGCTGTGCTTGTGCGGCAAAACCGGATGCACAAGAGTATTACGTCTGTTCTGATGCGATGAACAAAGGCTTATTCAAAGGCGGGCGTTGCCTGTCCATTTCCCTCCTGACAGGTTGGTTCCCCCGCAGATGCAAGATACCACCAGACCCCGTTGGCAGATCGTGCTGCTTTTGATGCTGATTGCGCTGACCTTCGGCAGCAACCATGTCTCCGCCCGTGTGGCGTTCGATCATGGCACCAGCGTGATGCTGGCGGTGGTTGTGCGCTCGGCCTTTACGGCTTTGGCCTTGCTGGTCGCGCTGAAATTCGAGGGCGTGCCGCTGACCTTGCCTCAAGGCCTAGGGGTGAAACTGCTGGCCACCGGCATTTTGCTGACGATCCAGAGCCTGTGTATTTATTCTGCGGTGTCGATGATCCCGGTGGGACTTGCGCTTTTAACCTTCAACACCTTCCCCTTTATCTTTGCCTTGATGTCATGGGCGATCGAGGGGCGCAGGCCTTCCAACCGGACGTTGCTTTTCATGCCCGTGGCCTTGCTGGGCCTCAGCCTCGCGCTCAATCTCTATGGCATTTCGGCGCAGACCGATGCGGCTGTGATGATAAGCGGCATTATGCTGGCTTTTGCTGCGGCGCTGGCCTTTGCAACGGTGATGATGGTGACGCAGCGCTGGCTGATCGTGGTCGACAGCCGCGTGCGCAGTCTCTGCATGATGTCGATCATCGTCGTGCTGATGGGCGGTATCGGCCTCGTTCAGGATGGCTTTACCCTTCCTCACGATCAAACGGGCTGGATCGCGCTGGCTTGCGTGTGCGTTCTCTATGCGATTGCCATTATCAGCTTCTTTGTTTTTATGCCGCGCTTCGGCATGCTCGACAATGCGGCCGTGATGAATTTCGAGCCCGTCGCAGCCTTGCTGATGGGCTTCTTCATTCTCGATCAGGCAATTTCGCCGATGCAGATCGTCGGCGTGTTCGTGGTGCTGACGGCGATGGTCGGTTTTGCCATCCAGAAGCGGACCTGATGGGCCGGTTTATTGCGCCACAGTTTCGTACCGGCCGCTTTTGAGGCTTTTGGCGATGGCTTCAAGGGTGGCGGCGACATCGAGGGAAACGGCCTCGGTCGCCCCTGTCCAGCCTTGGCCGGTGCGGACCCATGTTGCAAAGCTTTCGGCTTCGAGTTTGAACCCGTCGCCGGCATCAAGCGTTGTGGTCTCAAACCCGATGGTTTTGGGCACGCCGCGTTTGATGTTCAAATGCAATCTGCCATCGGCGGGTGCATGGTTGGAATAATCGCTCTCGATCACCCCGTTGCTGCCGACGATCAAAGCCTTGCGGTGGAAGGAGGCCGACAACGAGCACGAGATCTGACCGAGCGCGCCCGAGGGAAATTCCAGCAAAGCGACAACGGTCTGGTCGACACCGGTTTTGGTAAAGTGCCCGCTGGCGATCACCCGCACGGGGCGTTCGCCCGCCGCCAGACGCACCAGCGACACCGCATAGGTACCCGCATCGAGCAAGCCGCCGCCCGCCCTGTCGGGCTGTAATCTGATATTGGCAGGATTGGCAATCGGTGTGCCGTCAGGCGCGACGATGCCGAAGCCGAAGGCCGCCGATACCGTCTGGATTTTGCCGATGGCTTGATCCGCCAGCAAGCCATTCATCGCAACGGTCTGCGGCTGGGCCATATAGGGATAGGCCTCGGCCAGTTTCACGCCTGCGGCATGGGCGGCTTCGAACATGGCCCGGACATCCGACAGGCCGACAGCCAGCGGTTTTTCGCACAGGATGTGTTTGCCGGCCCGGGCGGCCTTGATGGCCCATTCGGCATGCAGATCATTGGGCAACGGGATATAGACCGCCTCGATCGTCGGATCAGCCAACAGGGCTTCATATCCGGCATAGTGGTCGCGGATGCCATAGGTCTTTGCAAGGTCTGCAGCCTTTGCCCCGTCACGCGAAGCCACACCCTGCACGGTCACAAGCGGGGAGTGTTTGACCCCGTCCATAAATTCCCGCGCGATATTGGCCGCGCCCAGAATACCGAAACGCAGTGGAGCGAAAGAGGGCTGGTTATCCGACATTTCGAAGTCCTTTGTGAGGGGAGCGTTTATTGCAGTCGGCAAGATCTTTGGAGTGCAAGACGATCAAGGGGACAAGACGACCAAGGAGAAAAGACACCTCGGGGAACACGACACATCAGGGGATATTGTCCTTGATGAAAATATCGATGCGGATTCGTTCCTGATCCTCCAGCACCGCTTCTCCCCAGCAATGGGCCAGCAGAAGACGGGCGGCGGAGCGGACTTCGTGGCCAGAATCCTGATTGATCACGGCATCCATCGTGCCCTGGAACAGGAAGCGGCGGGTATGCGGGGTCAGCTCGTGGCCGATCCAGACCACCTGACCGGCTTTGCCGCTTTCGGTCAGGGCTTGCGCAATACCGCGATTGCCCGCGCCTGCGCTGTAAAGGCCGATCAGATCGGGCGTGTTGTCGATCAGTGCGGTGACAAGGGTTTTCGAAAGTTCGAGATCGTCGCGGCCTTCGACCACGGGCAACATTTTCAGATGCGGATAATCATGGGCCAGCACCTGATTGAAGCCGAAATGGCGTTCGGCATGGTCACGCAGGGAGAGGGAACCGACCAGAATGCCGATGCTGCCGGCCTGTTTGTTGAGAAACCGCCCCATCAGGCTGGCGGCGGTGCGTCCGGCGGCGGGATTGTCGACGCCGACATAATGCAGGCGGCGCGAATAGGGCACATCCGACACCAGCGTGATGACCGGAATGCCGCGCTGGGCGAGATCGTCAATCGCCACCCGCACCCGCGGATGGTCAAGGGCGACGGTGGCCACGCCCTGATAGGTGGCGTCGAGCTGGTCGAGCGTCTGCGCCAAAGCCTCGGCGTCGAACACATCGACCTCGATCACGTCGATAAAGCCGCGCTGGCTGATCGCCCATTCGGCGGTGCGCTCGACCTGCTCGCGCAATTGCATCATGAAGCTGTTGGTGCCGGTCGGCAGAATGAACAGAAAACGGAAGTTTTGATTGCGGGCCAGACGGCGGGCCATGGGATCGAGACGATAGCCCAACTGGTCCATCGCCTCCTCGACCCGCCTGATCGTCTTTTCACGCACACCGCTGCGCCGGTTGACCACGCGGTCCACCGTGGCCAGAGAGACGCCCGCACTGCGGGCGACATCCTGAAGCCGTGTCCGTTCAAACGCGTGTTTGGCCCCTGCGCTCATTAACGCGCTGCCCACAACAATCCGCGGATCATCATGGTTTTGATTTCGGGCACATCCAGCTCATAGGCCCGATGGCCGAGCGAGTTGAAAAACACTCTGCCTTGGCCAAACCGCTTCTTCCAGACAACCGGCATGACGACTCCATCAATCCACGGGCTGTGATCGCCTGTAAAAGTGGTGGTGGCAAGCACTTCGTTGGCGGGATCCACATGCATGTAATACTGCTCCGAGCGGTGCTCGAAGCTTTCGATCCCTTGCATGATGGGATCATCGGGGCGGGTGATGTCGACCTTGTAATCGATGATATTGCCGGGATGGGCGACCCATTGCCCGCCGCACATGAACTGGTAATCGACCGAGTCCCGGAAGGCATCGCACATGCCGCCGTGATGGCCTGCCAGTCCGACACCGGATTTGACGACCTCGCACAGATGCAGGGCTTCGGGCTTTTCGATCTTGGCCATGGTGTAGATCGGCACGATCAGCGAATAGTCCATCAGTGCGGGATCGAGAAATGCCGCCGTTTCGGTTTCGATCCTGACCTCGAATCCCTCTTTTTTGAGCCATTCGCGATAGATCGATGCACACAGATCGGGGTCGTGGCCGGGCCATCCTCCCCACACAATCAAAGCCTTACGCATCGTGGTATCCTTCCTGTCAAATCTTGAATTACAAGCGGCTGATCAATCGATCTGGCCGTTTTTCATCCCTGCGGGCAGCATGCTCGGGCGTTCGATCGTGGTTTCGAGAAACACGCGGCGGCCTTCATCCGACGAGGTCTGGAAGGCTTCCATCGCCTCCAGCGCATGCAGCGCCAAAGCGCCGCTGGCGCGGTGGGGGCGGTTGTGGAGAATGGCCGAGGCCATATCCGCCACGCCGATCGAGCGGAATTCGCCCTCTGTATGGGCATGGCTGTGGGGCTGCACCTCCCATTCGCCACCCGTGCGGGCCACCTGCACCTCGCCACCGAAGCGGTTGGGATCGGGCACCAGAATCGAGCCTTCGCTGCCGTAAATTTCAATCGGTGTGTGCTTGTGCTTGGGCACGTCGAAGCTCATGGTGATGGAGATCACCGCACCGCTTTCAAATTCGAGCTGGCCCGTCACATGGGTCGAGACCTCGACCGGAATGACCGTGCCTTTCAACGGCTCGCTGGTGATCAGGCGCTGGGCGCGGGTACGGGTGGCGCTGCCCATCACGGACCGGATAGGACCTAGCAGCTGGATCAGATTGGTGATGTAATAGGGACCCATATCGAGCATCGGTCCGCCGCCGCGCAGGTAATAGAACCCCGGGGCCGGATGCCAGCGTTCATGGCCGGGGCACATGAAAAAGGCCGATCCGCCGATCGGCGTGCCGATGGCCCCGTCATCGATCAGTTTGCGGGCTGTCTGGTGGCCGCCGCCCAGAAAAGTGTCGGGCGCGCAGCCGACGCGCAGATTGAGTTCACTCGCAAGCTCCATCACCTTGCGCGCTTCCACCATGTTCACGCCCAGCGGCTTTTCCGAATGGACGTGTTTTCCGGCCCGCAACACGGCCAGACTGACATCGGTATGGGCCAGCGGCACGGTCAGATTGACGACAATCCCGATATCGTCGCGTTTGAGCATGTCATCGACACGCATGCCGGGCACGCCGAATTCCTTGCCGCGTTGCTGGGCCGGTTCGCTCCGCATATCGGCGACTGCGCGCAATTCGATGTGCTCGAACTGCTTCATGGCGGTCATATAGGCCTTGCTGATGACACCGCAGCCGATGACACCGATACCGATCTTTTTCATGAATTCCTCCTTGATGATGAAAGCCTGTCAGCCCTTGACCGCACCCGAGGTCAGCCCCGCGACAATGTGCTTTTGGGCAAACAGAAACAGGATGATGGTCGGCAAAAGCGTGAGCGTGATGAAAGCCAGAATGAGATGCCATTCGGCCGAGAATTCGCCCTGATAGATCATGATCCCCATCGGCCACGGATATTGCTTGTCTGAATTGAGCATGACCAGCGGCACGAGATAGGCGTTCCAGCTGTGCACGAAGGTAATCGTGCCCACGGTGGCCAGAATGGGGCGTGACAGCGGCAAAGTGACATAGCGGAAAAAGTTGAAATAGCTGCAGCCGTCAACCAAAGCGGCTTCCAGCAATTCTTCGGGAAGCTCTTTGAAAAACCGCCTGAGCAGCAAGATGCTCATGGCCAGCGAAAAGGCCACTTGCGGCAGGATCACGCCGAGATAGTGGTCGAGCAGGCCCAGATCGCGCACCTTGATGAACAACGGCAGGATCGCGGTGGCGGCCGGAAACAACAGGCCCATGGTGATGTAATTGAGCAGCATCGAGCGGCCGAAAAAGCTGATATGGGCAAACACGAACGCCGCCATCGACGCGGTGATCAGGGTCAGGATGACCGTGAATGTCGAAATGATCATCGAATTCTGCAGCAACTGCCAATAGCGGCGCGACAGCAGGATATCGGCGTAATTTGACCATTCCCAGACCTGCGGCAGGCCGAACGGATTGGTGCGCAATTCGCCCAGCGATTTGAAGCCGCCGAGCACGGTCGCCACCAAAGGTGTGGCGACAAACAACACCACGCCCAGCAGATACAGCGCTTTGAGAAAGGCGGCCCAATCCAGCCCGCTTTCACTGAATGCTTCTTCAGTCTTCATCGCGCATGAACCATTTTTTGTAGCTGAAGGCGAAAGTCACGCAGATTACGAACAGGATCACCCCGACCGCGCTGCCAAAGCCGACCCGCATCCGCATCACACCGAAATTGTAGAGGAACGAGACCATCGTATGCGAAGAATCCGCCGGTCCGCCGCGCGTCAGCGGCATGATCAGGTCGAACAGTTGCAACGACCCGACAATGGCAAAAAAGATCGAGAGTTTGATGGTCGGACGCAGCAGGGGGATGATGATATGCCGCAGGATTTGCCAGCGGTTGGCCCCGTCAACCCGCGCCGCTTCGACCAGATTTTTGTCCATGCCCTGCAAGGCGGCGATGAACAGCATCATATGGAAGCCGAAATATTTCCAGACGATCACCAGCAGGATCGCCAGCATCGACGTATCGGGACTGGCCAGAAGGTGAGGCGCCTGGGCACCGAATTGCCGGTAGATCGCGGCCAAAAGTCCGAAGTCGCCGTCATAGACAAAGCTGAAGATCAGGCCGGTGGCGATTTCGGCCAGAATATAGGGCATGAAAAACAGCATGCGCAGCATCACCGCGCCTTTGAAAGCGCGCGCCAGTATCAGCGCCAGCGATAAAGCCAGAGGCAATTGCACCAGCAAGGACACGACAATGATCAGCAGATTGTTTTTGAAAGCGGTGCCGAAGGCCTTGTTGTCGAACACAAAGCGGTAATTGTCCCAGCCGATCCAGTTTTTGGGCGTGCCGAAGCCGTTCCAGTTGAAGCCGGAATACCACGCGGCTTCCCCGATCGGCATCACCACGAACAGCGTAAACAGCAACAAAGCAGGCGGCAGAAACAGCAAAAGCGCTGTTAATTTGCCAGCATCATACGGTTTGCGGGTCATCAACATCGGGGAGGGCAATCTGTTCGCGGGTCGCCGGAATAGGCATGTCCTGATCATCCGTAGGGCCGATGCTCAGGTTGTGCGGGCCAGACTGGCACAACGGTGCAAATCTGGCCCGATTGTCCTTGTTGCGGATCAATTGCCCTGTTTGAAGGCATCCTGAATGGCCTTGGCAGCTTGCTTCGGCGTCATGGTACCGCCGGCCAGTTCGGCTGTCGCATCATTGACCACGCGGCCGACCGAGGGACCGAGGTCCTGGTCATAGAAATTCTGGTGGTATTTCGAGGCCGCAATGTTCTGCGCGATATTGCGCATGAAGGGGCTGCCCAGACCGGATTCGGCGCCCTTGAAGGTCGGGATCAGGAAATTGCCCTGTGCCAGACGCTTTTGCACTGCATCCGAGATGAAGAATTTGACAAATTCGGCCGCCTCTTTCGGCGCGCCCTTGGTCACCAGCCAGCCATTGACGCCGCCCAGCGTATCGGATGCCTCGCCCTTGCCACCTGCGACAGTGGGGAAGTTGAACCAGCCCACTTTGTCATCCGACAGACCGGTCTTGTCCGCCGCCAAAGCGCGTTGGGTGTGGTAGAAGGAGGAAATGGCCAAAATCATCGCGCCCTTGCCATCGCCAAAAGCACCGACGGCTTGAGGGTTTTTGAAACCCAGAAAACCCTGCTGGAACGGCTGCAAATCGACCAATTGCTTGAAGTGTTCGCCTGATTTCTGGAACACATCGCCTTCAAAGCCGCCGTTTTCGCCTTTCATCGCGGCATCAAATCCGGCTTTGCCGCCAAGGCGCACGGCCAGATGGGTCCAGTAGAAATGCAGGGGCCACTTGTCCGCACCACCCACAACAATCGGGGTGACATTGGCATCTTTCAGCTTTTTGACAGCTCCCAGCAGATCATCCCAAGTGGCAATCTTGGTGCCGTCAACGCCCGCTTTGGCAAACAGCTCCTTGTTATACATGAAGCCGACTTGCGAGACGGTATGCGGCAGGCCGTAAATCTTGCCGTCAACCGTAAAGGCTTTCACAGCCGAAGCCGAGAGCTGGTCTTTATGGGGGGTAACCTGCGCGGTAATATCTTCAAGAACACCCGCTTCGACCTGCGCCTTCAGCACGCCGCCCGCCCAGCTATAGATGATATGGGGGCGGTCCTTGGATTGCAGCAGGGTCGGGGCCTTGGCCTTGTAGGCCTCGTTTTCGAGGAATTGCATCTCGATTTTCACGCCCGGATTTTTGGCCTCGAAATCGCGCGCCACTTCTTCCCAGATTTTCACCTGATTGGGATTGACCTCGATATGCAGCCATTTGAGCGTGGTATCCGCCCAGGCCGTGCCTGCAAGACAAGCCAAACCGACCGCAGAACCTAACAAGCGACGAAAGACAGTCATGATCATTCACTCCCCATTGATGGTCTTTATTGATGAGCTTTCAGGAAATGTGGCATCAAAATTTGACGTACGCAACTCATTTATTTATGCTGATCCGTCTTATACGCTTTACTGTCGAAAGCGATCGGATCGGCTGATGATGAAATGAGGCCCGCCCAAAGGCCCTGCCGCCAAACCGGTCGTTTCTGGAATCAAAGAGGGGAAATGGAATGGCTGCGATTTATCCGGATCTGGAAGGCAAAATCGTCTATGTCACAGGTGGTGCGTCGGGAATCGGCAAAGCGATTGTCGAGGCTTTCGCAGCCCAAAAAGCGCATGTGATCTTTTTTGACATCAACGAGACAGCGGGACAAACGTTGGCCAGCCAGCTTGCCGCCGGGCGGCGTTCGGCCCATTTCTTCAAACTCGACCTGACGGATACTGAAGCCTTGCAAACTTGTTTTGCCGAGGCCAGAGCCCAGCATGGTCCCGTCAATATCCTGATCAACAACGCAGCCCATGATGAGCGTCACCCAACCGAAACCGTCACCCCGGCCTATTGGGATGACCGGATTGCCGTCAACCTGAAGCACCAGTTTTTTGCCGCCCAGGCGGTGCTGCCGGATTTTGTTGCCGCCAATCAGGGGGTGATCGTCAATTTCGGTTCGACCTCGTGGCTGGCAGGCCAAGGCGGCATGGCTGCCTATTCGGCCTCCAAAGCCGGTGTCTTGGGGCTGACGCGCTCACTGGCGCGCGATTACGGTGTGCACAATGTCCGCGTCAATGCCATTGCCCCGGGCTGGATCATGACCGAGCGGCAGGTGGAGAAATGGCTGACACCCGAAGGCGAGCAGGAGCTGCTCAAGCGCCAATGCCTCAAGCGCAAACTCATGCCCTCGGAAATTGCCCGTTTCACGGTGTTTCTGGCCTCCGAAGAAGCCTCTGCCTGCACGGCCCAGCATTACATCGTCGATGGCGGATGGGTGTGAGGGTGCAGGTGGCCATGCATTTGCGTGTCGCGCCGGACACCAGCCACACGGCGTGCCATAACAACCAAGCCCTCTAAAATCGTCTGGCACCAATGCCGGTTTGCCATCAGTGCCAGACGCAACATCGCAGACACGATCAATTGACGGCTTTGATGCTGTTCATGATCATATCGAGTTCTTTTTCTCTGGTTTTCTGTTCTTCTTCCGATCCCCAGATGGTGATCAAGGCCGCGCCTTTTTTGGCCATAACAAAAACCTGATAGACCACGGTCGGTCCGTTTTCATCTGTTGCCTGATATTTGAATGCTTTGGCAAACAGGCCACCCAGAGTTAATTCCTCAACAACCGGATTGGCTTTGAGCTGGATTTTATTGTCCTTCATCCACGCATCGTTAGAATTCGCGACTTTGTTGATCAGCTTGTCATTGATCATTTCAATGCTGAAATAGATATCATCATTCGGCGATTTGGCTTCCCAGCCGAATTCGATTTCTCTCGGCTTCCAGCTATCGGGCAGCACAATCGTGCCAATCGGGTTTTTCTCGGGAAAGGCCAAATTTTTTGCAAGGACAGGATGGGCAAACAACAACAAAGCGACGACGAACGCAACACAACGCACAAGCATGCAACACCTTTAAGTTGACGGGGGCTTTTGCTTGAACAGTTGATCGTGATTGGTCAATAAAAAAATCCCGAGCATCGACAAGCGACCCAATTCGGGAC
>CAIYZJ010000241.1 GCA_903930675.1 uncultured Hyphomicrobiales bacterium
AGGTTTGACAGCCTCTTCCAGCCAGCCATCTTGCGCGCCGTGCCGGAGCTTGTTGATCATGTCTTCGCCGGGCGTGTTCATCCAGCCGATATTGAGACCGTTGACGCGGATGCGCCATGGCATCAGGCCATAGGCGGTATTTTTGGTCAGCGTTGCCAAAGCCCCTTTTGACAGGCTGTAGGCGGCAAGAAACGGCTGTCCGCCATAGGCCGACATCGATTGGATATTGATGATGGATCCTTGAATCTTGTCACGGATCATCATTGTTGCGACCTGTTGAATGAGAAAAAACGGCGCACGGACATTGACTGCCATGATCCGGTCGTAAAGCTCCGGTGTCGTATCCAGAATGGTGCCGCGATCGGTATCACCCGCCGCATTGACCAGAATATCAATTCTGCCGAAGCGCTTGTCTGCCGCATCTATAATGGTTTCTGGTGCAGTTGTTGTCGCCAGATCGGCTTGGACAAACAGGGTCGGGATCCCTGTTGCACTCAATTCTTTTGCAAGTGCTTCTCCTTTGTCCTTCTGTCGTCCTGTGATCACAAGGCCAGCGGCATGATGTGTTGCAAACAGGCGCGCAACCGCTTCGCCCAGACCTTGGGTGCCGCCAGTGACGAGGGCGACTTTGCCTGCCAGCGAATGGAGCGTATCCAGTGTACCCGATGCCGTCATTGCAGGCCTGCCTCTTTCAGGCACAGCCGCAAATGTGTGATGCCCTTGGTCGCATACAGCACTGGATCGGCTTTGAGCGGGTCTTGTTCCGCCTCGACGATCACCCAGCCCGAATAGGGCACCAATGCTTTGAAAAATCTTCTATAGTCCACCATGCCGTCTCCCGGCACCGTATAAATCCCGAAGGCATCGGCTTTACCGAGCACGGCATCGAGAAAACTCCAGTCTTCTTCATCGGCCTGGACCATGATGTCAGGGCGGACATCCTTCACATGCACATGCGAAATGCGGTCATGATAGCGTTGCGCCAGACGTGCGGGATCATCGCCACCCCATGTCGCATGGCCGGTATCAAGCAACAGATGCACAGACGGTCCCGTTGAAGCCATAAAGGCATCAATATCTCCGGCGCTTTGTACTACCGTGCCCATGTGGTGGTGATAAGCCAACTGCAAGCCTTCTTGTTGCAACAGGTCGGCCAGACGGGTCATGCTGGCCCCGAATATCTGCCAGTCGGCCTCTTGCAAATTCGGGCGCTTTGAGAGCGGCACATCCCGCAGACCATGAATGGCGTTTGATGTTTCTGCGACGATAAAAACCGGTGTGCCCATCGCTTTGAGCAGTTCGCGGTGCGCGAGCGCGGCCTCGAATTCCTCTTCTGCTCCGCGTTCGAGCAGGGACAGGGAGTGCCAGCCGCCCACACAGGCCATGTTATAGGGAGCCAATGCCTTTTTGAGGTCCGGGGCGTTGCGCGGAAATTTATGTCCCAATTCCATGCCCTCGAAGCCGATGGCCTGTGCCTGTTTGAGGCATGTCTCAAGCGAAATATGCGCACCTATATCTTGCAGGTCGTCATTTGACCAACCAATCGGGTTGGCGCCAATCCGGATTGTCATTCTGTATTCCTCGTTACTTATTGCGCATGACGGTTTTTGATGGATGTTTCGTAATGGCTGCGGGCCTGCTGCACATCTTGCCGGTCGGAATGTTCCGGCACGGCCACATCCCACCAATTCCCGCCTTCGGACGTGGAATGTTGCGGATCGGTATCGATCACAATCACCTGTGTTTTTGTTGCCTGACGGGCATGGATGAGGGCCGTTTCAAGGGCGGCGATATGATCGACATGGCAGCTGTCGGCACCCAAAGCGCGGGCATGGGCTGCAAAGTCGATGGCGATATCTGTCTGCGACCAACTGTCTTTCCACAGATTGTTGAACGGAGCACCGCCAGTGGCTGCCTGCAAGCGGTTGATGCAACCGAAACCGCGATTGTCGAGCACCACAATCACCAGTTTAACACCCATGGCAACGGACGTGGCAATTTCGGAATTCATCATCAGATAGGAGCCGTCGCCCACCATCACGGTGACCTGTCGGGATGGATCGGCCATTTTGACGCCAAGGCCACCAGCGATTTCATAGCCCATGCAGGAGAAGCCATATTCGATATGGTAGCTGCCAGTCTGCGATGCGGTCCACAACTTGTGCAATTCTCCCGGCAGCCCCCCGGCGGCACAAACAACCACATCGCTTGCCTCGCTGGTGCGTTGGACAGCACCGATCACTTCGGCATCGCTGGGCAAATCTGGAGCCGTAATGTTTGACGCGGTGATCCGTGCCGCGCTCTGTTGCCAGGCCTTTTTCTTCTGTGCGGCCTTCTCGCACCACGATGCGGGGGCGTGATAGCAGCCAAGCGCGGGAGCCAGTTCCTCGATGCCGCGGCGGACATCACAGACGAGAGGCAGAGCATTGTGCTTGTGGGCATCGAAGGGCACGCAATTCAATCCGATGAGACGGCAATCGGGGTTTCGGAACAGGCTGCGCGATCCTGTCGTGAAATCCTGCAGGCGGGTGCCCAGAGCCAGCACGAGATCGGCCTCTCGGGCCAGTTCATTGGCCGCTTGCGTACCGGTGACTCCCAAAGCCCCCATCATTAAAGGATGATCATCGGGAATCGCGCCTTTTCCGGCTTGGGTGACAGCCATCGGAAGTCCGTGTTGCTGGCAAAAATCCAGCACTTGCTGTTCAGCCTCGCCGTAGAACACGCCGCCGCCAATGATGATCAGAGGTTTCTTGGCCTTTTTCAACGCATCGACGGATGCGGCCAATTCGGTGCGGTCGGGTCCTTGCCTACGGGGGGTCCACAGCCTTTCCCGGAAAAAATCCACAGGATAGTCAAAGGCTTCGGTCTGGACATCCTGACACAGAGCCAGTGTCACTGGCCCGCATTCGGCGGGGTCGGTCAGCACAGCCATCGCCCGTTCAAAAGCCGGCATGATCTGTTCGGGTCGGGTGATCCGGTCGAAATAGCGCGAGACGGGTTTGAAACAGTCATTGGCGGATATGGTGCCGTCGCCGAAATCCTCGATCTGCTGTAAGACAGGATCAGGCACACGGCCGGCAAATACATCCCCCGGAAGTAAAAGGATAGGCAAACGGTTGACGTGAGCCAAAGCAGCCGCAGTCACCATATTGGTAGCGCCCGGACCAATGGAGGTGGTGGCCGCCATGAAGCGCCGCCGGCGAGAGGCCTTGGCAAAGGCAATGCCCGCATGGGCCATCGACTGTTCGTTATGGGCCCGAAAGGTGTTCAAGCTGTCGCGTTCGCCATAGAGCGCCTCGCCAAGTCCTGCGACATTGCCATGCCCGAAAATAGCCCAGACACCAGCAAAAATGGGAATGGTCTGCCCACCAACCACTGTCATTTGCCGGGCCATGGCACGCGTCAGGGCTTGGGCCATGGTCATACGGATTGTGTGGGTCATCTGGCGATTTCTCCGGCTGGTATTTTTAAAAGTCCTGCATCATTAACAGGCACTTGGACACCCGCCTTGAGGTGGTGGGGCTGACGTGCCAGTGTACTACCTAAGAGTTACGAGGCAAGAGTATTGCGTGGAAAAACAATCCTCCGCGGAAAAACCGCGAAGGATGACCAGCACAAGACGTTTTGGAGGTTTATAGAAATGCGATTTGGTCTTTTGGGAGCAGGACGGATTGGCCAGATCCACGGTCATAATGTGGCCGGAATGAGTGGGATCTCGCTGGCCGCGGTGACCGATGCTGTGCCGGACGCGGCGCAGAAATTGGCTGCCGAGACAGGGGCCGCGGTGATGCCTGTAGCCTCGATCATGAGTGATCGTACGATTGATGCCGTGCTAATCTGCACGCCCACGGACACCCATGCCTACTTGATCGAACAGGCAATGGATGCCGGTAAAGCCGTGTTTTGCGAAAAACCGGTTGATCTCTCCTCCGAGAGGATCGTGGCTTGCCTCAACCATATCAGCAAGGCCAATAAACCTCTGATGATAGGGTTCAACCGCCGGTTTGATCCGAATTTCGCCGCTTTGAAACAACGTCTTGATGCGGGACAGGCTGGAAATATCGAACTGGTTTCGATCATATCGCGTGATCCGAACCCGCCCCCTGTCGAGTATGTGCAGCGCTCCGGCGGGTTGTTCCGCGATATGATGATTCATGATCTCGATATGGCGCGGTTCCTGACCGGCGAAGACATGGTCGAAGTGCATGCGGTCGGTTCATCACTCGTCAATCCCGAGATCGGCAAGGCCGGTGATGTAGATACGGCTGCGGTGATGCTCAAGACCGCAAGCGGTGTGCTGGTCCAGATCAGCAATTCACGCCGCGCCACCTACGGCTATGACCAGAGGATCGAGGTTCA
>CAIYZJ010000242.1 GCA_903930675.1 uncultured Hyphomicrobiales bacterium
ATCCGCGTCGACTCCCGCGGAGCGGGCCGTTCGCCCGGTTTCATCGACCACTATTCCCCGCGCGAAACCAAGGACTATTACAACTGCATCGAATGGGCCGGTGTGCAGCCATGGTCGAGCGGCAAAGTCGGGCTGAACGGCATTTCCTATTATGGCAGCAACCAATGGCATGTCGCCTCATTGAAGCCGCCGCATCTGACCGCGATGTGCATCTGGGAAGGCTTTGCCGATTTCTATCGTGACGGCGCCTATCACGGCGGCATCATGTGCACCTTTTTTGCCAATTGGTACGACATGCAGGTCAAGACCGTGCAATACGGGCGCGGCGTGCGCGGACCGACATCGAAATTCAACGATCTGCTGGTCTGCGGCGACGAGACCATGAGCGATGACGAGCTGGCCAAAAACCTGTTGAGCTTCGGCGATGAAATTCTGGCGCATCCGCTCGATGACCAGTGGCACAAGGACCGTTCACCCGTCTGGGAGAATGTCGAAGTACCGTTTTTGTCGGCCTCCAACTGGGGCGGACAGGGCCTGCATCCGCGCGGCAATTGCGAAGGTTTCGTGCGCGCTGCTTCCAAAGAAAAGTGGCTGGAAATTCACGGTCTGGAACACTGGACGCATTTCTACACCGATTACGGGCGTGACCTGCAACTGCGTTTCTTCGATTATTATCTGAAAGGCGCGAAGAACGGTTGGGACCAGCAGCCGCGGGTCAAACTCAATGTCCGCCACACCGACCGCTTTGTCGAACGCGACGAGCATGAATGGCCATTGGCGCGCACGCAATGGACCAAGTTCCATCTCGATCCGCACCGCCAGACCCTGTCGCTCGCACCACCCGAAACCGCCAAAGCCGTGTCCTTTGCCGCGATGGGCGATGGGCTGACATTCCTGTCCGAGCCGTTGGACAAGGAAACCGAGATCACCGGTCCGGTGGCGGCCAAATTGCGGATTTCATCCAGCACCGAAGATGCCGATCTGTTCCTTGTGGTGCGGGTGTTCACCCCCGATCTGCGCGAGGTCACTTTCCCCGGTGCGATTGATCCGCATACCCCGATCTTCCAGGGCTGGTTGCGGGCCTCCCACAGAAAGCTTGATCCTGCGCTGACCCAACCCTACCGGCCCTATCACACCCATGATGAAAAGCAGCCTCTGGTGCCGGGCGAGCCGGTCGAGGTCGAGGTGGAATTCTGGCCCAGCGGCATTGTCGTGCCGGCCGGTCACCGTGTCGCGTTCAGTATTCGCGGCCGAGATTATATCTGGCAGGAATCGACCGGAAAAAAACTGTCGAACTTCAAGAACGAGTTGCTTGGTTGCGGCCCGTTCCTGCATGATGACCCACGAGATCGTCCGCTGTCTGTATTCGGCGGAACAACCACAATCCACATTGATCCGGAGCATGACAATTATGTCCTGCTGCCGATCATCGGATGAGCGCATAACGACTTCAATAAACTGCAACAGGAGGAACGACTATGACACTTTCTCGGCGTACTTTGGTTCAAGGGGCAGCGACAGCCGGTCTGGCTTCGCTGGTTGGCACGCGTGTCAACGCCCAATCCTCGGAGCCCATCCGTATCGGCCTGCTGACCGTCAAAACCGGTCCGCTGGCATCCGGTGGTCTCGATATGGAACGCGGTCTGCTCATGTATATGAAAGAGCGCAACAACATGATTGCCGGCCGCAAGGTCGAAATCTTCTCGGCTGATACCGCCAGCAATCCGCAGCAGACCCGCACCAAGGCACAAGAACTGCTCGAGCGCGACAAGGTGCATTGCTATATCGGCCCGTTGGCTGCGTTCGAAGCGCTGGCCATTCAGGACTATATCGCAGAAAAGGGCGTGCCGACCCTGTCCGTGGCGGCTGCCGAAGACATGACCCAGCGCAAGCCGAACCCTTGGTTCGTGCGTGCGACCTCGACCTCGTCGCAATGTTCCAGCCCGCTGGCCGACTATTGCGCCAAGGAACTCAAATACAAGAAGATCATCACCATCGGCTCCGACACCGCCTATGGCCACGAAATGTGCGCGGGCTTCCAGCGCGTGTTCGAAGAAAACGGCGGCAAGATTGTCCAGAAGCTCTGGGCTCCGCTGACCGTGCCCGATTATGCCACCTATATTGCCCAGCTGAATTTGAAGGCTGACGCGATCTTCTCGGCATTCGAAGGCTCGAACGGTTTCCGCTTCACCCGCCAGTTTGTCGAATATGGTCTCAAGGACAAATTGCCGATCGTCGGCGGTATGACCCATCTCGATGAATCGGTGCTGCGGAACATGGGTGATGAAGCCCTGGGTACCGTAACATCCTGCTGGTATTCGGCAGAACTCGACAACCCGATCAACAAGCAGTTCGCTGTTAATTTCCGCAAGGAAGCGGGTTATGATCCGGGTTTCTACGGCGCTGCCACCTATGCCAACGGCGCGATTCTGGAAGCGGCCATCAAGGCGATCAACGGCAATGTCGAGGACAAGGCTGCCCTGATGAAAGCCCTGCGCGCCACCAAGGTTGATACATGCCGCGGCCCTGTATCGTTCGACGAATATGGCAATGTCGTCGGCAATGTCTACATCCGCAAGGTCGTGCGCAAGGAAGGCCGTCTGGTCAATTCCGTGGTCAAGACCTACGAAAACCTGTCGCAGTTCTGGACCTATAATCCGAAGGAATTCTTGGCCAATCCGGTCTATTCCCGCGATTACCCACCTGCCAAGAACCTCGAAAATTGATCTGTTCCGGATTGACGGAACACCCGACCTGCCGGAGCAATCCGGCAGGTTTTTTCTTGCTACAAGCTGCGTGGCAAAAATCGTGAAAACACCGCCATGGTCAGGGTCAGCACTCCGCTGGTCACAAACACGAATGGCAGGGGCAGGAACGACAGCACAAAGGCCATGATGCCGGGAAAGACAATCGGGCTGATATGGCGGAAGGTCATGAAAATCGAGGTCATGGCCGTGCGGTCATAATGGCGCACTGCCCTGAGGAAGGGCACATTGCCCGCGCCATCGACCGTACAGGCAAACAGGGCGGCCACACAAAACAGGCCGATGCTGGTTTGCGGCATATCGTATGAGGCGGCAATGGCGGCTGAAATACTGCCAATGCCCGCCATGCCGTAGCCAAGGCTGAGCAGGTTTCTGATCCCGAACCGCCGCCCCAATTTGCTCCATTGCGGTGTGAGAATCAGCGGCAGCATGCCGATGGTGACCAGTGCACCGCCAACTGCCGGAGAATAGCCGACGCTTGTGATATAAATCGGAATATAGATGAAGAAAATCAACCACCAGCCATTGCGCCCGAACGCCAAAATCCATGACAGAAGCAATCGGGGCTGGCTGATGAACCGACCCGCCAACCTGACAGGATTGGTGCCTGTGGCAGTATTCAAAGCCATGGACGGACTGGTTTGTAATTGCATGGCCAGAAACACCGCCATCAAGGTCAGGGACGCCATCGCTGCCACTGCATAGGTGGTCCATTCTCCAACATTCTGGTGCAGCGCAACACCGATCCACGGCGAAATGGCATAGGAACCGCCGGCAATCATCATGCGTTTGGGCTCGAACAGGTTCAGCTCGCGGCGCGGAATATGATCGAGCATGTAAAGGCTCAGCATCACATCCATCGAGGCATAGGCCAAAGCCTGCAGGATCAATCCGCAGACCAATCCGGTGGTGCTATGGGAGGCCAGCAATGCCACACTGCCGATCTGCGCGCCCAATGCGAGACAGGTGGCAACGCGGCGGCTGAAGCCCCTTAAAACCGTGGGAATGACCAGAATGGTGAACAGTCCGGTAAAAGCGACGAAGAAATAGACAAGACTGACCGTACGTGCTTCGCCCAACAGCTCATAGGCTTGCAGGGGCACCACCGATAGCAGCATCGCACGCGATACCGCATCACAGGTGAACAGCACAATAAACGCTGCCGTACGCCATGCCTCGCTCTGCAACCGTGCCAAAAGTGGTGTGTGGGTGGGAGACATCAGGCCAATCGGGTCAGAAAAGCGGATAAACGACTTGTGGTCCGATTATTGGCACGGATAATATCACCGGCTCAAGCCTTTAGACCCGTTCTGCCGCGAACGGGAAGCAGGGCTGCCCTGCAAGGGGATGCCGGGCAGTGCTTACCCCCGCAACAATTCCTTCTTGCCCAGGCTGTATTGCAAACGATAGATTCCGCGTTTGATCTTGGTCGAGCCGATCTGGGTCAGGAAGGCATCGGTCAGCGCGTGTTCGCGGATCACGATCAGGGGTTCGGGGTCGATGGTTTCGATCAGCAGCAGCCAGGCAACTTCGCGATCGGGTGCGCCGCGCAATTTCTTTTCCTCGGTCATGGTCTGGTCCTGTCCGATCTGTCCGCGCAACAGATGCAGGCCGACCACGCCGTCCAGACCCGCCAGATGGTCAAGCGCGGATTCGAATGTGGCGGTGAACACGTCATCGCCTTTGGAGGTTTCCAGCTCGACGGTCTCGATAAACACGCCTTCGCCGCGCCCGCGCGTCAGGGCGACATTGCACAGGGTCCGCGAGGTGTCGGTGAATTGTTTGACGGTGGCCAGCGTCCACGGTGTCGGATTGTTGAGCCGCTCTTTATAGGCGGGCGATTCAAGATCGGCGACGGTTTGGGTTTCATAGAAATTGAAAAATTGCGGATGCCCGTCCACCGCAACATAGCGGCGACCGCGCTCGAAACCGGGCAGGCCGACCCGTTCGGGAATATGCTCTTGCACATGCCAGCGGGTAAATTCTTCCTCGAAACCGGGGGTCATCCCGTTCCAGATTGCCAAAACGCCCTTGCCCAACAAAGCCATGCCGATATTCCCCGATCCGTGATGCGCCAATCTGACCGATCTTGCCGTCGGATACAACCGCTCTTTAACTCAAAGACTTGCGCTCTTTGACATCCGCTGGAGCGAAGGCAATGATGGAGATCTATCGGGTGCAAGTGCGTCGGGCGGGCAAGAGACAAATGAAAAGCCATTATCGGGCGGTGGTGATCGGTGGCGGTGTGGTGGGGGCCAGCGTGCTCTACCATCTGACCAAAAAGGGCTGGCATGATGTGGCGTTGATCGAGCGGCTCGAGCTGACCTCGGGTTCGACATGGCATGCGGCAGGCGGGATGCACACGGTCAACGGTGATCCCAATGTCTCGAAATTGCAGCAATATTCGATCAATCTCTATAAGGAGATCGAGACGATTTCAGGCCAGTCGGTCGGGTTGCACATGACAGAGGGCCTGATGCTGGCCGCCACCGAGGCGCGGTGGGAATGGCTCAAAAACATCCATTCCAAAGGCCGCTATATGGGCATGCAGCTGGAGCTGGTGTCGCTTGACGAGGCCGAACGCCTGTTGCCGCTGATCGACAAGACCCAATTTGTCGGTGCGATGTATGATCCGATTCAAGGCCATGTCGACCCCAACGGCACCACCTATGCCTTTGCAGGGGCGGCGCGCAAAGCGGGAGCATCGGTGCATACCCAGACGCGGGTGCTGGCGACCGTGTTGCAGCCCGATGGCCAATGGCGGGTCGATACCGACAAAGGCAGCATCACCTGCGAGCATGTGATCAATTGCGGCGGCTTGTGGGCGCGCGAGGTCGGGCGCATGGTCGGTCTGGAATTGCCCGTTCTGGCGATGGAGCACCAATATCTGATCACCGAAGACATGCCGGAAGTAGCCGAGATCAACGCCTCGACCGGCAAGATGGTGCTGCATGCGGTCGATTTCGACGGCGAAATCTATATGCGGCAGGAACGCGGCGGCATGTTGCTGGGCACCTATGAACGCCACGGCGTGCCGTGGAGCCCGAAACAGACACCGTGGGATTTCGGCCCGACTTTGCTGCCCAATGATCTGGAGCGAATCGCCGACAATCTGGAGGTCGGGTTCAACCATTTCCCCGCCTTCAAACATGCGGGCATCAAACAGGTGATCAACGGCCCCTTCACTTTCGCACCCGATGGCAATCCGCTGGTGGGCCCGATCAACGGCCTGCCGAATTACTGGGTGGCCTGCGGGGTGATGGCGGGCTTTTCGCAAGGCGGCGGTGTCGGTCTGGCCCTGTCGAACTGGATGGTCGACGGTGACCCGGGCTTTGATGTCTGGGCGATGGATGTGGCCCGCTATGGCGATTGGGCCACGCCTGCTTATACCCATGCCAAGGTGGTCGAAAATTACGGCCGCCGTTTCCGCGTGCGCTTTCCCAACGAGGAACTGGAAGCCGGTCGTCCCTTGCGGACCACGCCGCTCTATCACCGCTGGCTGGGTCTGGGCGCGGTGATGGGCGAGGCCTGGGGGATGGAAACACCCCTGTGGTTCTCCCCCGATGGCACCAAGGATGCGTTTTCCTTCCATCGCTCCAGTGATTTCAACGCCGTCAAGGCGGAAGTCCATGCGGTGCGCACGGGCGTCGGCATTTCCGATACCTCGACATTCGCCAAATACGAGGTGAGCGGCGAAGGAGCAGAGCGCTGGCTGTCCATGATGCTGGCCAACAAATTGCCCGCCATCGGCCGTATGGCACTGGCGCCGATGCTCAATCCCGCGGGCAAGCTGATCGGTGATTTTACGGTGGCGCGACTGGCACAAGACCGCTTCATGGTGTTCGGCGCGGGGGCGGCGGAAAAATACCATATGCGTTGGTTCAGGCAGCATTTGCCCGAAACCGGCAATGTCACCTTGCGGGCTTTCGGGCTGGATCTGGTGGGTCTCGCGATTGCCGGACCCGGAGCCCGCGGGGTTTTGGCGCAGTTGACCGACGAGGATGTGTCGAACGAGGCGTTCCGCTTCATGGATTTCCGGCCCGCGATGGGCGTGGGTCTGCATCAGGTCATGGCGGGGCGGGTGAGTTTTACCGGCGAAACCGGTTATGAATTATGGATGCGTCCCGACCAGCAGGTCGCGGTGTTCGAGGCTTTGTGGAAAGCGGGCCAGAGCCATGCGATCACGCCATTCGGCAGCAGGGCCTTGCTGTCGCTGGCGCGCGAGAAATTTTTCGGCACATGGGCGCGCGAATACCGGCCGATCTACGGGCCGTTCGAGGCAGGCCTGGGCCGGTTTGTCGATCTGTCAAAGCCCGATTTCATCGGTCGCAGTGCGGCCTTGCTGGAACAGCAACAGGGCCCCAACCGGCAGCGGATCACCTTTGTCATCGACGCGCTGGATGCCGATGCGCTGGGGGACGAGGCGGTGTGGAAAGACGGGGCGGTGGTCGGCTGGATCACCTCGGGCGGCTATTGCCATTTCAGCCAATGTTCGGTTGCCACCGGTTATGTCGCCAGCGAGCATCTGCAGGCGGGTGTGGCAGAGGCGGTCTGGGAGGTCGAAATTCTGGGCGAACGCCGCCGGGCGGTTGTCCAACACGAGCCGATCTATGATCCCGAAGGACTTAAAATGCGGGTCTGATCTCTCTTTTTGATGATGTGGAATTATCGGCGGACGGTTTAAGGTCATCCCATGCGTTATTCACTTGCCAGTCTCTTGCTCAATGCCGTGTCCGGCCAAAGCCGCTGGTCTCCGGCCTGGCGCAGCCCCGAGCCTGCGGGTCATTATGATGTGGTGATTGTCGGCGGCGGTGGTCATGGTCTGGCAACCGCCCATTATCTCGCCAAGCACCACAATGTCGGCCGCATTGCCGTGATCGAGAAAGGCTATGTCGGCTCGGGCAATGTCGGGCGCAACACCACCATCATCCGTTCCAACTATCTGCTGCCCGGCAATACCGCCTTTTATGAATTGTCGCTCAAGCTTTGGGAAGGGTTGGAGCA
Source organism: uncultured Hyphomicrobiales bacterium (assembly GCA_903930675.1). Classification (GTDB taxonomy): domain Bacteria; phylum Pseudomonadota; class Alphaproteobacteria; order Rhizobiales; family Beijerinckiaceae; genus CAIYZJ01. The sequence goes on from CAIYZJ010000242.1 coordinate 7,770, forward strand.
GGACATCAATTTCAACGCGATGGTGTCGCAACGCGGCGTGTTGAACCTGTGCCACACCGACGCCCAGCGCGATGCCTATGTGCGGCGCGGCAATGCCATGCGCCTCAATGGCGTGGATGCCGAATTGCTCGATGCCGATCAGGTGCGGGCCTTTGTGCCGTTCTTCAATTTTGACAATGCCCGTTTTCCGGTCAAAGGCGGCTTGTTGCAGAAGCGCGGCGGCACGGTGCGCCATGATGCGGTGGCATGGGGCTATGCCCGCGCCGCTGACCGGCGCGGGGTCGACATCATCCAGCATTGCGAGGTCACGGGCCTGCGGATCGACAAAGGCGTGGTGACTGGTGTGGAAACCACCAAGGGATTCATCGGTGCGGGCAAAGTCGCGCTGGCGGGGGCGGGCCATTCCTCGCGGCTTGCCGCAATGGCGGGGATGCGCCTGCCGATCGAAAGCCATGTCCTGCAGGCTTTCGTGTCCGAGGCCCTGAAGCCGATGATCGACACGGTGGTGACCTTCGGCGCGGGCCATTTCTATGTCAGCCAGTCGGACAAAGGCGGGTTGGTGTTCGGCGGCGATATTGACGGCTACAACTCCTATGCCCAGCGCGGCAATCTGCCGGTGGTCGAGGATGTGATGGAATCGGCGATGGCACTGTGGCCCGCGCTCGGACGGGTGCGGCTGTTGCGCTCGTGGGGCGGGGTGATGGATATGTCGATGGATGGTTCGCCGATCATCGATAAAATGCCGGTTGAAAACCTCTACCTCAATGCCGGCTGGTGCTATGGCGGTTTCAAGGCGACACCCGGTTCGGGCTTTTGCTTCGCCCATCTGATTGCCAATGACCAGCCGCATCCGGTGGCGGATCGTTTGTTGCTCGACCGCTTCACCCGTGGTGCATTGATCGATGAAAAGGGCGTCGGTGCCCAACCCAATTTGCACTAGAGAAAGCCTGTCCCATGCGCCTTCCATGCCCTTACTGCGGTGAACGGGATTCCCGCGAATTTACCTATCGCGGCGATGCCGGACCGACGCGCCCCGAAGCCGACGAGGCGATGGCCGATTACGTCTATCTGCGTGACAATCCGCTGGGCTGGCACAAGGAATACTGGCTGCACACAGTGTGCCGGACATGGCTGGTGGTCGAACGCAATACTGTGACCCATGCGGTCGGCACTGTGGTTCCGGCCCGCAACCAGAGGGCTGCATCATGAGCGGTTTTCGTCTGGCCCAAGGCGGGATTGTCGAGCGCAGCACAGTGCTTGGTTTTTCCTTCGACGGCCAAAAGCTGCAGGGTTTCAAAGGGGACAGTCTGGCCTCCGCTTTGCTGGCCAATGGTGTCGGTCTGGTGGGCCGCTCTTTCAAATATCATCGTCCGCGCGGGCTGTTCGGTGCGGGCGCCGAGGAGCCGAATGCGCTGGTGACACTGGGCAGCGGAGACAGGACCGAACCCAATATCCGCGCCACAACGGTGGAGTTGAGTGCGCAATTGCAAGCCACCAGCCAGAACCGCTGGCCCTCGCTGGCCTTCGATGTGATGGGCATCAACAATCTGCTGTCCGGCGTTCTCGCCGCGGGCTTTTATTACAAAACCTTCATGTGGCCTGCCGCCTTGTGGGAAAAGCTCTACGAGCCGCTGATCCGGCGGGCGGCCGGCTTGGGCAAGGCCGCCAATCTGCCTGATCCCGACCGTTACGAACAGGGCAATCTGTTTTGCGATCTCTTGGTGATCGGCTCCGGTCCGGCGGGGTTGAATGCCGCCCTTGTTGCCGGGCGTGCGGGAGCGCGGGTGATTGTCTGCGAGGATGATTTTGCCTTTGGTGGCCGCCTGCTGTCGGAGCAGTACGAGATCGGCAAAGCCGGCGCGGGCCAATGGCTTGCCGCCTGTCTGGCCGAGCTTGAATCCCTGCCGAATGTGCGCCTGATGGCGCGGGCCACCGTGTTCGGGGTCTATGACGGCGGCAGTTATGGCGTTGTGCAGCGGCTGGTGCCCGAAGGCGTGGTGCCCGAGGCTTTCCATGCCCGCCAATGCCTGTGGCGGATTGTCGCCCGCCAAAGCCTGTTGGCCAGCGGCGCGATCGAGCGGCCGATGGTGTTTGCAGGCAATGACCGTCCGGGCATCATGCTCGGTTCGGCGGTGCGGACCTATCTCAACCGCTACGGGGTTGCGGCGGGCAAGCGCCTCGTCGTCCATACCAGCCATGACGAAGGCTGGACCACGGCGTTTGACGCGCAAGCGGCGGGGATCGAGACCTGTGTGGTCGAGACCCGCGACACCGTCCATGCCGATCTGATCGCCAAAGCACACCGGTTCGCTGTGCGTGTGGTGCTGGGCGGACGCATCATCGACACCCGCGGCGCGCAAGGCCTGACGCGGGTCACCATCGCGACCGACCGCTATCAGGAACATATCGACTGCGATGGTCTTGCCGTCTCCAATGGCTGGAACCCGACTTTGCATCTGACCTGCCACCACAACAACAAGCCTGTCTGGGACGGACCGCGCGCCTGTTTCGTGCCGCAGCATCTGCCGCAAGGCATGCGGCTTGCCGGTGCGGTCACGGGCGATTTTTCGTTGAAAGACGCACTCTCCCAAGGTTGGCAGCAGGGTGCGGCAGTGGCCGAAGATTGCGGCTTTAAACCCGCTGCATTCGAAGCCTTGTCCTGTTCGGATGACCCGCAAGAGGGTGTCTCCGTCTGGAGCGTGGCTGGCAAGGGCAAGGCCTTTATCGATTTGCAGCATGATGTGACCAGCGATGATATCGTGCTGGCGCATCGGGAGGGCTATCGCTCTGTCGAACATCTCAAGCGTTACACCACGCTCGGCATGGGTACGGATCAGGGCAAGACCTCCAATGTCACGGGGCTGGCGGTGATGGCGGGCCTGTGCGGTACCGGCATTGCCGAAGTCGGCACAACCGTGTTTCGTCCGCCCTATACGCCTGTTGCAATCGGTGCCTTGGCGGGGGCGCATCGGGACCGGCATTTCCGGCCCACGCGCCTGTCTGCCGCCCATCAATGGGCCGTGGAGCAAGGGGCGGTGTTTGTCGAAACCGGCCTGTGGCTGCGCACGCAATATGTGCCGAAATCCGGCGAGACCCATTGGCGCGAGACGGTCGACCGCGAGGTGCTGGCTGTGCGCGCAGGCGTAGGGTTATGCGATGTCTCGACGCTCGGCAAAATCGAGGTACAGGGCCGCGATGCCGCCGCCTTTCTGGATTTTGTCTATTGCAATCTGATCTCGACCCTGCCGGTGGGCCGCACCCGTTACGGCTTGATGCTGCGCGAAGACGGCTTCGTGATGGATGACGGCACGGTGGCACGGTTGGGCGAGCAGCATTTTCTGATCTCCACCACAACCGCACAGGCGGTGGCGGTGATGAACCATCTCGATTTCTGCCATCAGGTCCATCATCCGGCTTGGGATGTGCGGATGGTCTCGGTGACCGAGCGCTGGACCCAGCTGGCCATTGCCGGTCCGCAATCCCGCGCATTGTTGCAACGGGCTTTGGGGCAGACGATTGATCTGTCGGACGGGGCGACACCCTATCTGGCCTGCCGCAATTTCATGCTGGCCGAAGGCGTGCCCGCACGGTTGTTCCGTGTCTCCTTTTCGGGCGAACTGGCCTATGAGCTGGCAGTGCCAGCCGATTACGGTGATGCCGTGGTGCGGCATCTGGCGCAACCGGGCCGCGAGTTTGGTCTGACGCTGTATGGCACCGAGGCCATGGGCGTGATGCGGATCGAGAAGGGGCATGTCGCCGGAAACGAGCTGAACGGCACCACCACCGCGCGCGATCTCGGGCTTGAAAAAATGATGTCACGCAAAAAGGACTTTATCGGCCGCGTGATGGCCCAGCGCCCCGCTTTGCAGGCCGATGACCGGCCGCAACTGGTCGGGTTCAAACCGGTCGATCCGGCCGCAAGGATGACGGCGGGCGCGCATTTTCTGCCGATTGGACATCCCGCGACGATCGGGCATGATCAGGGCTATATGACCTCGGTGGCCTATTCGCCCCATTGCGGCTGTCTGATCGGTCTCGGCCTGTTGCAGCACGGGCCGCAGCGCATCGGCGAGCGGGTGCGCGCTTATGATGCCTTGCGCGGTCTGGATACGCTGGTCGAGATCGTCTCGCCGGTCTTTGTCGATCCGAAGGGAGAACGGTTGCATGGTTGAGCCCGTTTATAAACGCCGCTCGGTCTGGCAAGGTCGTGTCGATGCCGGATCTTACGGCAAAGCCGTCGCGCATGCGGGTCTGCACGTCCGCCTGCTGGATCACGCCTTTGCCGCCAGTGTGCTCTGTCCGGCAGGTGAACCCGCGACGGCTTCGCTGGGTCCGGGCCAGCGTTACAGCCGCGAAGGAGTGCAGATTTTACCGATGGCGCCGGATCAATTTTTTATCGAAAGCGAGACCATGCCGTCAAAAGAGTGTCTCTTGCGCCTGTTCGGGGCACAGGCCACTGTCATCGACCAGACCGGCTCGCGCGCTTCGGTGCAACTGTCGGGTCCAAATGTTTTGGATGTGCTGGCCAAGGGTGTGATGATCGATTGTGATCCGCTTGCCTTCCCTGCCGGTTCGGGGCGTGTGACGCTGCTGGGTCAGCTGTCGGTCCAGATCTCGGTGGATGCGGAGGGCGTGTTCGAACTGTCCTGCATGCGCTCGATGGCAGGCGATATGTGGCACTGGATTGAAACCGCGGCCGGTCAATACGGCATTGCCGTCGGCCGTTAATTGCCCCTCAGCCAATCACGTCCGCGATACCACGCCGTCATCAGCGGCAAAAACCACGGGCGCCCGTCATAAAACGGAATGGCCTTGAACGGGATATCGTCAAAGGCGGTAACACCCTCTTTGTCTCCCAGAATTTTCAACGCCAGCTTGTGGCCGAGATAGGGCATCAGCGCGACCCCCGATCCGTTGCAGCCCAGCGCATACCAGAGCCCGCCGAGCTTTCCGATGCCCGGCAGATCCGAACGCGTCATCGCGATATTGCCGGTCCAGACATGGCTGATCTCTGTTTGCGCCAGCGAGGGGAACAGTGCGACCAATTCTTTTTTAAGGCGCACTTTCGCCTCTTCCAATTCAATCGGATGCAAGGCGGCGCGACCGCCCAGAATGATGCGTTTGCCGTCGGGCGAGGGGCGGTAATAAAGGTGCTTTTCGCGCGTCTCGACAATCATCCGCAAATTCGGAATCAGATCGCGCACGCGGTTTTCGCCGATCTCCTCTGTGGCAATCAGAAAGCTCGGCATCGGCACCAGACGGCGGGCGAAATCAAGCACGGGTCCGGCCGAATAGCCATTGGTGGCGACAATCACATCGCGGGCTTTGATACTGCCGCGCTGGGTATGGACAAGGGTATGGTCTATTTGCCTGTCGATCCGCGTGACGGGGGTAAAGCCTGCAACCTCAACGCCTGCCGAACACGCCACGCCCAATAATCCCTGCTGGAACAAAGCCGGATGCACGCCGCCATGGCTGTGGAACACCAGCCCGCCCTGATAGCTGTCGCTGGCAATCTCCTTGTGCATATCCGATTTTTGCACGACATCGACCGGCAGGCCGAGATCGCGGCGCAGCAATTCGGCCTCGCGGCCCATCGTGTCGTAATCGGCCTGTGTCCACGCCCCGCGCAAACGGCCGACCGCGCTCAAGCGGGCGTCGATACCCTCGCTGTTGATCAACTGTTTGACATAATCGAGCGAGGCCATGCCTTCGCCGATCAGGGTTTTGGCCTTGGCCGCGCCATAAAGCGCAATCAGATTGGAATAGGACAGGCGATGACCGTGGCCGATCATGCCGCCCGACCGGCTCGACGCGCCGAAACCGGGCGGTCCGGCTTCGCATACCACCACCGAGCGTCCGGCGCGGGCCAGTGTCAAAGCCGCATTCAGGCCCGCATAGCCCGCACCGACAACCACGCAATCGGCTGTGGCGGGCAGATTGACCTCCTGTTCGGATTCGCGCGGGGCGGCTTCCCACCAAAAGGGTTTGCTCATCCGAAGGGTCTCCGATCCGTGAGATGACACAGCAAAAACAACAGCTGCGAGCCTAACCCGTGATCCTCCGGGTTAGAAGGGGTTTGTGCCGTGGAATTGTGCATATCAGACCTCTGTATAGTCTTTGTGCAAAGGGGGCTTGCATCATGGCCCCGATTGCGGTCACAATCGGGTTTCCGGTTTTAGGATTGTTTGGGGGATGCGTGAATGAAAAAACAACTGATCTTGGGTTTGGCCGTTGCGGCAGGCCTTGCGACGGGTTTCGGACTTGATCCGGCTCAAGCGCAAAAAAAGTCACTGGTGATCGGCATGGGCTCTGCCGATGCGGGCAAGCTCGATCCGCATCTGGCTTCGACCACACCCGACAAGGGTTTGCTGAACTATATCTTCAACGGTCTGGTGCGGGTGAAGCCCGGACAGGCCAGCCCCGATTTCATCGAGCCCGATCTGGCCGAGAGCTGGACCACCAATGCCAATGGCACCGAATGGACCTTCAAGATCCGCTCGGGCGTGCAGTGCCACCACGGCTATGGCCCGTTCAGCGCGGAAGATGCGGCCTATTCGATCAAGCGCGCTTCCAGCAAGGCAACCTCCTCCTATTCGGGTGATTTCGCCGCCGTCGACAAAGTCGAGGCTGTGGATGGCAGCACGCTGAAGATCACCTTGAAAAATCCGGTTGCGGGCTTTCTCGGTTATGTCGCCAATATCAATGGCGGCAACATGGTCTGCAAAAAGGCTGCCGAAGAGATGGGCGAGAATTTCGGCAAGAAGCCGATTGGCACCGGTCCTTTCCAGTTCGCCGAATATCAGCCGCAACAATTCGTCAAGCTGACGGCCAACAAGCAATATTTCCGTGGCGCACCCGTGCTGGAAGACATCACCTATCGCTATATTCCTGCTGATTCCAGCCGCGATCTGGCCTTCCAGTCCGGCGAGCTCGACATGATCTATGGCAAGCAGGACCAGACATGGGTCGACCGCACCTCGAAACTGCCGGGTGTGAAGGTGAAGGCGATGGAGCCGGGCGAATTGTCGGCCCTCTATCTCAACATCACCAGCAAGCCGCTCGATGATATCCGTGTCCGTCAGGCCATTGCCCATGCCATCGACCGCAAAGCGATTGTGCAGTTCAAGGGTGCGGGTTCCTCGCGCGAGGCTGTCTCGGTTGTGCCATCGGGCTATCTCGGCACCGACGAGAAGTCACCGCTCTATGCCTATGATGTCAACAGGGCCAAGGCTTTGCTGGCCGAAGCCGGTTATCCCAACGGTGTGACGGTGAAAACCATCCACACCACGCTGACAGGCATGCAGACTTTCATCGAAGCCGTGCAGGCGCAGTTGAAGAAGGCCAATATCAATCTCGAAATCGAGTTGGTCGAACATGCCACGTTCCATGCGCAAATCCGCAAGGGTCTGTCGCCGATCGTGCATTATCAGGCCGCCCGCTTCCCTGTCGCCGATGTCTATCTGACCCAGTTCTATGACTCGGCCTCCAACATCGGCACATCGACCGCCATCACCAATTTCACATTCTGCAATGTCGCAGATACCGAAATTCGTGCTGCACGTGTGGAAATGGATGCGGCCAAGCAAAAGGCGTTGTGGAAGACGGCTCAGGAAAAGCTGGTCACCAATGTCTGCGGCATTCCGGTTTACGAGCAGCTGCAGCTGTGGGCGTGGAAGGACAATCTCGATCTCGGTTACGAGCTGAACGGCTCGCTCAACCTGTCGCCTCCCGTGACGGAAAAAACCAAGTTCACGAAATAAGCCTGTTGCAGGATCGGGCGCGGCTGAGGCTGCGCCCGATCTTTTTTTGAGTGGGACCGCATGACCGCTTTTCTGATCAGACGTCTGGGTTTTGCGGTGATCACGCTGTTTGCCGTGCTGACGCTTGTGTTCGTGCTGGTGCGGATTGTTCCGGGTGATCCGGCCCAGGTGATTCTGGGCGATCAGGCCAGCCGTGAAGCCATCGAGGCGCTGCGCGAGCGGCTCGGCTTGAACCTGCCGCTGTATCATCAATATGTTGTCTTTGTCTGGGGTGCCTTGGGGGGTGATTGGGGCACGTCGATGATGACGGGGCGTCCGGTCATCCAGGAGGTTCTCAATGTGCTTCCCTGGACTCTGGAACTGACTTTTTTATCTCTGCTCATCGGTGTGGTGATCGGTGTGCCTCTGGGCGTTGCGGCTGCGGTGCGTCGCAACCGGTTTACCGATTATGCGGCCCGCATCGGCTCGCTGCTCGGCCTGTCTTTCCCGCCTTTCGTGTCGGCGCTGTTGCTGCTGCTGGCCTTCTCGATCGGCCTGCACTGGTTCCCAGTCATCAGCGCCAAATCGGGCAGTCTGTCGGCATGGGTTGAATCGATTACGCTGCCCGCCATCAATCTGGGGCTGATTACCGCTGCCTATATCACCCGCGTCACCCGTTCGGCGATGCTGGAGGTGTTGCAGGAAGATTATGTGCGCACCGCGCGCGCCAAAGGCGTGCCGTGGACAGTGGTGGTGTGGCGGCACGCGCTGCGCAATGCGCTGATTCCGGTGATCACCATCATCGGGCTTTATCTGGGCATTCTGATCGGCAATTCGGTGCTGACCGAAATCGTGTTCAGCCGTCCGGGTTTGGGCAAGCTGATCGTCGGGGCATTGAACCAGCGTGATTACACCATGCTGCAGGGCATGATGGTGATTTATACACTGGTGGTGGTGCTGGTGAATCTGGCCACCGACATTGCCTATGGCATTGCCGACCCACGGGTGAAATTCAAATGAGTGAAACACTTTCCCCTGCCCGTGCGATGTTGAAATCAACCCTGCGCGCCTTCAACACCAACAAGACCTCGTGGGTCGGTCTGGTGATTTTCGTGATCGTCGTGCTGGCCGCTATTTTCGCGCCGTGGATCGCTCCGCTTGATCCGCTCGACCAGAATGTGATGCTGCGGCTGAAACCGCCCTCAGGGGACAACTGGCTGGGTACCGATTATTTCGGCCGCGATATCTATGCGCGGCTGGTCTATGGCGCGCGGATTTCACTGATCATCGGACTGGCCTCCACCGCCCTGGCGATGGTGATCGGTTCGGCCATCGGCATGATCGCGGGCTGGCGCGGCGGCCGGCTCGATACGCTGATCATGCAACTGATGGATATTTTGCTGGCCTTCCCTTCGCTGATTCTTGGCCTGATCATTGTCGCCATGCTCGGCCCGTCGATGACCAATATCATCGTGGCGATTGCTTTGACCTCGATCCCGCCTTTCGCCCGCATTGCCCGCGCGCCGACCATTGCGATGAAAGAGCGTGAATTCGTCGATGCCTGCCGCGCGCTCGGCTTCTCCGATACGCGGATTTTGCTGGGCCATATCCTGCCCAATATCCTGCCGGAAATTCTGGTGATGGGCTCGCTCTGGCTCGCCAATGCAATCCGCACCGAGGCCTCGCTGGCCTTTATCGGGCTTGGTGTCAAACCGCCGATCCCGACATGGGGCGGCATGATCCGCGAAGGCTTTGAAAACATCCTCGACAGCTATTGGCTGGTGCTGGCGCCCGGAACCGCAATTCTGGTTGTGGTCTTTGCGCTCAACCTGTTGGGCGACGGATTGCGGGATGCGATTGATCCGAAATTGAAGGGCGAAGCATGAGCGCGCCTGTGACCCCGCACCCTTTGCTGTCGATCCGCAATCTGACCACTTCGTTCCGGGTGGATGGCGAATGGCGTTCGGTGGTCGAGAACCTGTCCTTCGTTGTCGGGGCGGGTGAAACCGTCGCGGTGGTGGGAGAATCGGGTTCGGGCAAAAGCGTCACCGCTTTGTCGGCCATGCGCCTGTTGCCGCAGGCAAACAGCCGCACCGAAGGCGAGATCCTGTTCGGCGGCCACAATCTGTTGACCCTGCCCGAAGAGCAGATGCGGCATTTGCGCGGCAACGAGCTGGCAATGATTTTTCAGGAGCCGATGACCTCGCTCAATCCGGTGCTGACCATCGGCTTCCAGATCGGCGAAACCCTGAAATACCATCGCGGTCTCGACCCGCAAGCCGCGCGCGCGGAATCATTGCGGATTCTGGAGCGCGTGCGGATCCCGGGTGCGGCACGGCGGCTGGATGACTATCCGCATCAATTATCGGGCGGGATGCGCCAGCGGGTGATGATTGCCATGAGTCTGGCCTGCCGTCCGCATTTGCTGATTGCCGACGAGCCGACCACGGCACTGGATGTGACCATTCAGGCCGAAATTCTCGAACTGATCAAACTGCTGCAGGAAGAAGAGGGCATGGCCGTCATCTTCATCACCCATGATATGGGCATTGTGGCGGAAACGGCGGATCGTGTCGTCGTGATGCTGAAGGGCAAGAAGGTCGAGGAAGGCGAGACTGCCGCCTTGTTCCGTGCGCCGCAGCATCCCTATAGCCGCGCACTGCTGGCCGCCGTGCCGCGTCTGGGCGCGATGCGCGATGAACTTCTGCCCAAACCCTTCGCCATCATCGACCCGCAAACCGGCCTTCCGGTCCCGCCGCCGCAATGCGATCTGAGCGTGGATGAGGGTGAAAAGCCGCTGCTCGAAGTCAAAAATCTGGTGACCTCGTTCGATGTGCGCTCGGGCCTGTTTGCCTCGGTCACCGCGCGCGTCCATGCGGTTGAAAACGTCTCGTTCGATGTGCGCGCGGGCGAGACGCTGGCTCTGGTGGGGGAATCGGGTTGCGGTAAATCCACCACGGGCCGCTCGGTCTTGCGGCTGGTCGAGCCGCGCGCCGGTCAGGTGCTGTTTGACGGCGAGGATGTCGGCGCGCTCGACAAAGAGGGCCTGCGCCGCGCCCGCCAGAACATGCAGATGATTTTTCAAGATCCCTTTGCCAGCCTCAACCCGCGCAAATCGGTGGGCGCGGCGATTGCCGAACCGATCATCGTGCATGGTCTGGCTAGGGCAGAGGAGGCGCGTGCGCAAGTGGCCGAATTGCTGCGGCGTGTCGGCCTGTCGCCCGATATGGCCGACCGTTATCCGCATGAGTTTTCGGGCGGCCAGCGGCAGCGTCTGTGCATCGCGCGCGCTTTGGCGCTCAAGCCGAAATTGATCGTGGCCGATGAGGCCGTCTCGGCACTTGATGTGTCGATCAAGGCACAGGTCGTCAATCTGATGATGGAACTGCAGGCCGAAATGGGTCTGGCCTATCTGTTCATCTCGCATGATATGGCGGTGGTGGAGCGGGTCAGCCATCGGGTGGCGGTGATGTATCTGGGCGAGATCGTCGAGATCGGTCCGCGCCAGTCGGTCATCAACAATCCTGCCCATCCCTATACGCGCAAATTGATGGCGGCAGTGCCGGTGCCCGATCCCGAACGCCGTGCGATGCGGCGCGGCTTGACGCTGACCGAAATTCCGAGCCCGTTGCGTCCGGTCGGTTTCGTGCCGCCGGTGCGGCACTGGCGTGATCTCGGCGGCGGCCATCTGGTGATGGATGCCGATCCGGCGGCTTGAGCGGCAAGGCTTATGATTGTGCGGTCTGCCACAACTCGATCAGAATGAGACCCAGGGGTACCGACGCATCTTGCGCCGCCAGCGTGCAGGAGACATCGCGCCCATCCAGCCGCAGCACATCACCGCTTTGAGCCGACAGCACCGTTGCACCGCAAACAGCCCGTGCATCCGTGGACAGCAACATCAATGTGACATCCGCCATGCCTGACACGGTCAGAGACTGCGTGCCGTGCATGCGGGATACAAAGGACCGTGCGCGCCCGCGCCGCACCATCACATTGAGATCGGTGATCGGGCCATCGGGCACATCCGCATCAAGCGCAAGATCGGCCGGAAAGACATAAGGCGGGCTGTCCTGTGTCAGGGTGACACTGCCGCGCTCGAGCGGTTTCAACACAATTCCCGCCCCGCCCAACACGCACAGGCAGCGGTCGATGTCCGCAAAGCGCGAGAACGGACCCGATCCCTCGACCCGCGCCATGCTGACGCGCCAATCAAAATCATCAAGCCCCGCCCCGTGTGGCGAGACGGCTATTTCAATTGTCGTGCCGCCGCCGTTTTTCCACGGCATTACGCTGAAACCGGATTGCGGAAGCAGTGTCAGGCTCATGACCGTGCAAAGTCCAGACAGCTCGCCAGAACAGCCCGCAAGGTGGCCCGCACAGGTGCGGCATAGGTTGGATTATACGGCGTGGGCCAGTTATGCTCGCTGACGACACCAAACGGCTCGTCGAGATAGGTGCGGCAGGCCAGTTCCATCTGGATGGCATGCACGCCCGCCTCCGGCCTGCCGTTCAAGCGGGTGATCGACCCGCCCTTGAAACGGCCGTTGACCACCACTTCCAATCCCGAGGCGGCGCAATGGGTCTGCACGGTCTTTGTGAGTGCATCGGCGCAAGCCAGCCCGCTATTGGTGCCGATGTTGAAATGCGGCAGCGTGCCCTCGAACAAGCGCGGGATCACCGAGCGGATCGAATGGCAATCATACAGCACCACAGCGGGATGGATGGCGCGCAGCCGGGCGATTTCCTGACGCAACTGGTCATGATAGGGCGTAAAATAGCTTGCTTTGCGGCGCTCGATCTCTGCGGCATCGGGCTGCTGTCCCTCACGATAGAGCGGCTCGCCGTCAAAGCTGGTGGTGGGACAGAGTTCGGTTGTCGCCTGGCCGGGATAGAGCGAAATCCCGCTCGGGTCGCGGTTGACGTCGATCACCGTGCGCGACACGGTGGTGCGGATGATGGTCGCATCCAGCTCGCCGGCAAAGTCATAAAGGGCTTCGATCCACCAATCGGCATCCTTGCGCGCCAGCCAGAGCGAGCGCAAAGCGGGCTGCAGGGGGGCCGGAATATCGATGCCGGTATGGGGCAGGCTGACAACCAGAGGCGCTTGGCCACGCCGGACTTTCAACCAATCGGGATGCTGGGTCATGGGCGATGTATCCTTTACCCTTCCGACTTTAGCCGATCGGTCGGGCGGGTAAAGGGTCTGCCGGATGATTGTCGGCATCATTTGCCCGAACAAACTTTGCAAAAGCGCAGAATGTTTACCACAATCAGCGGGACGCGTGAGGTGAAGGATATCAGATCATGAGCAAAACCCTGTTGCTGGAACATGCCTTGCTGCCCGATGGCTGGCACAGCGGAGTGCTTGTGGGCATTGAAGAGGGTGTGATTGCGTCGCTCGCAACGCACCCGTCCCCGCAACAGCTGGAAGCTGCGCAAGCGATTGCGGGAGCGACCATACCGGGCCTGCCCAATCTGCACAGCCACACTTTCCAGCGCGGCATGGCGGGACTGGCCGAAACGCGCGGGCCGAGCGGCGACAGTTTCTGGACATGGCGGCAGGTGATGTACCGCTTTCTCGAACATCTCGACCCCGACGATGTCGAGGCCATTGCCGCCATGGCCATGATGGAGATGCTGGAAGGCGGTTTCACCAGTCTGGCAGAATTCCATTATCTGCATCACGATCCGGGCGGAAACCACTATGCCAACCTCGCCGAACTGGCCCTGCGCATCATCGCAGCCGCACAGCAAACCGGCATCAACCTGACCCTGCTGCCGGTGCTTTATGCCCGAGGCGGTTTCGGTGGCCAGCCTGTCGCCGCCCAACAAGGGCGGTTCTATAACGATCTCGATTCCTATCTCGCCCTGCATGCCGCCAGTGCCGATGCGCTGAAAGTGTTGCCGCATGCCAAAATCGGCCTTGCCCCGCACAGCCTGCGGGCGGTCACACCCGACATGCTGACGGCCCTGCTGGGAGCGGGCCTGTCGGGGCCGGTCCATATCCACATCGCAGAACAAGTCAAAGAGGTCGATGACTGCCTTGCATGGTCGGGCCGGCGGCCTGTCGAATGGCTGTTTGACCATCACGCGGTGGATGCACAGTGGTGCCTGATCCATGCCACCCATATGAGCGAGACTGAGACGCAAGCGCTCGCCCGTTCGGGTGCGGTCGCGGGCCTGTGCCCTGTCACCGAAGCCAATCTCGGCGATGGTTTTTTCAACGCTTGTTCCTATCAAGCGCTGAACGGTGCATGGGGGGTCGGATCCGATTCCAATATCGAAATTTCGGCCTTTGCCGAATTGCGCTGTCTGGAATACGGCCAGCGCCTGCTGCATCGCGGCCGCAATCTGCTGGCAGGAGCCGAGGGCCATTCGACCGGCCTCGATCTCTACACCAAAGCCCTGCAAGGCGGCGCGCAAGCCCTGCAACAACCCGTCGGGGCCTTGCGGGTCGGCGCGCGGGCTGATTGGGTCACCCTCGATCTCGCCCACCCCACACTCGCCCCGCTGCCACAACGCCATTGGCTGGATGCCCTGATTTTTACAACCGACCGCAGCGCCATCCGGTCCGTCACGGTCAACGGCCAAATCTGTGTCCTTAACGGACGCCATCATGCGCGCGAGGCGGTCACGGCGCGCTATACGGATCGGTTGAAGCGGTTGCTGGCGCGGGTGGGGTGAAGTTTTTTACATCCCTGCGGCAATCACTCCGAAACGGGCACTATTATAATTGGTTCGCTTCTGCCCCATGATCCCAAACATGTCTGCGCCAGATCATCGAAACAAGGGCCAGTATGACGAGGCCGGTTGCAGTCATAACCAGATTGGTCAGAAGAAACCCCAATCGTTCGATCAGGGGTCCGGCCAGCATAAGGCCGAGGGGCAGGCCGTAAATGGCCAGCATGCGCACGCCCATCACGCGGCCGCGGAACTCTTCGGGGGCCACTTTGAGCATCATCACGAACATCGGGATTGTGCAGATATTCTGGGCGAAACCGGCCAGCACCAGAAACAGCATGCCGCTGCTTAAATGATCTGTCTGTCCAAATAAAAGAAGCAGGACATACCAGCCAATGCCGCCGAAAATCATGGCCCGACCGGCTTTGACCAGATGTCCCGAAAAACTCAAAGCGATCGAGCCCAAAAACCCGCCGAATGAAAAACTCGCAACCAAGAAGCCCAAACCTTCCTGACCAATGCCGTAGACATCTCTGGTCACATGCGGCAACAGGCCGAGCGTGAAAGGATAGGCTGTCAGATTGACGATAAAGGCGATCCAGAAGGCGGCGAGCAAGGTCGGGTTGTTCCAGACATGCATCAAACCGTCCACCGTATCCCTGAAGGGAGAGCGGGTGATTTTCGCAACGGTTTTGATTTGCTTTGCCCCGAGCGTCATGACCATGCCGAACAGATAGAGGGCTGAAATCAGCTCATACGTCCTCTCCATGCCGGCCCATGTCACAAGGCCGGTGCCGATCAGGGCACCCATGACGCGGGAGATGTCCTGGGAGATCCGCGAGACGCCGATGGCGACCATCAAATGATGGTGGGGAACCGTTTGGGCGATCAGGGTATTTCTGACCATTCCGTCGGAGGGGCGCAATATGCCGCCCAGTGCCGAAATGGCCAAAACCACATAGGCATCGAGCAGGCCGAAAATGGACAACAGCAGAATCGAAACCGAAAGAACCGTGTAGCAAGCGCGCATGGCGAACAGCAGGTTCCGGCAGCCCATCCTGTCGCCGACAACCCCCATCAAGGGCGAGATCAGCGTGCCGATATATTGCGCGCTGCCGAACAGGACGAGCATGAAAACCGAATTGGTTTGCACCAGAATATACCAACCCAAAATCGGCAATTCCATTTCGATGGCGCATGAAATCAACAAATCCGCCGGCCATTGGAACCGGTAGCTGCGGACGCCGAAAGGCGCCAATGCGGAGATGCGATCGGGTTTGCGGGATGCGTTCATCGTTCAAATATAGCATTGCGGATACAGTAAAAATACAAGGCATTTCATCTATAGATCAGTCCGGGGTCATGCACTAAGATGATGTCGAGATCACGAAAAGTGGCCGGTTCCAACGGGGGAAACATCATGCTCGGACTCATGCAGGACTGGCCTTTGCTGATCAGCAAAGTGATCGATCATGCCGCAAGCCAGTTCGGCAATCAGGAGATTGTCAGTCGGCTGGTCGAGGGGCCCATTCATCGCGAGACCTATCGTGATTTGCGGCATCGTGCATTGCAACTGGCCAAGACGTTGACGCAATCGGGCATGAAGAAGGGCGACCGTATCGCCACTCTGGCATGGAACACCCACCGCCATCTTGAATTGTGGTACGGCATCACCGGGTTTGGCGGTGTCTACCACACGGTCAATCCGCGTCTGTTCGATGACCAGATTGTCTACATCATCAACCATGCCGAAGACCGGCTGCTGTTTCTGGATTTGACCTTCCTGCCGCTGGTCGAGCGGATTGCCCCGCGCCTCACCACGATTGAACAATTCATTATTCTCACCGATGCGAAGCATATGCCCGACAGTTCGCTGAAGAATGTCACGGCCTACGAGGATTATCTGGCCCGCTCGGACAGTGATTTTGTCTGGGCGGTGTTTGACGAGAATACCGCGGCCGGTCTTTGCTATACTTCGGGCACAACGGGCCATCCCAAGGGGGTGCTCTATTCCCACCGCTCCAATGTGCTGCATGCCATGGCGCATGTGGCACCCGATTTTTTCAATATTTCATCGCATGATTCCGTGATGCCGGTTGTGCCTTTGTTTCATGCCAATAGCTGGTCACTGGGATTTTCCGCGCCGATGGCAGGGGCGCGACTGGTGATGCCGGGGGCCAAGCTCGATGGTCCTTCCCTGCATGAATTGCTGGAAACCGAACGCGTGACCATGACAGCGGCCGTGCCGACTGTCTGGCTTGCTTTGCTGGATCATCTCAACCGCACTCAGGGTCGGTTGACGACATTGAAACGGGTGGCCATCGGCGGTTCGGCCTGTCCGCGTGCCATGACGGAGGCGTTTGAAAAGCAATATGGCGTGACGGTGGCCCATGCCTGGGGCATGACAGAAATGAGCCCCTTGGGCTCGTTCTGCTCGATCAAGCCGGAACTCGCCGGTCTGGATGATGATGCCCTTTACACACTGAAGATGAAGCAGGGCTTCCCGACATTCACGGTCGAGATGAAAATCACCGATGATGACGACAAAGCTCTCCCCCATGACGGCTCCACCTTCGGGCGTTTGAAGGTTCGCGGCCCTGCCGTCACACGGCAATATTACGGCAGTGACGAAACGGTTCTGGATCGGGACGGATTTTTTGATACCGGCGATGTCGCAACCATTGATCCCTATGGCTATATGCACATTACCGACCGGTCCAAGGATGTCATCAAATCGGGTGGCGAGTGGATTTCGTCGATCGAGCTTGAAAATCTGGCGATTGCCCATCCTGCCGTGGCCGAGGCTGCGGTGATCGGCGTCCATCACCCCAAATGGGATGAGCGGCCTTTGCTGATCGTTGTCAGAAAAGCGGATGCCGGTCTTGAGCGTGACGAGATGCTGGCGTTTTTCGAAGGCAAAATCGCCAAATGGTGGTTGCCGGATGATGTCGTGTTCATTGACGAGATTCCGCATACGGCGACCGGTAAAATCCAGAAAACAGCCCTGCGCGATATGTTCGCGGATTATCGGTTTGCCTCTGCCGCAACAAAGGCGCAGTGATTGCCGCGCCGGTTCAATAAGGTGAAATGGCTTGCTTGGTCCGGCAAGCCTTTATCCCTATCAGCAATCATGCATGATAGGCTGTCTCAATGTTCCAGCCATGACAGGATCACACTTTGTCCCAAGCCTTGCCCACCCCTTGCGTAACCCATGCCATGGAGGACGCCCGATCCGTCCGGCGGTTCGAGGATCTGCGCTTTGTTACAGGACAGGGGCAATTTGTCGATGATCTGGCACCACAAACCGGACTGTTTGCGGGTTTTTTGCGCTCACCCCATGCCCATGCGGACATCATCGCGATCGACACCGCTGCGGCCCGTGCGCTCAAAGGCGTTTATGGTGTCTATACCGCGAACGATGTCCTGAAAGCTGCGGGCCATCCTGAGGGCTTAGGCCCCTTGCCAACCTCCATTCCTTTGGGGCCCGAAACAGAATTGATTGTGCCACGGCGTGAACCTTTGTGTCGGGATCGTGTCCGCCATGTCGGCGATCTTGTTGCCATGGTTGTCGCCGATTGTCCGGCCAGGGCGCAGGACGCTTTGGAATTGATCACGGTCGACTATCGTGTGCTCGAACCTGTGATTGATCCTGCCACAGCCCATGATCCTGCCAAACCGCGCCTCTGGGATGAGGCCGCCCATAATCGGGCTTTTGTCTACCAGCGTGGCGATGATGCAGGCACAAAAGCCGCCTTTGCCAAAGCCCGCCATCATGTCGAGCTGACGCTCGTCAACAACCGGATTGCGGCAGTGGCTCTGGAGCCCCGCTGCGCAGTCGGTTTGTGGGATGCGACAGACCAACGCTATCGGCTGATTGTCAGTGCCGCATCCGTCCACTTCATCCGCGACGAGCTGGCCTCCGGCGTCTTCGGTATCCCCAAGGACCGGATCGAGGTCATGTCGCCCGATGTCGGCGGCGGGTTCGGTATGAAAAACGTCACCTATCCGGAATATGCGCTGGTCCTCTGGGCGGCCAGACGGCTGCAACGGCCGGTCCGCTGGACCGCAGACCGGCTGGAGGATTTCACCTCTGGCGTTCACGGGCGTGACAATATCACGCGGGGGCGGCTGGCACTCGATCACAAAGGGCGGTTTTTGGCATTGGACGTCGAAACCATTGCCAATATCGGCGCTTACGTCACCTCGCTTGGTCCGGGCAGTGCCACGGTTGCCCCGACACCGGCGATGGGCGGGATCTATGCCTTTCCGGTCCTGTCGATGAATGTGCGCGGTGTTTTTACCAATATGGCTCCCATCGACGCCTATCGCGGGGCGGGCAAGCCCGAAGCCAATTACATGCTGGAACGGCTGATCGATCTGGCGGCCCGCCAACTCGGCATGTGCCCGGCCGAATTGCGGCGGCGCAATGTCATCAGACAGTTTCCCTTCACCAACGGGACCGGCTTTACGATTGATTGCGGTGTCTTCGAGCACAATCTCGACAAGGCCATGGCTGCGATTGACCATGCCCGTTTTGCCAAGCGGCGCGCCCTGTCAAAGAAAGCGGGGCAGTTGCGCGGGCTCGGCATCGGCTGCTTTCTGGAGACATCCAGAGGTCCGGCGGAAGAGGAGGCCTGGTTGCGGCCAACGGCTGACGGCTTGATCGAGATCGTGGTCGGCACCCAATCCAACGGGCAAGGGCATGAAACCAGTTTTGTGCAGCTGATCGCCCGACATTTGTCGGTCCCCCTGTCGATGTTGCGCTATGTGCAAGCTGATACCTGCACCGTCCCGACAGGCGGCGGGCATGGCGGTGCCCGATCCCTGCATATGGGCGGCACGGCACTGGTCTATGCGGCTCGAGATCTTTTGGATAAAACAACAGCCATCGCCGCCCGTTATCTGCAGGTTGATCTGGAGGCGGTGCGGTATGAGGACGGCGTGTTTTATTCTTCGAACCGAGATCAGGCCAAACCCCAACATATCGCCATGCGTGCCTTGATCCTCGCCTTTGCCGAGGTGGAAAATCTGGAATTGATGTCCGGCTATGGCGCCTTCAGGCAAGCCCCGATCACTTTCCCCAATGGCTGCCATGCGGCGGAAGTCGAGGTTGATCCCGATACCGGTGCTGTCACTATTCTGCAATATGTGGCTGTCGACGATTATGGCACCCTGCTCAATCCGATGCTGACCGAAAGTCAGGTGCAAGGCGGGATCGCGCAGGGCATAGGACAGGCCATGCTCGAAGCCATCCGTTATGACCCGGACAGCGGGCAATTGATCACCTCGAGCCTGATGGATTACGCCGTGCCGCGTGCTGCCGATTTGCCGGATTTCGAGATCCATCTGGTGGAATGCCCGACCGCTTCAAACCCTCTCGGCTGCAAAGGAGCAGGGCAGGCCGGTGCCATCGGCGCCCCGCAGACCATCATCAATGCCATTGTCGATGCCCTCAAACCCTACGGCATCACCCATATCGACATGCCTGCCACGCCGCTGAAGATTCTCACCGCCATTCGGGATGCCCGCAGGGTGGCATGAGCCGCTGGCAAAGGTCTTGGTGTGTTTTTGTAATCGCGGCGATTCTCCGGACTTCGAGAATAATGCTCCATGCAGACTTGCCCCCCAGGCAGGCGGCTTGACAATCAGCTTCGGGTTGACTTGTATACAAGTATGCAGACCAATTTGAAGCCCCTTGATCGCCGTCAAAACACCGCCGCACAGGCCTATGCCCAATTGCGGGCATGGATCATTTCGGGCGAATTGCGGCCCGGTCAGGTGATTTCCGAACCTAAAATGGCCATGACCTTCGGGGTCAGCCGCACGCCGATCCGCGAAGTATTCAAGCGGCTGCAGGATGAACAATTGCTCGATATTTTCCCCCAGCAGGGCACGGTGGTTTCGCCCATCGACATCGCGCTGGTGCGCTCCAACCAGTTTATCCGCGAGACGCTGGAACTTCGCACCATTGCACTGGCCGCGACGCTGGCCGATGTGCAGGATATTGCCGGTCTGCACGCGCAAATGGAGGCGCAAAAGCAGCTGGTTCGTGAGGGTAACCATCGCCGGTTTTTCGCAGCCGACGACCATTTCCACGAAACGTTGATCGGCATTGCCGGACAGCCGGCGGTGTGGAAAACTATCGAGGATGCCAAAGCGCAGATCGACCGCGTGCGGCATTTGTCGCTGGAAGATCCCGATTGGTTACGCAGGATCTATACCGAACATCTGGCGATCACCGATGCGATTGCCTGTCACGACGCCGCAGAGGCTGTTGTGGCGATGCAGTCGCATTTGCACACAGTTTATGTCGCCATCGACAAGATAGCGCTGGCGCATCCGCATTTTCTCAAAAAAGACCAGCGAACCGAGTCGCCGGCTTTTTAATCAAAATCTCGGGCAGGAGGAGCTTATGTCAGTATCTGTTAAAAAGACGATGCGTCGGTTGTTCATGCCGCTGACGGTGATTGCCGCTTTGGCTGCAGGGTCAAGCCTGTCACAGGCCCAAGAACCACCGGCAGCAGGCAAGAGCCCGCGCATTGATGCCATCAAATCGTCCGGTGTCTTGCGTGTGGCGGTGTTGTCCAACGCACCATGGTTGATTGAAAATACCAGTGGCACGGGCGAGGCATGGGATGGTCCGGCCTGGATTCTGGCCAAGGAATATGCCCGTCTGCTCGGAGTGAAATTGCAGACCGTACCGGTCTCGCATGAAACCAAGGTGCCGGTGCTGGCGTCCAACCAGGCCGATCTGTCGATCACGGCTCTGGCCGAAACGCCCGAGCGGCTCAAGGTCGTTGATTTCGTGATCTATTCTCAAACCTCGGTCTGCATGTTCGGTCGCGCCGACAATCCCAAATTCAGCGGGGCGAAAAAGGTTGACGATCTCAACCATCCCGATATTACCATCGCCTATCTGACCGGCAGTGCCGAGGAAAACTGGGTGAAATCCCGCTTCCCGCTCGCCAAATACCGCGCCGTCGGCGGTACCGGTGTTGCTCCTGTCGAGGAAATCGTCGCCAAACGCGCCGATGCCGCACCGATCAACCGCATTCCCTATGTGCCGTTGAGCCGCAAGGTCAAAGGCCTTGCTGCGCTTCCCGCCGAAAACAACTGTCAGGGCAGCATGGAGAAAGCCTCTCCTGTCGGTCTCGCCATCGACAAGAACCAGACGGTTCTGCTGGACTGGCTGCGTGATGTCGCCAAGGGTATGCAGGCCAAACTCGATGCCGCCGAAGGCGTTGTCGTCGGCAAAATGGAATAGTTGCGAAAGGGGCATGCCGCCCGTTCGCGGTGTGCCCCGTATTCCATCCCGACAATACCACGCGCCGGAGGCTTGAGTGCCTGATTTTGATCTGACACCCATCATGGACAGCTGGCAGTTTCTGGCCACCGGCGTCGGTGTGACCATTTTGCTGTCGCTGCTCAGCATGGCGGCTTCGCTGGTGCTGGGCACGCTGTTGGGCGTCGGGCGGGTCTATGGTCCGCGGCCCATGCAATGGGCCATTACCTTTTACGTCGATACGATGCGCTCGATCCCCGTGCTGGTGGTGATCGTCTGGATCTATTTTGCTGTCCCTATTCTGACCGGGATCAGTTTCCCGCCCTTCTGGTCGGCCTTGATTGCGATCACGATTCACATCACGGCGTCGGTTGTCGAAATTGTGCGTGCCGGTGTGGAATCGATCCGCGAGGGGCAGTGCCGCGCGGGGCTGGCGCTGGGCATGTCCTGGCCGCAAGTGATCATCAACATCGTTCTGCCACAGGCGGCCATCCGCATGCTGCCGGCGATCGGCTCTGTCTTGTCCGTGACGATCAAGGATACGGCGATTGCCTCGGTGATTGCAGTGCCCGAATTCATGAAACGCGCCGAGACTGTGGCCGCGCAAAGCTATCAGCCGATGGAAGTGTTCACCTTCGCCATCTTTGTCTATTTCCTGCTGTTGTTTCCCACCACGCGGACGGTTGATTTCATCTATCGGCGGCTTTCACATCTGGGGCGGTCATGACACTGGATTGGTCTATTGTCTGGCTGAACAAAGGGCTATTGGCCGAAGGCGCGCTGATGACCATCGTGCTGACGGTGCTGACCATGGGTCTGGCCGTGCCATTGGGCATTGTGCTCGCTTTCATGCGGATTTCGAAATGGCGCGGTCTGGCTTTATTGAGCCAGTGCTTTGTCGAATTGTTCCGCAATATCCCGCTGATCCTGATTGTGTACTGGTCGTTTTACGTCATCCCCATTCTGGTGCCTGTACAGTTCTCGGCCTTCACCACCGGCCTGATCGCCCTTGTGCTGTGTGTCTCCGCCTATAATGCCGAAACCTTCCGTGCCGGAATCAATTCGGTGCGGGCAGGGCAGACCAATGCGGGGCTGGCTTTGGGCATGAGCCAGTTCCAGGTGATGAAGGAGATCATTCTGCCGCAGGCGGCGCGTCGCGTCTTGCCGATTCTGGCTACCACATGGGTCTCTCTGTTCAAGGACACGTCACTGGTGTCGGTGATTGCCGTCGGTGAATTGTCGCATGTGGCTTTGCAGATCCGGTCGCAAAGCTTCCGTGTTCTGGAAATGCTGACGGCCATGGCGGTCATCTATTGGATGATGGGTTACCCGCAAGCCAAATTATCGGACTGGATCCGCAAGAAATTCGAGGTCAAGGAATGACTGACACATCCCCGATCCGGCGTGCAGCCACGCAACGGCCTTTGCTGGAATACAAACATGTCCGCAAATCCTTCGGGGCCTTTACGGCGCTTGATGATATTTCACTCACTATCTATCCCGGGGAAGTCGTGTGCTTTATCGGGCCTTCGGGGTCGGGCAAGTCGACTTTGCTGCGCGGCACCAACGGTTTGGATCCGTTCGACGGCGGCGAGGTGATTTTTGACGGACTGGTTTTGCCACGCAAGCCCAGCGACGTGCGCAAAGTGCGCCGGCGCATGGGCATGGTGTTCCAGAATTTTGAACTGTTTCCGCACAAGACCGCCTTGCAGAATGTGGCGATCGGCCCGATTACCGTGTTGAACACGGATAAGGCCGAGGCCGAACAACAGGCCATGATCCTTCTGGCCAAAGTCGGGCTGTCCGACAAGGCCGATAATTATCCGGTCAACCTGTCGGGCGGGCAACAGCAGCGGGTGGCGATTGCGCGCGCGCTGGCCATGCAACCGGAAGTCCTGTTGTTCGACGAACCGACCTCGGCGCTTGATCCCGAAACCATCGGCGAAGTGCTGTCGGTGATGAAGGCGCTGGCCGATGAAGGCCGCACCATGGTGATCGTCACCCATGAAATGAGCTTTGCACGCCGCGTCGCCGATTGGGTGATCGTGTTCGAGCGTGGCAAGGTGCTCGAAGAAGGGCCGCCCGAACAGATTTTCGAAGCACCCACGGTCGAGCGTACCAAGGAATTTCTCGGCCATCTGGGCTGGGCCTGAACCCGATCTTCAAAACCGGTTGTGAACAAAGAGGTCAATGATGGAACAAGCATGGCGGTGGTTTGGCCCTGACGAGCCGACAACTTTACGGGATGTCACGCAGACAGGTGCGACGGGCATTGTGACCGCTCTGCACCATGTCAAATATGGCGAGGTCTGGACTGTCGACGAGATCATGGCCCGCAAAAATATGATCGAGGCCGATCCCGAACTCGGTCTGCGCTGGAGCGTGGTGGAAAGCCTGCAAATTCCCGAAGCGGTGAAATTGGGCGAAGGTGATCTGGAACCGATGTTCGAGAAATACCGCCAATCCATCCGCAATCTCGCGCAATGCGGGATCGAGACGATCTGCTACAATTTCATGACCGTGCAGGACTGGATGCGGACCGAGCACAGTTATCTCCTGCCCGGCGGCGCGCGCGCTCTGCGCTTCAATGCCTATGAATATGCCGCCTTCGATTGCTTCATCCTCAAACGCAAAGGGGCCGAAGCGGATCAGACGCCGGAGGTTCTGGACGCCGCCAAGCGCTGGATGGACAAGGCCTCTGAGGCCGATCAGGACAGGCTGTTTGCCAATATCATGGCCGGTTTGCCCGGTGCGTTCGAACGCTATGATCTGCAAACCCTGCGCGATATTCTGGCCCGCCATTCCCATATCAGCAAGGATATGCTGCGCGACAATCTCAAAACCTTTCTGGAAAACATCATTCCGACGGCTGAGGAATGCGGCGTCAGAATGTGTATCCATCCAGACGATCCGCCCCGTCCGCTGCTCGGCCTGCCGCGCATTACCTGCAACGGGGACGATATTGCCTTCATTCTGGATTGCGTGCCATCCCCGTCCAACGGGCTGACTTTCTGTTCCGGTTCGCTCGGGGCCAATGTGGCCAATGACGTGCCGAAGATTGCCGAACGTTTCGCCGACAAAATCCACTTTGCCCATTTGCGCAATGTCAGCAACTATGCCGACGGCTCCTTCATGGAAGCCGCCCATCTCGAGGGTGATGTCGATATGGTGGCGGTTGTCGAGGTTCTGCTGCGCGAGCAGAAGCGGCGGCAGGAGGCAGGGCGCAAGGACTGGCGCATTCCGTTCCGGCCCGATCACGGTCATGAATTGCTTGATGATGTGAACAAGCCCACCCATCCCGGCTATCCCGCCATCGGCCGCCTGCGCGGTCTGGCTGAAATCCGCGGTGTGATGGCGGCGGTCGCCAAAATGCACAATCTGCCGACTTGAAACAATCAATCGGGATCGTCATTTAGGTCCTGGTTGTATCTGTCAACGGCAAAGGGACAGGTGCCCTCGAAGGATCGGCCATGCACTTTGCCGGATAAAGCGCTGCCGTTCAACCGGACAGTCAATCAACTTGGTTCGACACTGCTCCCCGAGCTCACAAGCATAGGCGGAAAGTTTTTCTTGTTTCAATGCCGTTACGACTCGGACCTTACAATACGCTTGAGCCCTATCAGCCTTTCAGCGATCAGCACGATCGCAATGATCATGAAGATCTGTATCGCCGAGGCCGCAGCGATGACCAATTGTCCCCCCTGAAATTGCAAATAGGAGAAGATCTCGATCGGCAGTGTCGTAACGCCCGGACCGGTGAGAAAAAGTGCAGTGTTGAGTTCGCCGAGCGAGAGGATGAAGGCAAAAATACCTCCTGCCAGCATTCCGGGCCAGATGAGGGGGGCAATGATGAAGATAAACACATCAACCGGCGAGGCTTTCAGGCTTTGTCCGGCCTCTTCCAATGCCGGATCAACGGCCAACAGGCTCGATGTCACAGAGCGTACAACAAAGGGCAGCCCCAAAACGGAATGGGCGATGACCAGCCCGAGAAAATCCGGGACACCGCCAATGCTTTTGTAAAAAATCAGCAATGAAAGGCCAAGCACGATCGCAGGGAAAATCAGTGGTGCGAGAAACATCCCTTGCACCAGATTGAAAAGCGTCCCCTTTCGGCGGGCGATGGCAATCGATGCCATTGTCCCGAGCACTGTCGCGAGTATGGATGCGATGGTTGCAATCTGAAGGCTGCGGCTAAAGGCCCCGCGCATGGAGTCGCTCGCAAAAAAGGCTTCGAACCAGCGCAATGAAAACCCTTTCGGAGGAAAGGCGAAAAATTCGGATGCAGAAAATGCTGTGACCACGACAATCAGGATCGGCAGCAGGACAACCACATAGGAAAAACCGGTCAGCGCAATCAGAAGTCCACGCATTTCAGCCCCTTCCCTGCACGCGTCCGGGTCTGAGGAGAGCCAGTATCAAGCCCGCCACCACCAAGGCCAGCGTCAAGAGTGCAAAGGAAAGTGCAGCTGCCAACGGCCAGCGGAAGCCCGAAACCGAGTCAAAGACCAGACTGACCAGAAGCTTCATGCGTGGTCCGCCAAGCAGCGTGATCGTCACATAGGCGCTGAGCGTAAGGAGAAAAACCAGCAGGGTTCCGGATGCCACACCGGGGCTCGACAGGGGCCAGACCACTTCAATGAATGTGCGGACGGGATTGGCCTTCAGCGATTGTGCGGCCTCGATATATTGCCGGTCGATCGCGTTGAGCGCATTGACAATCGACACAACCATATAGGACAGAAGGATGGTCATCAGCCCGAAGGCCACCGCCTCGAAACTGTTGAGGAGCAGAAGAGGCCCGTCAATCAATCCGGTTGAGCGAAGCATGGAATTGACAACGCCCTGCCGTCCCAGAATCGCGATCCAGCCATAGGCGCGGATGACATTGCTGACCATGAGGGGAGCGACGAGCAGCAACAGCATGATTAATCGCGTGCGCGGCGGCAACGGCGCGATCACATAGGCCGTTGCATAGCCGAGGACGAGACAAAGCAGCATGATCGACATGCCTGCCCAAAGCGTACGCAAAATGATGGTGTGGTAAAAGGAATCGGTCAGGATGCGGTAATAGTTCTCGCCCGAAAGATTGCTGCCGAACAATTCAGTCGACGAAGCCCCGTGCAGGCTCACCCAGAACAGATTCAGCAAGGGGACAACAAAGAAAATGCCGACGAACAGAAGAGGCGGAGCCAGTAACGCCCAGAAGGCTGTCTGACGGTTCATGGAGAGACCGCTTCCCAT
Organism: uncultured Hyphomicrobiales bacterium; assembly: GCA_903930675.1. Lineage (GTDB taxonomy): Bacteria > Pseudomonadota > Alphaproteobacteria > Rhizobiales > Beijerinckiaceae > CAIYZJ01. Next base: position 34,722 of record CAIYZJ010000242.1, read on the forward strand.
CATTCGCTCCGCAGCGGTACGGCATGGGCAGGATCGAAGTTCAACACAACGGATGCGCCGGTCTTCAACCCGATCAGGCTAGGGTGACCACCCGGAACAAACACGACCCGTTCCTCGCCGCTTGCATCGCAATAAAGGCTCACTGTCGCGCCCTTGTAGACAATGGCCTTGATGACCGCAGGGACTCCCGCTGCACCTTGCGGCTGCACGCTCATGCGTTCGGGGCGGATCGCAATCTCGACCTCGTCGCCGTCTTTGCCGGTCGCATCGCCCAGAGGAATGGCAATGCCGCTTGCATCGATCCTTGCCGTCTTGCCTGTGCCGAGAATTCTGCCGCGAAGCAGATTGCTCGCACCGAGGAAAGTGGCGACGAAGCGGTTGACCGGTCGCTCATACACATCCGAAGGCGAGCCGCTCTGTTCGATCCGCCCGTCTCGCATCACCGCGATCGTATCGCTCAGCGTCAATGCCTCTTCCTGGTCATGCGTGACAAACACGGTTGCGATGCCGAGGTCTTGTTGCAGGCTGCGCAATTCGACCTGCATCTCCTCACGCAGGTTTTTATCAAGCGCGCCGAGTGGTTCATCCAGCAGAAGGACCGCCGGGCGCATGACAATCGCCCGGGCAATCGCCACACGTTGCTGCTGGCCGCCCGACAATTGCTTGGGATATCGGTCCGCAAATTGTGGCAGGCGGACCATAGCCAAGGCCTCAAGGGCGCGCTGTTCGCGTTCGGCTTTCCCTACCCCTGTCATCTTGAGCCCGAAGGCCACATTCTCCGCGACACTCATATGAGGAAAGAGAGCAAAATTCTGGAACACCATCGCAAAATCGCGCTTGTGCGGAACAATGCGCGTCACATTCTGCCCGCGGATAAAAACGTCTCCTTCATCCGGCGTCTCGAAGCCCGCAATCATCCGCAGACTGGTGGTTTTGCCGCAACCCGACGGCCCCAATAGGGAGAAGAACGACCCTTCGCCGATGTCCAAATCGAGTTGATCGACGGCAACGGACTGGCCGAACCGTTTTGTGACTTGGGACAGGCGGACAACTGATTCTTTTGTATTCATGGCATGAGTGTATCGGCAGCAGCAACCTGAGACCAGCCATCCAGGATAAGGCAGGCCAGTTCGAGTTCCAGAAGAATTTCGGCCGGACGCTGGCCTGTTTTGCGCGCCAGTGATTGCGTGATATCGGCGATCAATCGGCGGCCCATATCTTTAAGATCAGGCTTGGCATCGTTCCAGTGACGCCCGAGTTCGGACAGGGCATGCACAAATTTGATTTTAAAACTCTCCAGCAATTCGGTTTCAAGCCGTCCCGTATCATTGGCAGAAGGCTCGAACGCATCCGCCCGCGCCATCCATTCGGCAAGAAGGCTTTGGGTGTCGCAGGTGGCGATATGTGTCTTATCCGGACGGGCAAAGGCAGACCGCTCTCTCGAAAGCTCCTCGATTGCATTCAGGATCAGAAGGAAACTGCGGGACTCGTCGGGGCGGAACGTCGCCAAAGTTTCGCGCATGACCAGATCGCCGCGCAGGGCCTGATAGTGCGGAATATAGGTTTCAAGGGCCATATATTTGCGCAGGAGGTCACCCATTTCGGGATGGGGCGAAAAGAGGATGGAGCGGCCGCGCCTTCCGTGTGTGCTCAAGGCCGCAACCCGCCCCTGCATGTCCCGTTCGAATATCTCGCGGGATAGCGGATTGTTGATGAAGAGGCGGCCGTGACCGTAATAGTCTCCGAACTCCATGAGAGGTTCGGTTGCCTCGCCAAGCTCATCCCAGACCGGACCATGAAAATAGGCAATTTCAAGCGTTGGCGGTAAACCGAGTCCCAAACGTTCGTCGAGAATCGAACAGGTCAGAACACCGACACCCGTGCGCAGATATTCCTGTGTGTTGAGGGGTCTGGCATCGGCAACACCGAGCCAGCCCGGCCGCCCCCGCGAGAAGTAATAGGCCCCGCCGCAAGAACCGATGACAGTGCCGCCGCGTAACAGAAAGCGCCGCACTGCGTCATCTGCACCTTGGGTGTTTTCTTTCAGATCGAGCGTCCAGTTGGAAAAGCCCCCCGGCAGAACCAGAAGATCGTGCGCGTCCAGCGCACCGCGTGCAATGTCCTCGCCGTCAACGATCGTGAAGACATAACCGAGCCTTAGAAGTGCAAGGGCATAATAGCCGTAATATGGATAGGCTGAACAGGCGCCGGCAAGCAGTGCAATGCGGGGCGCAACAATCTCCTGCATCACAAGGCTTGGATCAGGCGAACAGGTTTGAACCGACAAGCCCGATTCCGAGAGTTTGTCGGCATCAGGCGCATCGATCAGGTAATCGCCCTTCTCGAACCGGGAAGTATCGGCGAGGACGCGGAAGACGGAATATCCGGCGCGTGCCGCAGCATTGGCGGTGATCGCCACTTGAAGGCGATCACCATTGTCATACCAAGGGAGCCTGATCATCATCCAGCCGAAACGATACGGTTCCAGCGGTCTGTCCAGTCAGGACGCTGTTCGGCCATGGTCGTATGATCTAGGTCGATCAGGCGCGACATTTCTTCGGATGTCAGACGAACGCGTTCCTGCAAAGGTGGCGGCAGGAGACCAATCATATGATTGTTGGTGCCCGGATAGTTGAACTTGTCGGCATAGGTCGTTTGAATTTTCGGATCGAGCGTGAGGTTCAGGAATTGCTCGGCAAGTTCCAGATTTTTCGTGCCTTTGGCAATGGCCGTACCCGAAGAATACAGGATGGCGCCTTCTTTCGGATAAACCCATTTCACCGCTGTACCCCAGTTTTGGACCGTAAAAGCTTGGGACTTGTAAAGCAGGCCGATCACAGCTTCCTCGCTGCGCAGCGCGTTCATGATGCTGTCGGTGTCTTTGGCCCAGATCGGTTGCAGGGCGGCCATTTTCTTGAGCATTTCAAAGCCGGTAGCCGTATCGGTCGGCGACTTGCCGGCAGCAATTGAACCGATAGGGACGATGTAGGGTCCGATGGAGTGGTTGATATCCGGCAGAACGATGCGGTTCTTGAATTCAGGGCGCCAAAGATCGGCAAAAGATGTCGGCGGATTTTTCACCAATTTCTCGTTGTAGATGATACCGAGAGGCGAGTAGATCATTGCAACCCAATGGCTTTGAATAAAGCGATCCGGGACATTGGCAAGATTGGTGAGGCGCGGAGAATTGCGGTTGATCGGTTCTAGCGTGCCCTGCTTCATTGCCAGAGGGACGATGCCATCGTGCAATTGAACAAGATCGAATTTCTGATCGTTGATATTCACTTTTATTTTCGTGATGCGCTCAGCCGGGCTAGACCCTCGATCCTGAACGATCTTGATGCTGGTTGCAGTTTCAAACGCCGCATCGGCGCTGTCACGCATGGAATCACCCCATAAACCACCCCAGGTCATCAGGACCATTTGTGAAGGCTTTCCCTGCGCAACAGCACGAAGGTCAGGCAGATTAAGCGCACTGCCTGCTGCAACGGCTGATCCCAAAACAAATTGACGGCGATCCATCATACTCTCCTTTTTTACCAACCGACCGTGTGGCTGCTGCGCCGCACGTCGGCTGATCCCACTAAAGTTGTTCCATTCGCATCGCGCGAGACCGCGCAGATTGCCCCCGCCATAGCAGTCGTCGCCGGCCATTCGACAACCTGGTGTCCGCGTGCCGCGAGATTGTCGCGAACGCAAGGAGCGATCCGGTTTTCCATGCTCAGTCTCCCCGGCCAATATTCATGCGGCTCGAAGCTAGAAGGGAAACTATATGATGCAAAACGGGGGGCATCAATGGCTTGGCCGGTATCCATGCCGTACAAGGTCAAATTGAGTATGAATTGCAACATCGCCTGTGTCTGCACATCTCCGCCCGGTGTGCCGAACGCCATCACCGATCCGTCATCCTGCACCGCAATGCACGGATTGGGGGTCAGGCGTGGTCGCCGTCCCGGACCCACACAGCTCGGATGCCCTTGCCGCGTGAAGGATTGCGATCCGCGCGAGGAGGGGCAAAGTCCCAACCCGGGAATAAGGGGCGTGTCGTAAGACGTGTCGCTCGGCGTTGCCGAGAACGTGTTGCCGTGCCGGTCAATCACGGCAATGTAAGAGGTGTCGGCACTGAGCCCCGGTGAGCCTTCGCCGATCAGCGCGCCCGGATCGGGCATGGCAGGTATTGCGGTTTTCAAATCGATCAGGCTTCGCCGTGTCGTGGCATAGTCTTTGGACAACAGCGTGGCCAAAGGGACATCAACAAAACGCGGATCGCCATAATAGGCTTCGCGATCGGCAAAGGCGAGCTTCATGGCTTCGGTCACAATATGAATATAGTCGGCGCAATTGTGCCGGAGATCCTCCAGCCCGGTTCCCTCGAGGATGTTCAGGATTTGTCCGAGTACCGGCCCCTGGCACCATGGGCCACAGGTGAAAACATCCAGCCCCTTCCATCGGGTCCGCACAGGCTCTTCATAATTTGCGCGGAACGAGGCCAGATCATCAAAGCTCAACCAGCCGCCTTCTGCCGCGTGATAGTCGGCTATCATGCGTGCAATATCGCCGCGGTAAAAGGCGTCATGGACAGCATCGAGAGCCTGATTGCGCCCCAGTCTGGCAGCGGCCTGTTCGACATCGACCAGATGCTGGATCGTCCCTGCAAGCTCTGTCTGGACGAAGTGGTCGCCGACCTTCAAAGGGATGCCGTTTGGCAGGTATAGCTCGGCATTTCGGGAAAACTGTTTGTATTCGTTGACTTTGGACCCGACAAACTCTGCCATTGTAGGATGGACAGGAAAGCCGTCCCGCGCAAGGCCCAGCGCATATTGTGCGACATCGGCGAAACCCATTGTGCCGTGATCACGCAGAGCCGTGAGCCAGGCGCTCGGTGCGGCGGGTGTCACGGTGCGCAACAGGCCAAGTGGAATATGTCCGCCAAATTCATCCCGGAATCGACGGACATCGGTCTTTTGCGGCCAAATGCCGAGACCGTCGAGGGTGATCACACGGCCTGTTCCGGCCATTCTGATCATGATCGGCGCAACACCGGCAAAATTGACGATATCACTTTGTACAATGCCGAGGACAAGGCCGCCCGCGACACCGGCGTCGACCGCATTGCCGCCCCCTTCCAGAACAAGAAAGGCAGCATGGGCCGCAGCATAATGCCCCGCAGAGGCCATGTGGCGGCCACCGAGGACAAAACGACCGAATGATTGTGCGTTTGAATTCAAGCCAAGCACAGCGTGTCACTCCAATGACAATTATTTAAACCCTATATTTTAAATTTTGTCATCCTCATTCACCAATCTTCCAATGTATATCCAGAGACGATATTGTTGATGATCAGAATTGAATTCCGGTTTTGAAACAATGAAAATTCGTAAGGCTGGTGATTTAATATTCCAGACTATAAAACAATCAAATTATTTCAATGTCTTGTATAAGTTTATATTATTGTTTTTTTACCAAATGCAGCCGCATTTTGATATCTTGATCATGATTGCCAAATCCGCGGCCAAAGATGTTAATTCCTCCCGGAAGTCCTGCTTTATCATCAATGCCTATTCTCAATTTGACTGAATGGTGTTCGGCCAGTTGGAGTTCATCCAAAGTCACGTTACTTAATTTTATATCGCCCAGATAGGTGCCATGCTGGGAAATACGCCAACTGGTCAGAATACCGTATTGTGATCCTTCGAGTTTCCACCAGAGCGGTGTCAGGATGCCACGCTGGTCACCGTAGTCACCGGGGCATTGCCAGGTTCCGATTTTAATGCCGTTAACCCACAAAGATATATCGGAGGGCCAGTCAACATTGGTGCCGGGCACTTCGGAGGATAGCTCCATAATAAATTCCAAAGCCTCGACATTGGCATTGATCACTTTGGCATTATTGGGGAATTTATACTCGATATAGCCGCGTCCGAACCAGACCAGGGCGGCTTTCACCCGTGCAGGATCAAGAAACAACTCGGGAACGTCCAGCATCCCCAATATTTTTTCTGTTGAACACAAGCCGCACGGTGCGGAGACATTGGATGTTGTATAGAGGCCAAGCGGCATTTCGACTTCGATGATGTCCTTGTCCCGATTGGTTGCCTCTGGATCAATTTTCACAACAATCTCGGAATAGCGCGCATAGCAGATTTTTTGCTGGCCTTTCGAGGCTTTGCTGATTTTGGTTTCGATCAGTCCGGTTTCTTCGAGGATTTGTATATTGCTGGCGATCGTCGATTGGGGTTGGCGAAAGGCCTTGGCAATCTGGTTGATGTTGAGCGGGCCCTGCTTGAGAAGATGCCGCATGATCCGCAACCGGAGGGGCGAGGCCAGTCCCCGCAAAATCTGATATTGCCGATCGGCATTGACAACCAGAAACCCTTTTTCGGGGCCTTCACTGTCTTGTTTCAACGAGCGGTGGTTGCCAAGCCGGTCCAGAGACCGGCTTGTGCGTGGGCGATGCGGGACGGGCGGATCACGGACCATGATCTTTGTCACTCCCTCTTCAATTCAATGCGGTCATCCGGCGAGTTTGATCACATTCCATGATGCCGCTTTCAGGGATACCGTAATCTTTCCGCCGGATACCGAAATATCGTTGATCGGTTTTGGTTTGACGCGCAACGGATCGGACTTTGTATTGATGGCTTTCAGATCATTGTCATGGAGTTCTTCGGCTTCCTGAACCTTCAGCGTCCCGAAATTTCTGGCATCAATTGTGACTTCAACGCCGTCCTTGAGGTCTCTGTTAAGCAGGAACAGCGTCAATCCACCCTCGTTATCGGCCACAGCCGACACTTTGAGATAGGGCACCTCGGGAACAGCAAAGTAAAGATCCTGCGCGCCTCTGGGGTCATAGTAGCGGGTGGCATATGTCTCGGATTGGACCTTTGCTTTCAAAACGGTTCCGCGTCCGTACCGGCTCATTTGCGCAAAAGGCCAGAAGATTGTTTGACGCCATGCCGGCCCCCCTGTTTCCGTCATAATTGGTGCAATCACATTCACCAATTGTGCAAGGCAGGCGGCTTTGACCCGATCAGCATGGTTGAGCAAAGAGATGCAGGCTCCGCCAAAGACGAGCGCATCTTCCATATTGTAGATTTCTTCGAGAATGGCAGGCGCAACCGGCCAGCCTTCCTTGACCCGGTCAGCGCGTTTGCGGCGGGTCCGGTACCAGACATTCCATTCGTCGAATGACAGCATGATCCGTTTGTTGGACCGCCGACGGGCCGCCACAGAGTCGGCAATCGCTACAACCTCCTCGATAAATTGATCCATAATATCGGGGCTTGCCAAGAAGGCCTCGGTATCCTCGGCATAATTGTTGAAATAGGTGTGAAGCGAAATGTAGCCAACATCATCGAATGTGTGCTCGAGAACTTCATCTTCCCAACGGCCGTAAGTCGGCATATTGCGTCCCGATGAACCGCATGCGGCCAATTCGATCGTCGGATCAACCCAATTCATCATCTTGGCTGCTTCATGGGCAATGCGGCCATATTCGGTGGCCGTCTTGTGCTCCATTTGCCAATGGCCGTCGACCTCGTTGCCGAGGCACCAGAATTTGATGTTATGCGGCTCTTTCCAGCCGTGTTTGATGCGCAGATCGGAGAGGGCCGTTCCACTTGGATGGTTGCAATATTCAACCAGATTACGGGCAGCATCCCCATCGCGGGTACCAAGGTTGACCGCCAGCATAGGCTCGATATCGGCTTTGCGGCACCAGTCGACAAATTCATTGGTCCCGAAAGTATTGGGCTCGGTCGTAAACCATGCAAGATCCAGCCTTGCCGGTCTGTCCTCTACCGGTCCGACGCCGTCCTCCCAATTATAGCCGGAGACAAAATTTCCGCCCGGATAGCGCATGATGGTCGGAGCCAGTTCTTTGACCAGTTCGAGAACGTCGGTGCGAAAACCATCCTTGTCTGCTGTTTCATGCCCCGGCTCGAAGATGCCGCCGTACACACACCGTCCGAGATGTTCGATAAAGGCCCCGAACAGACGGGGATCTGTTTCCCCGATTTCAAAATCGTGATCGACCATTACATGTGCTTTTTTCATAGCTTCCTCCGTTTATTGTATAGATAGAGATCCGGTCACTTGCGGTGATAGAACGGCATCGCGTAATTGCCTGGAATAAGGGTGTTGGGGGTCTGACAGGACCTCGCGGGCGGCACCTGCCTCGACAACTTCACCCTTCTGCATAATGATCAAACGATCAGCGATGTAATAGGCTGTCGCCAGATCATGCGTGATGTAGATGATCGACAAACCGAGTTTGTCGCGCAGCTCGCCGAACAGATTGACAATCGCCATCCGCAAGGATGCATCGACCATCGAGACAGGCTCATCGGCGATAATAAGCCGCGGTTTTGAAACCAGGGCACGGGCGATGGCCACGCGTTGCAACTGGCCGCCGGACATTTCGTGCGGAAAGCGCCCGCGAATTTCCGACAATGACAAGCCGACTTGCCGCAAGGCGACATCGGCAGCAGCTTCGGCCTCTGCAATATCGACAGCTCCCCCAAAGCGCATCGCTGTGAGCAGCAGATAATAGTCGATCTTTTTCAGTGGATTGAAAGCTTCGAACGGGTTTTGAAAAATAGGCTGGACCTTGGCCATGAACGCGAGACGTTCTTTCCGTGTCCTGCCGCCCACCCGATTGCCTTCCAAAGTCAGCGACCCGCCGGAAACCTCCTGCATGCCCAGAATCATCCGGGCCAAAGTCGTTTTGCCGGAGCCCGATTCCCCGATGATTGCAAAAATTTCGGGTCGGTTGTTTTCGATTGTAAAACTGACGTTCTTCACAGCCTCGATGCGATGGCGGGACAATATACCGCCTCGCGTAAAGGACTTGGACACATTGTTCAGTGTCAATAGGGCCGTCATGCGTCATCTCCCGCAACGGCATGGCAGGCGACGCGATGCTCGGTGGCGATTTGGCGCATCATGGGTCTTTCCGTCCTGCAGATGTCACTGGCAAGCGGGCATCTTGGGTGAAAGCGGCAGCCCGAGGGCGGGTTGGCTAAATTGGGCGGGGTGCCGGTCAGCCCTGTCCGCTGAACCGTATCGCCGATCCGTGGCAGCGAATGGATCAGATGCCGCGTATAGGGATGTTGGGGTGCGTTGAAAATATCGGCAGTGCGTCCCGCCTCGACAAGGCAGCCTGCATACATAATTCCGAGCTTGTCGGTCAAAGCAGCGTGAACGCCCATATCATGGGTTACAAACAAAACAGATGATCCCATTTCACGCTGTATGGAGCGGATCATCCCGAGGACTTCCTTCTGGACGATCACATCAAGAGCAGTCGTGGGTTCATCGGCGATGATGAAATCGGGCCGGCAAATTGTTGCCAGAGCAATGGTGACCCTTTGCCGCATCCCGCCCGACAATTCATGCGGATAGGCATCGAGGACGGACGGATCAAGTCTCAGTCTGGAAAGATGATTGACCGTTTTTGTTTCGAAATCACTATTGGATCCACCAATATGAACAGCTGCAAAATCTCTGAATATGGATCTTATCTGCCTGAGCGGGTTGAGGACATTCATCGAGCCTTGCATGATATAGGAGAGCTTGCTCCAGCGGATTCGAGCCAATTGCGCCGGATCCGCACCATATAAATTGGTTTCGGGTGGCATGAATGAAAATTGTGCCTTGCCGCCAATCAGCTCCAATGGCGGTGTGATCAGCCCCGCGATTGTTTTCATCAAGGTGGTTTTGCCGGAACTGGACTCTCCGGCAAGGCCGAAGATCTCGTTGGGTGCAACATCAAACGAAATATCGTCGACGGCCGGAACCTCGCGATACACCCCGAAATAGCTGGAACGGAAATGTGCCTTCAAATGGTCGACACGAAGGATCGGCTGGGTGGTCATGACTGGCCTCCACCCATTCGGGAGAGGCGACTGCGCGGATCAATATATTCGTTGATTGATACCGCAATCAAATAAAGACCGACAAATGTTGCAACCACAGTGAGCACCGGAAATGTAACCCACCACCAGATGCCGGCAACAATGGCGGTATGCTGGTTGGCCCAGTAAATCATTCCGCCAATCGTCGGTGTGTTGATGTCCATAAAGCCCAGAACGGCCAAAGTGACCTCGAGACCGATCGACCAGTTCATATTGTTCAATGTGGTCGAAAAAATGATCGGCAGCACATAAGGCAGATGCTCTCTCCGCAAAATTTCAAAGATGGTCATCCCTGAAAAAACCGATGTTCCGGTAAATTCTCGTGTTTTCAGGCTCATGGCAACAGAGCGGATCAGCCTGCTGTCATAGGCCCAGCCCAGACTGGACATAATCAGGGCCAGCAGAATTGTTGACATCGAGTCTCTGAGAACAAAGTAAAAAAGGATCAGGATCGGAAAAAGCGGAATGACAATGAATGTGTCGTTGATCGCCATCAGCACACGGTCAACCCAGCCCCCCAAATAACCGGACGACAAGCCGACCACGATCGAAATGACCCGAGACAGCAACGCAACAAGCAAGCCGAAGGCGAGCGTATTGCGGATGGCGATACTCAATTGCCAGAAAACATCCTGTCCGCGTGATGTGGTCCCCAGCCAATAATCGGCCGAGGGCGGAGCATCGGGGGGAACAACAAAGACATCATTGGGCGGGTAAGGTGAAAAGAACGACAGTCCGGCCATTGTCATAACGATCAGGATCAGAAATACACCTATTCTGAACTCGTTGTTATATTTGAGCAGGTCGAAAATGATCCTCTTCATGATGCCACCTGCACGCGTGGATCAATCAACGGATAAATCAGATCGATAACCAGAACGGATAATGAAACGCCGATGATGGCAATCGAGGTTACGCCAAGCACCAAGCCATAATCACCGGCATAGACCCCGTCGACGAGCAAAGTGCCTAGCCCGGGATAGCCAAAAATCTTTTCGGTAATCACAGCCCCGTTGAATATGCCGCCCAACGACATCGCGAGGCCGGTGACCTGCGGGGCCAGCGCGTTGCGAATGATATAGGATCCCATCATCCGGCTTTGGGCGACGCCCCCGATTTCTGCATAGACAACATAGTCCTCGGTAATAATATTCGAGACGAGGGACCGCATGCCGAGAAACCAGCTGCCGATTCCGATCATGATCAGCGAAAGCGCCGGCAAGACAGAGTGATGAAAGACTGACGCTACAAATTGCCAGTTCCACCCTTGTTGAACATCCATTGCCGAACCGCCGGTGATCGGCAAAACCGGCCATATAAAGCCAAAAACAATCATCAGCGACAAGGCCACGATGTAATAAGGCACAGGATGCAATGCCATCGCCAGAACGCCAAAAAACTTGAGGCTGCGGTTGTTGCGGTAGTAGCCGGCCAATGCACCCAGCAAATTGCCGACACTCCAGGATACGAGTGTTGTGAAGGCCAGCAATCCAAAGGTCCATGGAAGTGCGCGGGCGATCAAAGATGTGACAGGTGCGGGAAATGCCGAGAGAGAAGGCCCGAAATCGGCCTGCAAAATGCGACGCCAGAAGCTGATATATTGCTCGATCCAGTCGCCTTTGAGACCGTATAATTCCTGCAGCGACCGCCGCATGTCGGCAATGGCTTCGGGCGAGGTATTGCCGAACGATGTGACCGCTGAAATGGACTGCTCGACAGGATCAATGGGTGTGACATGTGTGATCACATAAGCGATATTGATGCCTATGAAGACAACAAGCACAAACTGCCATAGCCGCTTGATTGCAAAGTTAAAATAGGCAGGCATTCCACGATCCCGATGCATGATGGTTGCCCCGGCTTTGGGCCGGGGCATGTGGCAAGCTGTTAGTTGGCTGGCTTGAGCTTCACGAACATATAGCGGGAGTTACCCCAATTGGTCACAGGATTGGCATAGGGATTGTCCGAGGTCGGAAAACCTGTCCAATAGGTGTGATCCATGGCCGTGAACACATTGTAGGCCATCAGTGGGATAAAGGGCATTTCACGCGTGACAAGTTTCACATAGTCGTGGCCAAGCTCGATACCTTTGGGATCATCAAATCCGATTTTCCGGATTTTTTCGATAATGCCGTCCAGTTCCGGGTGTGACCAGCGCTGCCAGTTGCGCAAAGGCTGTGGCTTGCCCGGTTCGGCCAGGAAAGCCGAATGCCAGCTATCCATAAAATAGCTGAGATCCTGATGTCCGCCCCAGGTTTCGACCGACCAACCGATGAAGGCATCGAAATCTCCGGCAGAGCGGCGCGTGAGCAATGTCCCTTGTGCGACATCGACACGGGCATCGATGCCTGCTTGCTTCCATTGCTGGACAATCATTGTCCCTGCGCGCGTCATCACAGGCCGCAAATCACCCTCGACCATCAACCGCACGGTGAAAGGCTTGCCATCGGGTGTCATCCACTGGTTTGCCTGTTTGCGGTAACCTGCTCTTTCCAGAAGTTCGGTCGCTGCTTCAAGATTGGTTTTCCACCATCCAAGTCCGAAGGAATCCTTGATTTCCTTGTCGTCTTTCGGGATTTGGTCGCCCATTGACGGACGCAACATATCCGCAATCTGCTTGGAGACATTCGGATCGTATGGCTTGTGTTTCGACTTGCCGGTATCAATCTCGAAATCTTTCACCCAAGCTTCAAGCGGCTTGTGATAGGCGTCGGGATGGATACCCGTGGGAGGAACGGGAATCGCGGAAATTGTTGCAGCTCCCCGATAGGCGGCCATTGTCACGGCGCGGATATCGATCATGAGTGCCAGAGCCCAGCGAACGTCCCGGTTTTTGAGGTGCTCGTTCTGGGTGTTGAAGATCACACCCGCAAGAGTCGGATCCGGATGGCCATAGGGAAAGCCCTTGAACCAGGCTTTGGTCGATTTGCTTTGCTTGGCCAATGTGAACATGCCTTCGGGGGCAATGTCATGGATCACGTCGAGTTCGTGATTGAGCTGGGCTATGACCCGCTTTTCGGGAGGGCCCGGATCGACATAGGCCAGATATTTGGGGCCCGGCTTTCCATAACGCCCAAGCGAGGTCCGCTGCCAGTCTTCACGCAACTGCCAGATGTACCATTTGCCATCCGGATCGAAACTATGAAGCGTATATGCCGACAAAGAAACGGGTTTGTTGAAGTCAAATTTTGTCGGGTCTTCTACCTTGTCAAAGACATGCTTTGGCAGAATCCAAATGGCTCCCCAGCGGACTGTGAAATTCGTATGGAAGCGTGAATTCGGCTTGTGCAGCTTGAAAATGACGGTTTCTGCATCAGGAGCATCGACGGATGCAACATTGTTCCGCAATACGGCGCTAAACCGCATATTCGGATTTTTGATTTGGATATCTACGGTCGCTTTGACGTCCGCCGAGGTGAATTCTACACCGTCACTCCAGAAAATGCCTTTGCGGAGTTTGACGCGCATTTCGGTAAAGTCGGCATTGTAGATCGGCTTGTCGGCAGCCAAAGAATTATCCCAGGCGCCATCGATGCCTTTCTCCGGATCGATGTACCAAAGGGTATCAAGGGCGGCTTGTTGCAATCCATTGGATTGGCTGCCGGCATTGATAGCCCAGATATTAAACCAGCCGGCATTTTTGATTGTGCCTTCGGGGTTTTCGAGTATCAGGAGTTCTTTACGGGGAATATTCTGTGGAATTCCCTGTGCTTCAACGTTTTTCGAAAAAAGGGTGACAAGCGATAGCGCCATCACTGTCGCTAGAAACGCAGTATAAAGGCGTCTCATGGTTTCCTCCCTGGTGCGAGCCTGCTTTTTTTAAGCCTTGGTATTCCGGCACGAAGCCTAGGCTTATTCATGCACTAAGCCAACAGAGTTTATGTTTTACACCAGATGTTTAGTATTGAATTGATTTTATATAATGAAAACAGATTGTTATGATAATTTCTTTTCCAAAATCAATGAGTAAATCCTGAAACGGGTTTTTTTATGCTGTCGAGAAATTACAACCGCCTGATTGACTTTTGCAGGGCGTGCAAGGTCACAGAGCCCGCACTCATAGCAAATTTCAGTCGCTTCATTATCTATGAAAAAATGAATTTCATAAAGATGAATTAATGCGCTTCAGCAATAATGGCGCGTATCATTGCGCGCATTGTGTCAGATTGTGCATCTATGCGTCAGTCGTGAAAGGAAATTGGAAATGGGTTTGTCCGAACAATCAAAGTTTTACAACAAGCGTGTTGTGATCACGGGTGCGGCCGGTGGTTTGGGATCCAGCCTTTGCAAAAGTTTCCATGCTGCCGGAGCCTATATTATTGCGGCTGATCGTGATGCCGAGGGGTTGGAGAGGTTGGCTTCGGGTCTTGGTCAACAGTGCGAAACCCATATTTACAATCAAGCCGATATTGGCTCCATGACAGAGTTTGCGGGGGCGATCGGCGAGGTTGATGTGCTCGTCAATAATGCCGGTGCCCTGCTTGTCAAACCTATTGTCGAGTCCTCGCCTCAAGACATTTTGAGTTTGGTCAATATCGATCTGGTCGGCCCGATGGTTCTGACGCATCTGATCGCTCCCCGCATGATTGAAAAGCAGTCGGGCGTGATCATGAACGTCTCTTCCCAGCTGGCATTTTGCGGCGCGGAGGGACGTTCGGTCTATGCGGCAGCCAAAGCGGGTCTGTCGCAATTTACCAAATCCTGTGCCGCTGAATTCGGCCCGTCGGGGGTCCGCGTGCTTGCGATTGCGCCCGGTCGTCTTCTGACGTCGATGGCGACAACGCTGGGAAGTCCCGAAGCCTATAAGGCCGGTATCGCGCGTGTTCCTGTCGGGCGCTACGGCACGCCCGGGGAAATTGCCGATATTGTTTTGTTTTTATGCTCGCCTGCTTGTGATTATATCGTGGGTGAAACCATCATTGCTGATGGCGGTTATGTGATCGGGTAGTCAAAGTGATGGACAGAGAGTTTTTTGATTGGTCTCCAATCACACGCCGTGCCCCATGGCATCTTCCGAATGATGCGCGGGTTGCATTGTGGGTCGTCCCCAATATCGAACATTATGAATATATGCCGGGTCCTGTGCGCGTTCGGAATCCCTGGCCGCGCATGCCCCATCCCGATGTTCTGGGCTATTCGCTGCGTGATTACGGCAACCGTGTTGGTGTCTGGCGTATGCTCGACGTCATGGATCGCTATTCGATACGCTGCACGGTTTCGCTGAACCTTGCGGTCTATGACATGTATCCCGACATTATGGAGGCCTGTGAAAAACGCGGCTATGACACGCTGTGCCATGGCATTTACAACACCTCTTATCTTTGGGACATGGCGGATGAGGAGCAGCGGGCCTATCTGGCCGATTGCCATGCACGTTTTACAGGCCTGACAGGCCGCAAACTGCGTGGCTGGTTTTCTCCCGGCGTGTCCTACACCCCCAGCACACTCGATCTCGTCGCAGAAGCAGGCTTCGACTGGTGTGCGGATCTGTATCACGATGATCAGCCCACGCGATTGAATGCCGGTGCGGGGTCGATGGTCTCGGTTCCCTATTCAATGGATCTCAATGACGCGGTTTTCTACCGGTACGATATGGAAGGAGAGGAGTTCTACCGCATCGTGACCGATCATTTCGATACTGTCTGGCGCGAAGGCGCAACCATTCCGCGGGTCATGTGTATAGCCCTTCATCCCTATATGATGGGGCAGCCCCACCGGATCAAATATCTTGACAAGGCCCTCGCCTATATCCTGTCCCATTCGGGTGTCTGGCAGACGACGGGATCTGAATTGGCCGACTGCTGGCTGGCCCAGTTCCCTGCATCAGCAGCAAGACAGGGAGCATGACCATGGATCATGACCTTTATCGCTATTCGGCCTTACCAAGTCGACCGGTCTGGCATTGGCCGAACGGGGCAAGTCTTGCATTTCATGTGATCGTCACCCTCGAACATTTCGAGCTGACGCCACCGCAAGGGAGCGTGAAAGACCAACGGTTTATCAGCGAGTTCGGGCCCTTCCAGCCTGATTACCGGACATGGACGCAGCGGGAATACGGTAACCGTGTCGGATTTTTCAGGGTACTGGAAGTGCTCGACAAGCATCAGATCCGTGCCGGTGTTGCCATCGGATCGGCCGCTGCCGGGCGCTATCCCGAATTGGTCGAGGAGGTGTTGAAGCGCGGATGGGAGGTCCTCGGGCACGGCACCCATGCCACGCGCCTGATTTCCAGCGCAATGACCGAAGCGGAAGAGCGGGCCAGCATTGAAGGGGCTCTCGCGGTGCTCAAAAAGGCAACCGGTGTCTACCCGACGGGATGGATGGGACAGGATCAGGGAGAAAGTCCAAGGACACCCGCAATACTCGGCGCCAATGGCATTCAATATCTCGTTGATTGGTCGAATGACGACCAGGCCTATATGATCAAGCCGGATCTTGTTTCATT
Source organism: uncultured Hyphomicrobiales bacterium (assembly GCA_903930675.1). Classification (GTDB taxonomy): domain Bacteria; phylum Pseudomonadota; class Alphaproteobacteria; order Rhizobiales; family Beijerinckiaceae; genus CAIYZJ01. The sequence continues at coordinate 51,081 of CAIYZJ010000242.1, forward strand.
GCCTCTGCAAATCGAATGGGATGATGTTTTGATGTTCTGGCTGCGGCGCGTTGAAATGGCGCGGTATCCGGCCCTCGTTTCGGAAGCGGCTGCAACCCTGCAGGAAGAGGGCCTGATTTCGGCCCGCAATTTTGGCTTGACGATCCATCCCTGGTTGTTCGGGATGGCCCATCGCATCCGCTATCTTGACGAGGCCCTGACGAGGATCAAGGAACTGAGCGGGGTATGGCAGGCATTCCCGGGCGATATTGCAAGAGCGGCACGTTCGGAATTGGCACCTTGAGATGAGGGACAGACACACGGTTTGTGCCTGCCCCTCTGATCATCAACCTGAAATTTTGATGCCTTGCAAACGGATGATCCCGTCAGGATTGGGGACATAACCGTTCACTTTCGGATTCAATCCCCAAATCCATTTGTAGTTGAACAGGAACAGTTCGGGGCGGTCCTTCAAATAAATGTTGGCAGCGGTTGTGTAGTCTTTTTTGCGCTCGGCAGGATCGGTTTTGGAGCGTGCAGCAGACAGGGCCGCATCGACATCTTTGTTGCAATATTTGCCCCAATTCACGAAACCTTCACAAGCAATCCAGATGCTCACATTGCCATCAGGATCTGCACGCCCCGACCAAAGCGTGATAGCCGCCTCATACAGACCTTTGCTTGCATTCGAAATCAAGGTGTTTGCCTCGAGAACCTCCAGTTTCACATCGAAACCGGCTTCCCCAGCCATGGATTGGATGATTTGGGCAATTTGTTGATCGGAAGGACTTTGGTTCACAGTGAGTGTAAAGCTCGGCTTGGTGACGCCTGCCTGGGCAATCAGCTTCTTGGCTTTTTCGACATCCCGTTTGGGAACAGGGTGGTCTTTAACATACCAAAAATTATCAACGGCTTGAGGTTGGTTTGTCGGCACAAATTCACCGTCAAAGACAACTTGCATTATCGTGTCGCGATCGACGGAAAGTTCAAAGGCTTCTCTGACCAATGGATTGGAGAGGACAGACGCAGTTGCACGTGGACCGTTGGCAACATTGATTGACAGGATATTATAGGCAAGGGCCGTCGATGTCGTGACCTTGATATTCTTGTCGGAATTTAAGGATTTCAGGTCAGTCGCTTGCAGTCTTTCTGCAATGTCCAGGCTACCGGCCCGCACATTCGTGGTACGCACCGACACATCGGCCATGGGCGTATACACTACTTGTTGAAGATGGATATTGGCTTTGTTCCAGTATTCGTCAAATTTTTCGAATACGATCTTTTGTTGCGGCAAACGTTCAACGAATTTGAATGGTCCCGCGCAAACCGGCTTGGTCGGCAGGTTGACACCAAGTGCTGCGATGGCTTTGGGAGACACCATCATGCCGGCACGATCGGCGAGAATGCTCAGCAAAGGAGCGTCCGGAGCACTCAGTTCCAGCCGAACCGTGAGCGGATCAATCACTGTCACATTGGTGACCGATTTCAATTCACCTTTGCGTTTGGAATAGTCAGCGGTTTTATAGCGATCGATATTCACTTTGACGGCTTCTGCATCAAAAGGGGCGCCGTCGTGGAATGTCACACCCTGACGCAATTTCATGGTGAGGGCTTTGCCATCAGCAGACCATTCCCATGACGTTGCAAGCTGGGGAACGATGTTGAGTTTGGCATCTGTGTCGACCAATTTGTCACAAAAGGCCGCAAAGACAATCCGCCCGACAAATGTTGCACTTTGCGCCGGATCGAGTGCATCGGGATCTTCCGCCAGACCGATCCGAAGAGTTTGCGCCGACGCGCCGAGGGCCATGACAGAGGCCAAAAGACCTCCCGCAAGAATGGCTGCTTTTGCAATTGATCTCATTTTGGTGCTCCCGATCCACAATCGACTGGCGTAACGATATGCTTGCCACATGAACATAGCAAGTTATGTTGAAGTGAATTTCGGACAGATATTAATCAGTCGCTGGAGAATTTTATTCATGATGAAACAAGCTGTACTTGTGACGGGAGCCGGCGGCCTTCTCGGTTCGAAAGTCATAGAAATGCTGCGGGTTTTAAACGTGGATGTGATTGCGACCGATATCAAAAACCCGGATCTTGATTGCCCCTTTCTTGCCGCCGATTTTATGGATCCCTCATCCGTCAGGGCCCTGTTCGATCATCCAATCGGCTCGATTATCCATTGCGGTGCCATTTCGGGCCCGATGTTGGGCAGAGACGATCCGGCCGGTACAATCAGGATCAATGTCGACGGCACAGTCACCTTGCTTGAGGAGGTGCGCAAACGCCGATTGGGACGCTTTATCTATTGCGGTTCGATTGCAGCCTATGGTGCAACCGGTAGCGTGACGGGTACCGGTTCGGTCACAACAGATGCTCCGTTGGCTGCCGCAGATATCTATGGTGCCAGTAAGGCCGCTGGTGAAATGATGGTGCGCGCCTATTCACACGAGCACGGTGTCGATGCCTGCATCCTTAGAATTGGCTGGGTCTACGGTCCCAAACGGCGGACGCGGAGCCTGATTTACAATCTCATCCGCGACGCATTGGACGGTCGCCAAACCGTCATCGCACATGACGGCAAACATGCCATACAGCAGGTGCATGTCGACGATGTGGCGCGTGGATTGATAAGGGCGTGGCAAGCCAATGACATCAGGGGCCGGGTTTTCAATCTCACAGGGGGCGTTCGCCACACAATGAGAGACATTGCCGCCTTGGTTGCATCGATTGTACCCCAAACCCGCTATCAATTTACGGATGGAATATCCTATCCCGATGTTGAGCAATCGCTTTTCGATATAACGGACACGGTTCAGGCGCTGGATTGGAAGCCCGGGATAACATTGGACGCCGGTATCAGATCTTATGCAGACTGGCTGCAAACGAACGAATTTTAAAGGGTCCGGCATATAAATCGGGATCACATGAAGAAACACTCAGGCAGGAATTTGAAACATGAACGAAGCTTATGAAACAATTGCTGTCGAACGTATCGACGCCCATATATTGTTGATCAAACTCAACCGTCCGCAAGCTGCCAATGCGTTGAACACCCGGATGGGCGAGGAGTTGATGGATTTGTTCGAACGGTTCCAGATTGACACGGATGGGTTGCGTGTCCTCGTGCTGACAGGTGCCGGAGATAAAGCCTTTTGCGCGGGCGGGGATTTGAAAGAACGCAATGGTATGACCGATGCGCAATGGCTGCGGCAACATGCCATGTTCGAGCGGATGCTGCGTGCTGTCATCGCCTGCCCCATTCCGCTGATTGGCGCCATTAACGGGGCAGCCTACGGGGGCGGTTGCGAGATCACGTCGGCTTTGGATTTTGCTTATGCCTCCGACAATGCCCGCTTTGCTTTAACCGAAGTGACATTGGGTATTATGCCCGGGGCAGGCGGCACTCAAAATTTGCCGCGGGCAATGGGTGAGCGGCGTGCAAAAGAAGTCATCATGACGGGTTTGCCTTTTACGGCACAGCAGGCTTTTGAATGGGGTTTGATCAATCGTGTGCTGCCACAGGCTGAATTGCTCGAGGCCACGCTGGCCACAGCGCGCCGTATTGCGGGTAACGCGCCGATGTCGATCAAGCAGGCCAAGCAATCGATCCACCGTGGATTGCAGATGTCGCTTTCTGACGGGCTTGCATTCGAAATCGAATGTTACAACCGCATGGTTTCAACAGAGGATCGCCACGAAGGCGTTCGGGCGTTCAATGAAAAACGGCCACCCGTTTTCCGGGGAGTATAAGCTATGGCCGAACAAGTGATCTTGCGTGAAGTCGGACTGCGCGATGGTATCCAAATGGCCAAATGCTTTCTGGATACAAAACATAAACTGGACTGGGCCTTGAGATCCCAGGCAGCGGGCATTCGTGAAATGGAATTGACATCTTTCGTGCCTGCAAAGGTTGTTCCGCAATTTGCCGATGCCGAGGAACTGGCAAAATATCTCCCGCAACTCTCGGGTATTGTAGCCTCCGCGCTTGTTCCTAATCTCAAGGGCGCGGAAAGGGCTCTTGCGGCCGGCTTCACCCATATCAATTATGTTTTGTCTGTTTCGGAACTGCATAGCCAGTCCAATGTTCGCCGTTCCACCGATGAAGCCATTGATGAATTTAAACGGATCGTGGCTCTCAAACAAACCGAAGCCGGGAAAAACATGGTTTTGGGTGTCGCTCTTGCCACCAGTTTCGGGTGTACATTGCAAGGCCATGTTGCACCGGAACGCGTTTTTGAAGTTGCAAACATTGTTGCTGCGGGCGGCGCGGATGAATTGATCGTGGCTGATACGGTCGGTTATGGCAATCCTGTGGAGGTCAAAGCATTGCTTGAGCCCATGATGGACATTGCCGCGGGACGCCGTGTTGTTTGCCATTTCCATGATACGCGCGGCCTCGGCTTGGCCAATGTCGCAGCTGCTTTGGATGTCGGCGTTCGTGTCTTCGATACATCGCTAGCCGGCCTTGGCGGTTGTCCCTTTGCCCCCGGTGCGACCGGCAATATCAATACCGAAGATACGGCTTTTATGCTCGAGAGCATGGGCTATTCGACCGGAATTGATATTGCGGCACTTCTTGAATTGCGCTGCGATGTTGAGAGTTGGTTGGGAGACGAACGTTATCATGGTGCCATTGCTCGTGCAGGCCTGCCCAAAACATTCACCATGAATTCGTAACATCATGACCAGAAAGTCTGGTTGATGAGACGGACAACTTGATCTGCTCCAGGCACTTGTTCTGCTCCGGGCATACGAAGTAAGGCGAAGCCGATAGTTGTCAGATTCAAGTTCTTTATGTCGTTTGGCCTGATCGTAAACAAGCCCGATTTTTGACTTCAACCGATTGTCAGAAGGCGACGGGGAGTTTCGATCAGGAGCCTATCAATCTCGGCCTGCAGAAAGCCGCGCTCCAGCATGAGCGGGACAACATTACGCAAGAGATGCCCATAACCGTGCCCCCCAAAGCTTTGAAGCCGGGATTTCGTGCAAATATCATGCGAAATAACAACCTGGTCACCGAGACCCGCGTCGAATAAACGCCTGATACATCTAAGCCGCATCCAGTCGGTTGGAAGATCAGCAATGCCCATCCAGTATTTGGATGTTTCTATACCGAAGAAATCGAACTCTACAACGCAGCCTCGCCGCGCGAGGGCGACAACCTCGCCGTCATCTTCATAGGTTCTGTCCATATGGTCGATTATCACACGAGACAGGTCTGCGCCCGCCTTGTCCAGTATATCCAGAATGTCGTGCGGTGCTTGCGGATGGCGTCCCGGATGCACTGTGATAGCAGCGCCTGTAGCGCGTTGCGCTGCAGCGCCGGCTCGAAGAGACCGTTGTTCGAATGGTGTGATAGGCCACGAACATCCTCTTTCGCCAATAATTCCGCACCGAAGATTTGTTCCGCGCGCTC
>CAIYZJ010000243.1 GCA_903930675.1 uncultured Hyphomicrobiales bacterium
AGCGTGTCAAAGAGCAGAGCGAAGCGAATAGGGACTGATCCCGCCTTCGCCGGTGTTACATCTTTTGATTCTCATGCAGCCCGCAGGCTTTCTCGATGAAGGCGAAGAGCGCTTGGTTCTGTTCGGCAACGAATTGCACGGGCAGAACCATGAACTGTCCGGCCAGATCCGGCGCGCAAGCCGTGATGCGGACATGGTCCTTGCTGGTGGTGACCAGTTGCGTCTGCATCTGTCGGCTGTCGCGGATCAGGGTCTCGATCTCGCTGCGCGTGAAGCGGTGATGATCGCCAAAGGCCCGCAGGGTGCAGGCTCCGGCGCCTGCGTGTTGCAGGGTCAGCAGGAATTTCTCGGGCCGCCCGATCCCCGCCACCGCCAGCACGCTGCGGCCTTTGAGTGAGGCTGCAATGGCAGGATCGGGGTCGAGCCGTCCGACAAAGACCGGCTTGGGCATGGTTTTGCTGGTGTGGTTGGGCGAGCGGTCCTGCGCGATCACGATCATCGCATCGGTATGCGGCCATTGATCGGCCACCGGTGCCCGCAAAGGACCGGCAGGCAGGCACAAGCCGTTGCCGACCCCGACAGCCCCGTCGACAACCGCAAAAGTCACGGTTTTCCGCAATGAAGGATTTTGCAAACCGTCATCCATGATGATGATATTGCCGAGTTCAGAGGCCAATTGCGCGCCCGCCACGCGGTCTTGCGCGATCACGGCGGGGGCGGTGCGGGCCAGCAGCAAGGGCTCGTCGCCGCACTCATCGGGACTGTGAAGGTCGGGATCGACCTGCAAAGGCCCTTGCAACCGTCCGCCGTAACCCCGGCTCAGAAATACAGGTTTGTGGCCGTGCTGTTGCAGCAGCGCGGCAATGGCCAGCGCGACAGGGGTTTTGCCAGCCCCTCCGGCGGTCCAGTTGCCGATGCAGATGACGGGGCAAGCGGCTGTGTGGCCGGTCCGTGCCATGCGTAAGGCTGTGATACGGCCATAAAGCCAGCCGAGCGGGGACAGAAGACGCGCCAGAACAGTGGGTTTGGGCTGCCACCAGAAAGACGGCGCGCGCATCAGCGGCTTTCGATATGCATGCGCACCAGAAAGGGTGCGATTTCGCTCATGGTCCGGTCCGCCGCACCCGACAGGGAGACGATCACCTGACTGGCGGTGCGGCTCATCTCGCGCATCTGTGCGGGATTGCCCAACAACTCGCCGACCGTTTCTGTCAGTGTCTCCGCGCTGATTTCGCGTGCGCCCTGATCGAGATCGAGGCGGGAATAGGTATCGACGAAATTATGCACATGCGGGCCGTGCAGGATTGCGGTGCCGAGCTTGGCCGGTTCGATCGGGTTCTGACCCCCGTGATTGACCAGCGATCCGCCCATGAAGGCCAAGGGCGACACACGGTAGAACAGACCCATTTCGCCGATGGTATCGACCACATACAGGCCGACATCCTCGGTCGGCAGCGCGCGCTGGCTGCGGCGCCCGCAAGTGATGCCCAAAGCCTGTGCGGCATCAAAAAGAGGGCCGCCACGTTGCGGATGGCGCGGGGCGATGATGGTCAGCAGATGCGGAATCCGGCTGCTCAAGGCCTTATGGGTTTCAAGGATCGCCTGTTCTTCGCCGGGATGGGTGGAAGCGGCGATCCAGACCGTGCGTCCGGCGATCAGGCCTTCAAGGGCGGCCACTTTGGCATGGTCGGCAGGCGGGGCGGGCACATCGAATTTGAGATTGCCGGTCACGGTCACGCGCGGCGCACCCAATTCGGTCAGCCTGCGGGCATCATCTTCGGACTGGGCCAGACAGAGATCAAGCCGCGTCATCAGCGAACGGGCGATGCGGGGAAACCGCTTCCAGCGCCGATGGCTGCGCGCGGACATGCGGGCATTGATCAGCACCACCGGAATAGTACGCTTGTCGGCGGCCATCAGCATGTTGGGCCACAATTCGGATTCGGCGATCAGGCCGAGATCGGGCCGCCAATGGTTGAAAAAGCGCTGCATATAGAGCGGCACATCCATCGGCAGATATTGGTGATAGGCACCGGGCGGCAGGCGACGGTCGAGCAGACGGGCCGAGGTGACCGTGCCCGAAGTGATCAGCACATTGACGCCTTCGGCCAGAATCCGGTCGACAATCGGCAGGATCGAGATGGTTTCGCCCACACTCGCCCCGTGCACCCAGACCAGCGGCCCTTCGGGACGGCTCATCGAGGGGCGTCCGCGCCGCTCGGCCCAGCGCACCACGTCTTCCTTGCCCTTGCCCATGCGGTGACGCAACAGGCCGTAGACGAACAGGCGGCCGAGCGAGGTGACGAAGCTGTATAATCCCAGAGCCAGATTGCCGATCATGATCGCTGTCCTGTTCCGAGGTCACGTCCGGGATCAACTGCCCCGACCCGTTGATAGGCCCGTTCATGCAGCAGATCGAGCCGGGTTTCCAGCTGTTTCCGGAGGGCTTCGAGTTGGTCTTCGTCGAGATCGCGGGCGACCGTGACCGGTTCGCCCATCGCAATCACCAGATGGCTGAACGGCAGGCCGATGGTGGCGCGGTCCCAGCTGTCGAAAATATGGTGGCGTTTGGAAATCACGGCAATCGGGACAATCGGTTTCTGGCTCAACCGTGCCAGTGTGATGATACCCGGTCCGGCGACACGCGCCACTTTGGGCACATCGGCGGTCATGCAGACGCTTGTACCCTCTGACAGAAAACGGATCAGGGCGCGCAGGCCCCCCGCACCGCCCTTGCGCTCGCTCTGGTCGGGGCGGCCACCCGAACCGCGGATGGGGGTGATACCGAAATTGCTGCAGGCCGAAGCGTTGATCTCGCCGTCGCGGTGGCGTGAAATCAGCACGGCAAACGGCATATCGGCAGGCTTGGCATAGGGGATCATCAAATGTTGCCCATGCCAGAGGGCGGCTATCAGTGGACTGCTTTTGCGCAGCCGTTCGGGCATGTCGGGGGGATCATAGGTGACGCGCGAGGTGACGCGCACCAGCCGCAAATAGCCGGCAAGGATCAGACCGAGGCCCTTCAGGACCACGATATTTTTACCCAGTGCCTTCAGCATGATGCAGATTTCACCAAAAAAGGCCGATCCTGTGATGGAGATGACGGGGCAGGATTACGAACCGGTCGGGTCCAGCAAACGGTGCAAGTGTACAACAAAATAACGCATATGGGCATTGTCCACCGTTGATTGCGCTTTGGCTTTCCAAGCCGCATGGGCAGAGGCATAATTCGGGAAAATACCGACAATGTCCAGCGCGGATAGATCGCGGAACTCGGTGCTCTCAAGGCTGACAAGTTCGCCCCCGAATACGAGATGGGGCAATTGCTTCTGGACGCTGTCGGTCATCACAAATCTCCGTTTGCAAGGTTAGTGGGAGGAGGGTGAGGGAGTTCCGTCTTCCACCGCGATCCTGTCCAGATTGATGCGTTGCAGCATGTCTGTCAGCGGTGTGACGAGATGGAGCGGGCCACCGGCAATCGCGTCATGTTGCGTTGTCGGGCGGTTATAGGTGGGCACGGCCTTTTCGCGCGTGTGCAGCACGAGGCCCGCCTCGTTCAATATGGCATGGGCTGCGGCCAGATCCCAATCATGGGCATGGGCTTCTGCCACTCCGGCATCGGCCCAGCCTTGCGCGATACGGGCCAGCCGCAAAGCCAGTGAATGGACGCGCTCGGTGCGCACAAAGCCCTGATGATGGCCGCTCAGGGCATCGACCAGTGGTTTGGGGCCGACAAGGCGGGCACCGTCCAGCGTCCGGCTGGTGCCGCCCGACAGGCGTACCCCGTTCAAAAACGCGCCTTGTCCTGCAATGGCAGTAAACATCTCTTGTGTGGTCGGGGCATAGATACAGCCGAGCACCGGCTGGCCCTGTTCGACCAGGGCAATCGCAATGGTCCAGTCCTGATCGCCGCGGGCGAAGGATTTGGTACCGTCGATCGGATCGACAATCCAGATGCGCTGATGGGTCATCCGTTCGGGCGAATCGGCGGTTTCTTCGGACAACCAGCCGAAATCAGGCCGGATATCGCCCAGATGCTGCTTCAAAAAGCTGTCTACGGCCAGATCGGCCTCGGTGACAGGCGAGCCGCCGTCTTTATAGCTGATGCCCGCGCTGGTTTTGGACCCCGGATTGAAATGCGCCAATGCCAGCTCGCCGCCGCGTCTGGCGGCATCCTCGCTCAAAGCCAAAAGATCGGGGAGATCAACAGAATGAAGCATGGGACCAGCCATATAATGCGCGCGGGAAAGAAGTCACTCCGGACTGTCTACCGATTTTGCTGCGCTGCGGCAAGAGCGCGAAACGGGCAGATGGCTTGCGTTACAACCGCAACAGGGCATCGCCTGCCAGTGTCACAAACAGGATCAGTCCGGCATCGCGGTTGGAGCGGAACAGTTTGAGAGCCATAACCGGGTTTCTCAGGTCGATTTTCAGCACCTGCCAGCCCAGATGCAGGGCAAAGACGACCAATCCGGCGCGCGCGACCAGTCCGGTGCCGGTGATCGCATAGGCCCAAGCCAGCACGGCAACCGCCAGACCAAAAAACAGGCCGACCATGATTTGCGTCCACGCCCCGAACAGGCGCGGGGTGGAGCGGATACCGGCGACGCTGTCATCGTCGAAATCCTGAATGGCATAGATGGTGTCGTAGCCGATGGTCCAGAAAATGGCGGCCAGATAGACCAGACAGGGGGCCAGTGCCAGCGATCCGGTGACCGCACTCCAGCCGATCAGTCCGCCCCATGCGAAAGCCAGCCCCAGCACGGCTTGCGGCCATGAGGTGATGCGCTTCATGAAAGGATAGACCAGGATCGGCCCGAGCGAGCAAAAACCCAAAATCACGCTGAACAGGTTGAAGGACAACAGCACCATGAGGCCGATGGCGACCAGTCCGGCCAGCAGGACCAGTGCGGCTTTGACGCTGACCGCGCCGCTGGCCAGCGGGCGGTTGCGGGTGCGGGTAACCTGACGGTCGAGATCGCGGTCGATGATGTCGTTATAGACACAGCCCGCCCCGCGCATGGCAATGGCGCCGACCAGAAACAGGATCAGATGGACAGGATCGGGATAGGGCTGGCCGGTTGCCACCGCTGCAAGGGCCGAGGACCACCAGCACGGCAACAGCAACAGCCACCAGCCGATCGGGCGGTCGATCCGCACCAGTCGCAACAGCGGCCGCCATGCTTGAGGAGCCCAATGATCGACCCAATTCAAAGGGGCGGCATCGGGCAGCGCGTCCTTCGGGAGGATCTGATCAGCCGGCAAGTCCGGTTTGGAGTCCGTCACGGGGGATCAATCCCCTGTCATGGTGAGGCCGGCAAGCCTCACAGAGCACCTTTGGGCATTTTCACGGCCCCGCCGATCACGGAATCGCCACCGCCGAACGGGCTGGCCGAGGGCGCGGTTTTGGCCTTGCGCTGCTGCTCGGCCGCGGCGCAGGAATTTTTGCGGCCTTCGGCAATTTGCGGCACCTGGGACTGCAGCCCCGGCAAAATTTCTTGCGGCACATGGCACCACGCGCCGTTTTCCTCGACGGATTTGATCAACTCGTTGGTTTGTGACACCAGACGCGTGAAAGAGGCGCAGGCGACATCGGCTGTCGGGGGCTTCTTGTTGAAGCTCTGGATCTGTTCGATGGTGGCCTGCCGCTTCTGGAAACTCATGCCCAGCGCGTTGCACTCGTTCGCTTGTGCGTGGGCCAGACCTGTCATTGCGAGCATGACCAGCAGGCTGGCCGCAGCGCGTCTGGAGTGGCGCAGGATCACATTCTGTTTGATCATAAGACGTGCGTTCATCAGTCCGGTCGCTCCGCGTCGTCACATTTCGTTTTTTTAATAACCAAGCTGCAGGCAAGTGGCAAGTTTTAGCGATTTTGCCTTGCAGGGGTTGTTATCGGTCAATCATGGCTGATCCATGACAGCGGGTATGGTCTGCACTCTCCCCTTTTTGTCGGGATCGGTTTATGAGGGGGGACTTCAACGGCCACTTCAGGATGGATCATGCGGACCGATCATCGCGCACACAGGCTCTTTGTCGAAGCATCGCTGCACGCAGGCGCGGATGTGGTGCTGTCGCCCGAACAATCGCATTATCTCGATCGCGTGATGCGCGCCAAAACCGGCGATGTGGTGATTGCCTTCAACAACCGTGACGGCGAATGGCGCGGCCATATTGCCGAAACCGGCCGCAAGGCCGTCACAATCCATCTCGGTCAGGCCCTGCGTCCACCCGCTCCGCAAGGCCGGATCAGCTATTTCTTTGCGCCGCTCAAACAGGCGCGGCTGGATTATATGGTGCAAAAAGCCGTCGAGATGGGCGCGGCCCGCATCGGCGCGGTGATGACCCAGCACACGATGGTGTCGCGTCTCAATCTGGAACGGATGCAGGCCAATGCGGTCGAGGCTGCCGAACAATGCACCATGATCGCGGTGCCGGACGTGCTGCCCGAGCAAAAGCTGGAAACCATGCTTTCCAAGCGGGCAGAGGGTGATGTGCTGGTGTTTTGCGACGAGGCCGCTCCAGTGACCTCGCCCTTGCAGGCCCTTGCCGCTATTGCTCCCGACAGGCCGATTTCGGTGCTGGTCGGTCCCGAAGGCGGGTTTTCGGATGCCGAACGCGCGCTGCTTCTGGCCCAGCCCGATGTCATTGTCCTGTCACTGGGGCCGCGTATCCTGCGCGCCGACACAGCAGCCGTTGCCGCTCTGGCTTTTGTACAGGCTGTTTGCGGCGATATTACATAAAAAGAATGTAATATTTTTGAATTCCCAAAAATGCTTACATTTTACCTGCTTCGCTTTGTGAGCCCTGTCGTGTTACATTTGTCACTTGCTGCAACCGGAAGAAATTATGGCCCGCGACCAATTTGATCCCACCCCGATTGAGAGCCGCGACGAGTTGGTCGCCTGGTTTGAAAAGGGCCCCAAGCCTGTCTCCGAGTTCCGGATCGGCACCGAGCATGAAAAGGTTCCGTTCCTGACCGGCACGACCGAGCCTGTACCCTATGGCGGGCCGCATGGCATCGGGGCTTTGCTGGATGCACTGGCGCAAGAGAGCGGCTGGGAACCGATCATGGACGGGGCGTCGATCATCGGGCTGGCTGATTCGGTCGGCGGCGGGGCGATTTCGATCGAACCGGGCGGGCAATTCGAACTGTCGGGTGCGCCGCTGATTGATTTGCATGCGGGCGCAGCCGAATTGCAGGGCCATCTGGATGCGGTCCACCGGATCGGCGAGCGCTTGGGCATATCCTTCCTGTCGCTCGGCTGTAGTCCGGTCTGGTCACGCGCCCGGACGCCGGTGATGCCGAAGGGCCGTTACCAGATCATGGCCAATTACATGCCCAAAGTCGGCACGATGGGCCTTGATATGATGTTCCGCACCACCACGGTGCAGGTCAATCTCGATTTCTCGTCCGAAGCGGATATGGTCAAGAAAATGCGGGTCAGTCTGGCCTTGCAGGCGATTGCCACCGCTCTGTTTGCCAATTCGCCGGTGATGGACGGCAGGGCCACCGGCTTTTTGTCGACGCGCGGTGAAATCTGGCGACATACCGATGCCGACCGTTCGGGGCTGATCCCTTTCGCCTTCGAGAGCGGCATGGGCTTTGACCGCTATACCGAATGGGCGCTGGATGTGCCGATGTATTTCGTCAAGCGCGGTGACACCTATCACGATGTTGCAGGCGCCTCCTTCCGCGATCTGATGAATGGCACTTTGCCCGCGATGCCGGGTGTGCGGGCGACCCTGTCGGATTGGGTCAACCACCTGTCGACGCTGTTTCCCGACGTCAGGTTGAAACGCTATATCGAAATGCGCGGGGCCGATGCCGGACCCGCCGATATGCTCAATGCACTGCCCGCCTTCTGGGTCGGCCTGCTGTATGACGATGCCGCACTGGAAGCGGCTTGGGCTCTGGTCAAAGACTGGACGGCCCAAGACAGGCAGACTTTGCGCGACGAAGTGCCGGTTTCGGCCCTCAACACCGTCTCGCGTGGCCGGACGGTGCGCGACATTGCCCGCGATGCTTTGGCAATTGCCCGACAGGGCTTGCAGGCGCGTGGCCTCGGCGAGGAAATCTACCTTGATCCGCTCGATGCGATCATTGCCGATGGCCGCACATTGGCAGAGCATCTTCTGGCCCGTTACGGTCGGGACTGGAGCAAGGATGCCGACCGGATTTTCAAGGAAAACCTGCTCTGATTGCACCTGTCGCGCAAATGCCTGTCAGACATGAGCGGATCGGCATGGCTTGGCCTGTGCTTGTCGGATAAGATCCCTCTGTCGCCTGAACACTGCGGGCGATACCATTGCTGACGACCATTCCCGCCCCTTGATCCGGTGAAACCGTGCCCACGCGCCTTGTCCCCAAAATGCAGCGTTATGACTATATCCTCTATGCCGCCGCGGTGTTTGCATGGGGCACGTCGTGGTTTGCCATGCATTTGCAGGTGGGCGTGGTGGCGCCCGAAGTATCGCTGTTCTACCGCTTTGCCGCGGGTACCGGCCTGATGATGTGCTGGGCCGTGATGACGGGCCAGAACTTGCGCTTCTCGCCCAAACAGCATGTGCGGCTGGCCTGTCTGGGGGCGTGTATTTTTTCCAACAATCTGTTGATGTTTTACAATGCGGCGCTGACCATCAATTCGGGTCTGCTGGCCGTGGTGTTCTCGATGGTGGCGGTGATCAACCCGCTGGTCGGGTCGATTGTGCTCAAACAGCCGATCCAGCGCCGGATTCTGGGTGCGGCCGCGGTCGGCATTGTCGGTGTCGCTTTGATGTTCGGGCCCGAGACCCTCTTGTCGCAACACGAGGGCACATTGCGGGGCTTGGGCTTTGCCGGTCTCGGCGTCTGCTTTTTTGTGACAGGCAATATGCTGTCGGGGCGGATCCAGGGCAAAGGCACTTCGGTGGTGTCGGCCAATAGCTGGGGCATGTTTTACGGGGCGACTTGGCTGGGATGTGTCGCCCTGTTCAAAGGCGTGGAATTTACGATCGATTATACGCCGACCTATCTCGGCTCGCTGTTGTGGCTGTCGACCGTCTCGACCATTCTGGCCTTTTTTGCCTATCTGACCCTGTTGGGGCGGGTGGGTGCGGCGCTCGCGGGTTATACGACCGTGATGTTTCCGGTGCTGGCACTCGGGATCTCGACCCTGTTCGAGAATTACCAGTGGAGCCCGATGTCGTGTCTGGGGCTTGTGCTGGTGCTGGCGGGCAATGTGATGGCCCTGCGCCGCGCCTGATATTGGTTACCTCCGATTCACCATTTCGCCTGAAAGCAGGGGCGCAACCGCCAAAGATTGAGATCTGTTAACTTTTTCAACAGAGGCGGCGGGGCAGTGTGGCCGCATCGACAGGATGTTGGAAACCAGACTATGCGTTTGCGGACTTTGAAATCACTCATCAGCGGGCAAGACCAGCGCGCCGCCCAATATGCTTTTCTGGCCTGGATTTTCGGCATGGGCATCATCTGGTCGATCATCGGCATTGCCGACAGTCTCGCCCAATACTGGAATGCGCCGCTGCCTCCCGGACTGATCGATTAACCAGCCCCGCCCATCATCCGGCTGATGATGGATTGCATCGAATGGATATGCTGTTCCTGCGCCTCGCGGCTGGTGGCCAGCATCTGCGCGAAAGCATCCACGCTTTGTTCGACCGGATCGGGCGGCAATTCGGGTTCGGGCTCGGGCTCGGGTTCTTCGGGAGCCAGCCCCATCATCGACGCCATCATCATCCCCCATGCAGATCCGCCATCCTCTGCCGCCTTGCGGCTGTCGGTCGGGGCAGGGTAGGGCGCTTGGGAGGGTGCTTGAGAGGGCGTTTGGGCAGGATGAAAAGCGGCCTGACCGAGGCCCTTGGCCAGTGTTTCGGCCATCACGGGCAGAAAATCCTGCAAAATCTTGGCATTGATGCCGCTGATCATCGCGGCCTGTTCGGCAATCGGGTTGACGGCGGGAGTGGTGCCGAAAAACAGCTGCATCGGATCGACCGATCTCACACGCTCGGGCTGGAACATCGCCAGCCAGTCATGATGTGCGGGGGCCTGCTGGCGCAAGCCATACATGAAAGCGGGCATCAGCGCGGCTGTGGCGCGCATGATGTCGGTCTGGCTCATGCCGAACCGCGGGGCCTGTTCCTGAAAGAACGGATTGCCGAATTTGGTCATGACATCGAACGGATTGACCATTTTTTTCTCACTCTTCTAAACCGTACGCCCTGAACATCTCTGCAGGTGCATCAGTTGTGCGCGCCTTGGCCCGATTTGGCAATCAGACGATAGGCCCAGAACACGGCAGCGATTCCGAAACAGATGGCACCCAACGCCTGCCCGAGCAAAGCGCCTTTGGCTCCCGCAAGGGCTGCCCCCGCATAGGCGAAGGGAATGGTGCCGATGGTGGCGCGACCCCAGTTGAACACGGTGGCCAGCAAAGGCGCACCGAGATTGTTGAAGGCGGCATTGGCGACAAACAGACCGCCGTTGAACAGCCATGTGCCTGCCAGAATTTCGCAAAAGAACCGCAGCAGCATGGCCGTATCCGCTTCGGCCTTGAACAGGACACCGAGCCAGTCCGCGCCGATGATCAGGATCAGCCAGGCTCCGGCCACCAGTGCCGCCGACAGTTTGAGCGAGGCGGTCAGCGTATCGCGCACCCGCCCCATCTGTCCGGCCCCGAGATTTTGCCCGAAAATCGGGCCGACCGCCCCCGACAGCGCAAACAAAGTGCCGAATGCCAAGGGCACCAGACGGGTGATGATGGCATTGGCGGCCACCGCCTCGTCGCCGAACGGCGCGATGATCGCCGTCATGAAGGCGTTGGACACAGGGGTTGCGATATTGGTCAGGATGGCGGGCGCGGCCACGGCCATGATGACGGTGGCATGTCCCTTGAAGCCTTTCATTGTGAACGGGCCGACCAGATCATGCACCTTGACCGCGCCATAATAGCCCAAGCCGCAATAGATCATCCGCGAGATCACGGTGGCCCATGCCGCCCCCTCGGTGCCCAGACCGAACCCGAAAATCATGATCGGGTCGATGGCGGCGGTGATGCAGCCGCCGATCAGCGTCACCAGCATGGCGCGCCGCGCATCCCCCACCGCCCGCAACAGGCCGGAAAATCCCATGCCGATCGCCAGCAACAGGTTGGACGGCATGCAGATCAGCAAAAAGCGATAGGCGACATCATAGGCCTCGTTGCGTGCCCCCAAAGCTGTCAGCAAGGGGCCGAGCGCCAGCATCACCAGCACGATCACAACGGCGCTGGCCAAGAGGCAGATGACCAGCGAGGTCGCGGCCAGCCCGCGGGCCCGTACGCCGTCGCCCGCCCCCAAAGCGCGCGAGACGCTCGCCCCGATGGCGATCATCAGTCCGACATTGACCGAGGTCGAGAAAAACAGCACCGCGGTGGCATAGCCCACTCCTGCGGTGAGATTGACGTCACCCAGCCACGAGACATAGAGCAGCGACAGGAAATCCACCGCAAAAATCGCCACCAGTCCGATGCTGCCCGATGCGGTCATCACGCTGACATGGCGCATGATCGAGCCATTGGTAAACACCGCTTTGGATGTTTCGGGCTGTTCGGCGGCTCCGGATTTGGCTTCGGATTTGGCTTGGGTGGACGGGTCGGTCACAAAGGGGCACTTTCAATCGGCGGGACGGCAATCTTATGCTTGTGACAGGTTTTCGTGTCAAAGGCGAGCCGGATGG
>CAIYZJ010000244.1 GCA_903930675.1 uncultured Hyphomicrobiales bacterium
ACCGTCCCGACAAGCTCAACTCGTTCAATCAGGAGATGCATCTGGCCTTGCGCGCCGGTTTCGAGCGCGCCCATGCCGATCCCGCCGTGCGGGCGGTTTTGCTCACGGGCGCGGGGCGCGGCTTTAGTGCGGGGCAGGATCTGGGCGACCGCGATCCGAGCAAGCAGAATGGCCCGCCTGATCTCGGCCAGACGCTGGAAAACTTCTACAATCCGCTGGTTCGGCTGATCCGCAGCCTGCCCAAGCCAGTGATCTGTGCGGTCAACGGCGTTGCGGCGGGCGCGGGAGCCAATGTGGCACTGGCCTGTGATATCGTGATTGCCGCCAAATCGGCACGCTTCATTCAGGCCTTTTCCAAAATCGGATTGATTCCGGATGCGGGCGGCTCGTGGTCGCTGCCGCGTATTCTGGGCGAGCCGCGCGCCAAGGCGCTGGCTATGACCGCCGAACCGCTGGATGCCGAAACGGCCGCCCAATGGGGCCTGATATGGAAATGGGTCGGCGACGACCATCTGCTCGAGGAAGCTACCGCTTTGGCCCAACGCCTTGCCGCGGGGCCGACGCAGGCGCTCGGCATGACCAAGCTGGCGATTCAGGATGCCGCAGGCCAGCCGCTCGAGGCCCAGCTTGATCTGGAGCGCGATCTGCAAAGCCGCGCCGGCCGCAGTGCCGATTATGCCGAAGGGGTTGCCGCCTTCCTGCAAAAGCGCAAACCGGAGTTCACAGGCCAGTGACAACATCTGCACCCAAACCCTCCGCAGCCACCCTCGACCCGCAACAATTGGCGAAAGCCTGCGCCGATCAAATGTTTACGGGTGATCACACCACACAGCATTTCGGCATGGTGCTGGACCGGATCGATGCCGGACAGGCCACGATGTCGATGACCGTGCAGGACTGGATGACCAATGGCCATGCCACCTGCCACGGCGGCTGCATCTTTACGCTGGCCGATTCCGCCTTCGCCTTTGCCTGCAACAGCTACAACCAGAATGCGGTGGCGCAGATGGCCTCGATCAGTTTTATCAGCCCGGCTTTTGTCGGCGACAGGCTAAGCGCCTCGGCGCGCGAAGTGTCGCGCAAAGGACGCGGCGGCATTTACGACATCACAGTCACCAACCAGAACGGCGAGCACATTGCCGAATTCCGAGGGTATTCACGCACCATCAAAGGTACGCATCTGCCCGAATAAGCCACAGCAAAAACCGCATTCAAAAGACGAGATTTCGAGGGAGGCTACTATGGAGGATCTGTCACCGCGTCCGGGCGATCTGGAACCGATTGAAACCGCATCGCGCGACGAGATCACCGGCCTGCAGCTCGACCGCATGAAATGGTCGCTCGACCACGCCTATCACAACTCGCCTTTTTACAAAGAGCGGTTTGATGCGGCAGGCGTACATCCGTCCGATTTGAAGACACTGGCCGATCTTGCCAAATTTCCCTTTACCGTCAAAACCGATCTGCGTGACACCTATCCCTTCGGCATGTTTGCCGTGCCGCGCGAAAAGCTGTCGCGGATCCATGCCTCCTCCGGGACCACCGGCAAACCGACCGTCGTCGGCTATACCGCCAAAGACATCGACACCTGGGCCAATTTGATGGCCCGTTCGATCCGGGCCTCGGGCGGGCGCGCCGGTGACATTGCCCATATCGCCTATGGTTACGGCCTATTTACCGGCGGGCTGGGTGCCCATTACGGCGCGGAGCGGCTGGGCTGCACCGTGGTGCCTATTTCGGGCGGGATGACCGAGCGGCAGGTGACGCTGATCAGCGATTTCAAGCCGCGCATCATCATGGTGACGCCGTCCTATATGCTGTCGATTCTCGACGAATTCCGCAGGCAGGGCCTCGACCCGCGCAAGAGCTCGCTGGCCGTCGGCATTTTCGGGGCCGAGCCGTGGACCAATGCCATGCGCGAGGAGATCGAGCAGGCCTTTGACATGCACGCCGTCGATATTTACGGCCTGTCGGAAATCATGGGGCCGGGTGTCGCCAATGAATGTGTGGAAACCAAAGACGGTTTGCACATCTGGGAAGACCATTTCTATCCGGAAATCATTGATCCGGTCACAGGCGCGGTGCTGCCCGATGGCGAGATCGGGGAATTGGTCTTTACCACTTTGACCAAAGAAGGACTGCCGATCATCCGCTATCGCACCCGCGATCTGACCCGTCTGCTGCCGGGCACCGCGCGTTCGATGCGGCGGATCGAAAAGATCACCGGACGCTCGGATGACATGATGATCCTGCGCGGGGTCAATGTATTTCCGACCCAGATCGAGGAGCAGATTTTGAAATGCCGCGGCCTTGCCCCGCATTTCCAGATCGAATTGGTCCGCGCGGGCCGGATGGACAACATGATCGTGCATGTGGAATGCACGCATCTGGCAGCCGATGCCCAGAGCCGCGATGCCTCGGCCAAAGAACTGGCCCATCACATCAAAAGTATTGTCGGGGTTTCGACCAAGATCAACATCAAGGATCCCGACAGCGTGGCCCGCTCGGAAGGCAAGGCCAAGCGCGTCATCGATAACCGCCCCAAAGGGCAATAACCGCGCGGCAAGGTTTGGTCTGTCATAGCCTCATGACAGACCCGCAAGGGAACCGACTATAAAGGACTGAACCAATGGCCCGCACCCGCGCCAGTGACTTTGAGGAAAAGCGGCAACTGATCCTGACCAGTGCCGCCGCAGTCTTTGCCGAACAGGGCATGGAAAAGGCGTCGATGTCACAAATCGCCACGCATTGCCATGTCTCGAAGGCCTTGCTCTACCATTACTACCCGTCGAAGGGAGCACTGATTTTCGACATTATCCACGCCCATCTGAGCGATCTCGATGCAGCAGTGGAGGCCGCCAATGACCTCGCTGTAACGCCGGAAAACCGGCTGCACGGCCTGATCTGGGCGGTGCTGGATTCCTATCGCGGGGCCGACAACCACCACAAGGTCCAGCTCAACGGCATGGACGCGCTGACCGACGAACAGAAAAGCGAAATCCGCCGGATCGAGCGGCGGATTGTCGAGCCCTTCACGCAGGTGATCCGCGAGCTCAACCCCGCGCTTGACAACAAGGACCGGCCGCTGATCATGCCGGTCGCCATGTCGTTGTTCGGCATGCTGAACTGGGTCTATATGTGGTTCCGCGATGGCGGAGCGATGACCCGCGAGGACTATGCACGCCTTGCCACCACCTTGATCATGGAAGGGCTGAAGGCGGTGCGCTGAACCGCCTTCCCGCCTTGTCAGTGCGGCCAGCTTTTGGCCACCATGGTCAGCACATCATAGTGGGCCACCACTTTGGCGTGCTGGTTGGTGACGCGGCAATCCCAACGCACCTCGCCATGCTCGGCGGAGCTGCGCGGATTGATCTCCTTGCAGGTCAGCTGCACCTGCAATGTATCGCCCGGATTGACCGGTGTCAGAAAGCGCAGATTGTCCACCCCGTAATTGGCCAAGACGGGACCGGGAGCGGGATCGACAAACAGGCCTGCCGCAAAGGACACGATCAGATAGCCATGCGCGACCCGTCCGTCGAAAAACGGATTCTGGCGTGCGGCCTCCTCGTCCATATGGGCATAGAATGTGTCGCCGGTGAAATGGGCAAAATGCTCGATGTCGTCCAGCGTCACCGTGCGGCTTGCCGTCACCAACTGATCGCCGATCGCCAATTCGGCCAGCGATTTGCGGAACGGATGTACCGTGTCATGGCGGGCCGTCGCGCCTTGCATCCAGCGGCCTGTGACCGCACTCAGCAAATCCGGCGCACCCTGTATCGCCGTGCGCTGCATGTAATGCTTGACGCCGCGCATGCCGCCCATTTCCTCGCCGCCGCCAGCCCGACCCGGACCGCCATGCACAAGACCCGGCAAAGGCGAGCCGTGTCCGGTCGAGCTTTTCGCGCTGACCCGATTGCCTATCATCACACGGCCATGGAAAGAGGCCAGACCCAGCACCATCTCACGGGCCGTATCGGGGTCATTGGTAAAGACCGAGGAGACCAGCGAGCCGCGACCGCGCCGCGCCAGTGCCACCGCTTCCTCGAGCGTTTGGTAAGGCATGACCGTGCTGACGGGGCCGAAAGCCTCGACATCATGCACCCTATGTGCCGCAAAGGGACGGGCGCAATAAAGCATAACGGGATTCATAAAGGCGCCATGCTCCGCATCCCCCGACACCAGATGGCATTGATCAGGATTGCCTGAGACAATCTCGGCCTCATAGGCCAGATCCTGAATCCGCGCACGCACTTCCTCGCGCTGCGACAGGCTGGCCAGCGGCCCCATTCTTACGCTTTCATCCGCGGGATTGCCGAGCGCAATCGCGCCCAATTTGGTATCAAGTGCTGCAACCAGCGCCTCGCAATGGCCTTGCGGCGCGATGACGCGGCGGATGGCCGTGCATTTCTGTCCCGCTTTCACCGTCATTTCACGCACGACCTCGCGCACGAACAGATCGAATTCCTCGGTGCCCGGTGCGGCATCTTCGCCCAGAATGGCGGCATTGAGGCTATCGGCCTCCATCGTGAACCGCACCGCATTGGAGACTATGGCAGGATGGGTTTTCAGCATCCGTCCGGTTTCAGCCGAACCGGTAAAGGTCACCGCGTCCTGCTCGTTGACATGATCGAGTAGATCACCGACCGACCCGCAGACCAGCTGCATCGCGCCTTCGGGCAACAAGCCGCTGCCGATGATGGCACGCACCATCAACTCGGTCAGATAGGCGGTCTGGCTGGCCGGTTTGATCAGCACGGGCATGCCCGCCAGCAAGGTCGGTGCTATCTTTTCCAGCATGCCCCAACAGGGAAAATTATAGGCATTGATATGCACCGCCACGCCTTCGAGCGGGGTGAAAATATGCTGGGCAGAAAAACTGCCGTCGCGCGACAGCTCTTCGACATCGCCATCCACCAGCACGCGCGTGTTGGGCAATTCGCGGCGGCCCTTCGAGGCATAGGCCAGCAGGGTGCCGATGCCGCCTTCGATGTCGATCCAGCTGTCGGGCCGCGTCGCGCCGGTCGATGCGGAGAGTTGGTAG
>CAIYZJ010000245.1 GCA_903930675.1 uncultured Hyphomicrobiales bacterium
CATCGGAGGCAGACATGCCCCCTGATGTTGAGACACATCCGCCCAACAGTGACGATAACAAAGCAACGACGAACACTCTTTTCACGGGTAAAAATCCCTTACACAACTCTGCACGAGGCAACTGAAACGAACTAAAGCAAATATCGTGCCGAAACCGAAAAGATGGTTAAAAATTCGTTGGCATGGCCCTTGCTTTAATGGAAACGAGCCTGCCGGTCCTGTTGGCAAGCCCGTGTTTTGTCGGTTTCTCGCCATAAGGTGACGGAAATCCGACGTGTGGAGTGAATAGTGTGGCTGATACAGTGTCAAATAACCAACAGCTAGGCTTGGGGCAGATTGCCCGCTCGTCTGTGCTGCCCCTGGCGCTGATCACCTTCATCCTGATGATGGTTGTCCCGCTGCCGCCTCTGGTACTCGATATTTTCTTTACACTTAACATCCTGTTGTCGCTGTCGGTGCTGATGGTGAGCGTCAACACCTATCGCCCGCTTGAATTCTCGTCCTTCCCCACAGTCTTGCTGTTTCTCACCGTGTTGCGCCTGGCGCTCAACGTGGCGTCGACCCGTGTCGTGCTTGTCCATGGCCATACGGGAACCGATTCAGCGGGCAAGGTTATTCAGGCCTTCGGTGAATTCGTGATCGGCGGCAACTTCGTCGTCGGCATGCTTGTGTTCGGCATTCTGATCGTCATCAATCTGGTGGTGATCACCAAGGGTACCGGCCGAGTTTCGGAAGTGACAGCCCGCTTTACCCTGGACGCGATGCCCGGCAAGCAAATGGCGATCGATGCCGATTTGAATGCGGGCCTGTTGACCCCCGATCAGGCGCGCAAGCGCCGCTCCGAAGTCGGGCAGGAAGCAGATTTCTATGGCTCCATGGACGGTGCCACCAAATTCGTGAAGGGCGATGCCATCGCCGGCCTTTTGATTCTGGCCATCAATATCTTCGGTGGTCTGATCATCGGCATGGCCCAGCATGGCCTGACTTTCGATGCCGCCGCGCGCACTTATATTACCTTGTCGGTCGGCGACGGTCTGGTCGCGCAGGTGCCTTCGCTGTTGCTGTCGATTGCCACCGCCGTGATTGTAACCCGCAGCTCAGGCGGGCAGGATCTGAGCCAGCAGCTCATGCGTCAGGTCGGCATGCGCCGCGCCTGGTGGCCTGTGGCCGGTATGTTGGCTTTGTTGGGCCTGATCCCCGGCATGCCGAGCGTGATCTTCCTGATCGGTGCGGCCGGTGCGGCGGCTGTGGCCTATTATTCCACCGATATTCCGGCCGATGAACAGGCCGAAGCCGATGAAGCCGCGGCTGCAGCTGCGGCTGCCAAGGAATCCTTCAGCAATTCTGACAACAAGGAAGAACAGCTGACCATCGAGGATGTTTCGGTGTCCTCCTCCTTGTTGCTTGAAGTGGGCTATGGCCTGATCCCGTTGATCGAGGATGCCGACAAAAGCGCGCTGGTGGCGCGTATTACCGGCATCCGCAAGCATGTGTCGCGTGATCTCGGCTTCGTGTTTCCGGCTGTTCGTATCCGCGACAATCTCACTCTGTCGCCTTCGGCCTATCGCATCACCATCGGCGGGGCGATTGTCGCCGAAGATGTTGTCTATCCCGGTCGTTTGCTGGCCATCGAGAGCGGCTCCAGCAATGTGGTGATCCCTGGCGAAGCGGTGAAAGATCCGACCTTCGGCTTCGATGCCGTCTGGATCGACCCGATCGACAAACAGCGCGCCATCGCCGCCGGTTACACCGTGGTCGAGCCTTCGACCGTGGTCGCCACCCATCTGCATCAGGTCTTGATGCAGCGTGCGGCCGACCTGTTGGGTCAGGACGATGTGCAGACGCTGCTGGATCACGTCTCGAAATCGGCCCCGAGCCTTGTGTCGGGTCTGGTGCCGAAGGTGATCACGCTGGCCCAGCTGACACAGGTGCTGAAGGCCTTGATCATCGAGCAGATTTCCATCAGCGATCTGCGCCGTATTCTCGAAGCTCTGGCCGGTGCCAAGTCGCGTGAACCCGATGATCTGATCGAAACCGCGCGTATCGCACTGGCTCCGATCATCGTGCAGCGCGCTTCGGGCCCGAAAGAAGCCCTCTCTGTCATCACGCTCGATCCGGGTCTGGAACAGCTGATTGTGCAGAGCGCGCGCCAGCCGGGCCGCGACACCTCGCTGATCGAGCCGGGTCTGGCCCGCAAACTCGTTGAATCCCTTCAGGAGCAATATCGCATCCTGTCGCAGGCCGGCAAATCGCTGGTTCTGGTGACGGCTCCGATCCTGCGCCGTGAACTCTCTTCCATTATCCGCCAGTCCATCCCCGATGCGCTGGTCCTGTCATACAAAGAAATTCCCGAGACCAAGCGTATCAATGTGATCGCTGTGATCGGTGGTACCGAGTAAGGAGCTGATTGATGATGATGCGCACAAAGGTTTTTGCCGAAGACAGCCGCGAAGCGATGATCAAGATCAATCGCGAGATTGGTGAAGATGCGGTCATTCTGTCGACCAAAAAGGTCAATGGCGGGATCGAGATCGTCGTGGGGCACCCCAAGCGTGATACGGCGGCTTTGCCCGACGAATTGCCGACAGACCCGAAAATGCGGGCTTTTGCGCTGGCCAAGGCGCAGGCGCAGGCTTTCGTTGAAAAGCAGGTCAGGTCGGAAAGCCCCAAAAAGCCTTCCTATGATCTCTCGATCGGTGAAGATGATGACACGCATCTGTCTTTCGCACCGGTCACAAAGCCGGCCATCAAGTCAGAAAAGGCGATGGAATTCGACCGCTTGCTGAACGAAACAGCCCGCCAGTTCGACCGTCGGGTCACCGGTGGCGCGCGTCCGCCCACACCGTCGACCCAGCCCAAGCCCGTGACAAAGCCTTCCTTCTCGGAAATCGAGGCAGGCCGGTTGGCGGCTCTTGAAAAGTCGGTCAATGAAATCAAATCGATGCTCGGCTCGCAAATGCTGATGGGCGGCTTGAAGGCAGCGGGCGCAAGCCCTGCGCTGATCTCGGTCTATCTGGCACAATCGGGCGCGCTCGACGAAGGCCATAGCGATGGCCGCTTCGCCCGTTTCCTTGCCAAGCGCATGATGCACAAGGCGGCCCCGAACTTTGCAGAAGGCCCGCGCGTTGTCGTCACCCTTGGCCCTTCGGGTTCGGGCAAGACCACCTTGCTGTCGCAGATCGCCGCGCGCATGCGCATGGCGATGCCCGATGAAAAGATCACTTTCGTGAATGCCGATACCAGCCGTCTCGGTGCGTCCGAGCAGCTGCGCGCCCATGGCCGCATTCTCGATGTGCCGGTGATCGATATCGAGCGCTCTGCCGAACTGGCCAGTCTGGCCGAAAGTGCAGGTCGCCGTCTGTCGATGTTTGTTGATATGCCATCTGATCCGCGTGAATGCGCCGAATTGCTGGATGTGCTCGAAAACACCAGCGAATTGGCTCCTTTGTTCCGCTGCGGTGTGGTGTCGTCCAATCTGTCGGCAGAAAGCCTTGAATCCATGCGCGAACGCTTCCCCAAGCTCGATGCGATTGCTCTGACCAAGCTGGACGAGGCGCGCGTGACCCTGCCCGTGCTGTGTGATCTGAGCATGAACGGGCCGGGTGTGGCCTTCATGTCGGTCAATGCGCATCTGGTGCGCGGTTTGTACGAGCCCGATATCGCCATGCTCGAAAAGCTGATCCAGGGCAGTCTGCCTGCATCCGAAGCCATGATGATGGGATTGGGGAGCGCAGCTTGATCCGACCCCAGTCCATAGCCATCACCAGCGGCAAGGGAGGCGTCGGCAAAACCTATTTGTCGATCAATCTTGCTGTGGCGATCCAGCGTCTGCAACAGCGGGTGCTGCTGTTCGACTCTGATCTGGCTTTGGCCAATGCCCATATTTTTCTGGGCTCGCAGGTTGAACGGACCATTCTGGACGCGCTGGGCGACCATATGTCGATGCGCGATGTTTTGACGGATGGTCCCGACGGGATGAAGCTGATCGCGGGTGGATCGGGTCTGTCCGAATTGCTCGGCCTGTCGCCGGATTTGCGCCGGCATATCGTGTCGATGTTTACCGATCTGACCCCTTATTTC
>CAIYZJ010000246.1 GCA_903930675.1 uncultured Hyphomicrobiales bacterium
CAGCCCACGTCCGAATCGGACTTGGCGTTGATGCGCATCCTTGACCGCGGGCATCTGGATTATCTGAGGTCGTTTTAAGTACCGGCCGATGTTTAAGTATTTTCGGCTTGTGTTCTGAAAACACTGTTGATATTCTGCTTATTCGTCAGTGGCTTAGTGGCACATCAGTATTGATTCTATTTCGGTCATCGGCACCAATCTCTACGCCCGCGCATGGTTTTACAAACCGGCGCGTGGCGGGGCAACCCTGCTTTACGGTTTTTGTTCTGCGTTCTATGCTCTGTGCTTGCAGTGCAAACGGGCTCCGTGCGGCGTAGGGCGTCCAGGGGGCGGCCAAGGCGCGTCCAGGCCGTCCGAGGGTTCAGCTGGGCGAGTAGGACAGTGCGTTGTGGATGGCTTGCTTGTGCTTAGCGTCAGCGCCAGTGTCTGTGTCAGTGTCAGCGCCAGCGACATTGAATGTCGTTAGCCACTGAATTGTATTTCGCATCGGACTTCGGGAAGGGAATCCAATGCTGCAGCTGTTCCGGAGAAGTAAGCCCGATCATCCGATGGCCGATCTCAAGGAGGCGAAACGCATCCTTGAGGAAGTGCCGGTCAATGACGCCTTCAAGGCCATCGAGGAGCTGACAAGCTGGCTCGAATCTGTGGGAGCCGCAGAGGGTTTCAAGCCCGAACACCGGGCGCAACTGCTGCTGCTGCTGGATGAGTCGGCGCAGGTGCACGCGCGCAAGCTGTCGCGCGACTACCTTGGCGCGATCCGCCCTTCCAAGTTCCAGGAAAACCGTTTGTGGCTCGTGCTGTTTGCTTACTGGCGGCAGGCGGCGATGTCGCTGGCCACCTGTATCGATCTGTATGCCACCGGTGCCAGGGGCGGTGACGCGCTGAAGAACACGATGCCCTTGTTGGCGGTGCGCGCCATGCGCGCCCTTGCGGCGCAGCTCAAGTGGCAGTCGTTCCGCTACGGCCCGATGGACCCCCTGCTGTGGGGCATCCTCTACAAGATCTACTCGCTGGCCGAGTCGCGTAAGTTTGCCAAGGCAAAGGTGCAGGTGTATCCGGGCGTGCCGGGTGAGTCTTCAGCGGAGATCGAATTTCTCAAGGCGGTCATGTTCAGCGCCTCTTCGCCAGACAGCCTGTTGCCGCTTGAGACGGAGTTGATGGAGCGTCTGGTGGCGCACTACGCGCCAGGTTTTGTGCTACTGGAGAAAACCGAGGGCTGCGCCTATTGGGTCGATCTGGCCGGCAGCGTTGCGCCGCTGCGCCTGATCAAGCCGCCGCAGCCGCTGCCGATGTTGCGCTATTTTTCCGCCGGTAGCGGCCTGGCTGATATCGAAAAAGTCCAGCAGATCATCAAATCGACCGGTGCCGTGCCCTCTGCCGTCAATCTGGGCGGCGCCTACGAGCCATCGACCGTACTCGATGTGCTCGAGCATATCGCGATCTACTGGTCGAGCTCGCCGCCCGAGCGTAAGGCGCCGCGCCATCAGGTCAAATCGCGGCTTGTCGTCACCCATGGGTTTGACGGCTTGATGGGGGCGCTGGAGCCTGCAGGCACGCTTGATTTCGACGAGGCTGCGGAGGAGAGCTGGATTGTGCAAAACGTCAGCGCCGGCGGGTTTGGCGCGATGATTCCGCAGATCAAGGGCGATTGGCTGAAAATCGGTTGCCTGCTTGGCTTGCAGCCCGAAGGCGGCAAAAATTGGGTGGTTGGCGTGCTGCGCCGTTTGAGCCGCGATAAGCCGCAGCAGGCTTCGGTGGGCATACAGACCATCGCCAAATCGGCCTCGATTGTCCTCCTGCGCATGCCAAGCGGCCAGCCGGGTGGCAACGAAGCCAGCGAATTGGGTATCCTGCTTGACCCCTTGTCGCATGCCTCCAGCGGCGAGGCGATGGTGCTGTTGCGCTCTGGCGCCTGGGTGCCGGGGCAGAACCTCGAAATCGACACGGATGGTGTCAGCCTGCTGCTGATGCCCTTAGGTGTTGTCGAGAGGGGCGAAGACTACGAGTTGGTGCGTTTCCGCCAGATGGTCCGCGATAACGAGTAGGGCGGGTGAATGAGTGAATGAGTGAA
>CAIYZJ010000247.1 GCA_903930675.1 uncultured Hyphomicrobiales bacterium
AATCAGAGAATCCTGAAAAGGATATCTATTTCTACATCAATTCGCCGGGTGGTTCGGTGACTGCTGGCATGGCAATTTACGACACCATGCAGTTCATCAAGCCCGATGTCAGCACCATGTGCGTGGGGCAGGCGGCCAGCATGGGCGCGTTGTTGTTGACGGCGGGTGCCAAAGGCAAGCGGTTTTGCCTGCCGAATTCGCGCGTAATGATTCACCAGCCGCTGGGCGGTTTTCGCGGCCAGGCGTCGGATATCGAAATTCACGCCAAAGAAATTTTGTTTTTAAAACAAAGACTTAACGAAATCATGGCGCACCACAGCGGGCAAGCTGTCGATACCGTGAGCAAGGACACCGATCGTGATAACTTCCTCAGTGCCGAACAGGCCGTGAAGTACGGTCTGGTGGATAAAGTGCTGACGTCGCGTGCGGATGTGCAGGCGGCGTAGACAGGTTTTATTAAGCAACAGGGACGACTAACGATGTCAGAAAAAGCGAGCGGCGAAAAACTTCTGTATTGCTCATTCTGTGGCAAGAGCCAGCATGAAGTGCGCAAGCTGATTGCCGGCCCGTCGGTGTTTATTTGCGACGAGTGTATCGAGCTGTGCAATGACATCATCCGCGAGGAAATCCAGGGCGATAAATCCGGCAAGAACGCCAAGTCGGATTTGCCCGTGCCGCACGAAATTCGCGGCATACTCGATCAATACGTGATTGGCCAGGACGTCGCGAAAAAAATCCTTTCAGTGGCTGTGTACAACCACTACAAGCGTCTGAAAGAAGCCGGCAAAAAAGACGACATTGAGCTCGCCAAGTCGAACATTTTGTTGGTCGGCCCCACCGGTTCCGGTAAAACGCTGCTGGCGCAAACGCTGGCGCGGATTCTCGATGTGCCGTTCACCATGGCCGACGCCACCACGCTGACCGAGGCCGGTTATGTCGGCGAGGATGTCGAAAACATCATCCTCAAGCTGTTGCAGGCCTCCGATTACAATGTCGAACGCGCCCAGCGCGGGATTGTCTATATCGACGAAATCGACAAGATTTCCCGCAAGTCCGACAATCCCTCCATCACCCGCGATGTGTCGGGTGAAGGCGTGCAGCAGGCTTTGCTGAAGATCATGGAAGGCACAGTGGCCTCCGTGCCGCCGCAGGGCGGGCGCAAACATCCCCAGCAGGAGTTTTTGCAGGTCGATACCACCAACATCCTGTTCATCTGCGGCGGGGCGTTTTCGGGGCTTGAAAAGATCATCTCGGCACGCGGCAGGGGCACGTCGATCGGCTTCTCTGCCAAGGTCGAAGCCCCCGATGACCGTCGCACCGGTCAGGTGTTCCGGTCCGTTGAACCCGAAGATTTGCTGAAATTCGGTCTGATTCCAGAATTTGTGGGCCGTCTGCCGGTTCTGGCCACGCTGGAAGATCTGGATGAGCCTGCGCTGAAGAAAATTTTGACCGAACCGAAAAACGCTCTGGTCAAACAGTATCAGCGTTTGTTCGAGATGGAAGATGTCGAGCTGACCTTCTCCGACGAAGCCGTCGGTCTGATCGCCCGCAAGGCCATCGAGCGCAAGACAGGCGCGCGCGGTCTGCGCGCTATCATGGAAAGCATCCTGCTTGAAACCATGTATGATTTGCCCGGTTTGGATGGCTGTGAACAGGTTGTAATCTCGCCGGAAGTGATCGAGGGCAATACCAAGCCCCTCTACATTTATTCGGAAAAAGCATCCGAAGCCTCCAGTGCATAATACCCTTGCATAATCCTCTGCCGATGACTTGAAACCGGCGGGGTTGATGACCAAATAGAGTTCAACACGGAGGCTTTGGAGACGATGTTCCCCAAAGCAGGGTCGGATGTTCATCTGCCCTTGAACCCCTATTTAGGATGATGACGAATGAGCCAGGCAAAAAAGCGTCCCACCATTGTCGGCGGCAGCGTGGAAACCTATCCCGTCTTGCCATTACGCGACATCGTGGTGTTTCCGCATATGATCGTGCCGCTGTTTGTGGGCCGTGAAAAGTCCATTCGCTCCCTTGAAGAAGTGGTCAAACGCGAGCAGCTGATTCTGTTGGCCACCCAGAAAAGCGCGGGCGATGACGATCCCGCACCCGATGCCATCTTTGAAACGGGTACGCTGGCCACTGTCCTGCAATTGTTGAAGCTGCCCGACGGTACTGTCAAAGTGCTGGTCGAAGGTTTGGCGCGCGCCAAGGTGGAATCCTACAGCCGCACCGAGGATTTTTACGAGGCCAGCGCGATTGCACTTGACGACATTGTCGGCAGTCAGGTCGAGACGGAAGCCTTGTCGCGTTCGGTGGTGTCCGAATTCGAAAATTATGTGAAGCTGAACAAGAAAGTGTCCGCCGAAGTGGTGGCGGCTGTCGGCCAGATCGAGGATTATTCCAAGCTCGCCGATACGGTGGCCTCGCATCTGGCGGTCAAAATCAACGAAAAGCAGGATGTTCTGGAGATTTTGGACGTCTCCAAGCGTCTTGAAAAAGTGCTCGGCTTCATGGAGAGCGAAATCTCCGTGCTGCATGTTGAAAAGCGCATCCGCAGCCGTGTGAAACGGCAGATGGAAAAGACCCAGCGCGAATATTATCTCAACGAACAGATGAAGGCGATCCAGAAGGAATTGGGCGACGAGGACGGCAAGGACGATATTTCCGAGCTGGAAGAACGTATTGCCAAGACCAAGCTGACCAAAGAAGCCCGCGACAAGGCTCTGGCCGAGGTCAAAAAGCTGCGCCAGATGTCGCAGATGTCAGCCGAAGCCACAGTGGTGCGCAACTATCTGGATTGGATGCTGTCGCTGCCTTGGGGCCGTCGCTCTAAAATCAAGAAGGATTTGGGCCATGCCCAGACCTTGCTCGATGCCGAACATTTCGGTCTTGAAAAGGTCAAGGACCGCATCATCGAATATCTGGCTGTTCAAAGCCGCGCCAACAAGCTGACCGGCCCGATTCTGTGCCTTGTCGGCCCTCCTGGTGTCGGTAAAACCTCGCTCGGCAAGTCGATTGCCAAGGCGACAGGCCGCGAATTCGTGCGCATGTCACTGGGCGGCGTGCGCGACGAGGCCGAAATCCGCGGTCATCGCCGCACCTATATCGGCTCGATGCCCGGCAAGGTCATCCAGTCGATGAAGAAGGCGAAAACCCAGAATCCGCTGTTCCTGCTCGATGAAATCGATAAGCTCGGCATGGATTTCCGTGGCGATCCGTCATCGGCTTTACTGGAAGTGCTTGATCCCGAACAGAATTCGACCTTCAACGATCATTATCTCGAAGTCGATTATGATCTGTCCAATGTCATGTTCGTGACAACGGCCAACACGCTCAACATTCCGCCCGCTCTGCTTGACCGAATGGAAGTGATCCGCATCGCAGGCTACACGGAAGACGAGAAACTGGAGATAGCCAAGCGGCATCTGGTTCCCGAAGCCACCGGCAAGCACGGTCTGGCCCACAAGGAATGGGAGATCACCGACGAGGCGCTGCTCGAAATGATCCGCCGCTACACCCGGGAAGCCGGTGTGCGTAACCTGTCGCGTGAAATTGCCAATCTGGCCCGCAAATCGGTCAAGGAAATCCTTCTGAAGAAGGTCAAATCGGTCAAGATCGACATTCCAAAACTGGTCGACTTCCTCGGCGTGCCGAAATATCGTTTCGGTGAAACCGAGGACGAGGATCAGGTCGGTGTGGTGACCGGTCTGGCCTGGACCGAAGTGGGCGGCGAATTGCTGACCATCGAAGGCGTGATGATGCCCGGTCGCGGCAAGATGACCGTGACGGGCAATCTGAAAGATGTGATGAAGGAATCGATTTCGGCCGCGGCCTCCTATGTCCGCTCCCGTGCCGTGGCCTTCGGAATCGAACCGCCTTTGTTCGACCGCCGCGATATCCACGTGCATGTGCCCGAAGGGGCAACACCGAAGGACGGGCCTTCGGCCGGTATTGCCATGGCGACTGCGATTGTCTCGGTGCTGACCTCGATTCCCGTCCGTCGTGACATCGCCATGACCGGTGAAGTCACTTTGCGCGGTCGGGTGTTGCCGATTGGCGGCTTGAAGGAAAAGCTGCTGGCGGCTTTGCGCGGCGGGGTCAAAACCGTGCTGATTCCGGAAGAAAACGCCAAGGATCTGGCCGATATTCCGGACAACGTCAAAAACGCGCTGGAAATCATTCCGGTCTCGCGGATGGATGAAGTGCTCAAACATGCGCTGGTTCGCCAGCCTGTCGCAATTACTTGGGAGGAGGTTTTGCCTGCCATCCCCCATGTCATCAGCGATGAAGAGGCGGCAGGAATTGTCGCCCATTGATGTGATCTGACAGTTTTTACGCCGAGGAATTAAATCCCCTGAAAGAAATTTCAGGGGATTTTTCGTTTTTTGAAGCAAAATAAGGCTTTTTGGATGTTTTTTGACTTGCCTTGGACCCCCTTGGGCTGATCAAACAGAGGCACGCGTCGTCGATTCGGCGTGGATGTTTTTTTAAGGAGACAAGAAATGAACAAGGGCGATTTGGTTGCGGCTGTTGCCGAGCATGCGGATATCACTAAGGCTCAGGCCGGTCATGCGGTCGATGCCGTTGTGGATGCGATCACTGCCACTTTGAAAGCCGGCGACGAAGTTCGTCTGGTTGGCTTTGGTACGTTTTCTGTGACACAGCGCAAGGCTGGTGAAGCCCGTAACCCACGCACGGGCGAAGTCATCAAGACCAAGGCTTCGAAGGCTCCTAAGTTCAAGGCTGGCGCTGGTCTTAAGGCTGCTGTGAACGCCTAATGTGCGCAACAACAGGGATCATGGCTGCAAAGCCTTAGTTTCGCCCCAGGGCGACAGGTTCCGTTGTTTTGTGGTGGCCTTCGATTTGGCACCTTGCACTTGCAGGCTCCCGTCGTTATGAGGGGAGCCATGGGGCGATTAGCTCAGTTGGTAGAGCATCTCGTTTACACCGAGAGAGTCGGCGGTTCGAGCCCGTCATCGCCCACCAATTTCGGGAGAGGGACACATTGGATTGTGTCCCT
>CAIYZJ010000248.1 GCA_903930675.1 uncultured Hyphomicrobiales bacterium
GCGCCGCGCCCATGAAATGAAGAATGTCGCGCAATCGATGGCCAAGGTCACGATGCGGCTGGTCGAGCCAGAAAGCATGGCATCCGACGCCGTGTTCAATCTGTCGCAGGCCATCCGCCGCGAAGTGGCGGCGATGGGCGACGGGATAGAACGCGCCGTGGCGCGCGCCTCCGAGCTTGAAACCATCGTCCACACCGAAATTGCGACGATTGAAACCGCCTATAACCAGAACGAGGTGCGCTTGCGCACGCTGATCGACGATCTGTCGTCGCAGCGCGAAGCCATTATCTATCAGGCTGACCGCCTGAAACAGAGCATTTCGGGTTCCCATGAGGGCCTGTCCGCCGAATTGAACACAGCCGCCGACCGCCTGTCGGCCACCGTCGGCGATGCGGGAGCCCGCGTGTCGATGCTGCTGGGCCAGCGCGCCGAAGATATTGCCTCCACTCTGGCCGACCGCGGCGAGCAGATGGTCGAGCAGATCAGCCTGCGCAGCCACGAGTTGATCGAAACCTTTGTGCAGACCAATGAAAGCGTCAATCGCCGGATTGATCAGGCCGCAGTCGATGTCACCAAGTCGCTCGACGGCAAAGCGCGCGAAATCACCGATGCGGTCCGCGAAACCGGACAGACGCTGGTTGTCGAAATCGTCGAGCGCGGCAATGATGTCCGCAAGACCATGGAAAGCGCGCAAACCGCCTTGCGCAACAATCTCGATTCCGGGGCTGAACAATTATCGACCTCGATCCTGACATCGGGTCGCACGGTCACCGAAATGCTGGCCTCGCGCACCATGGCGCTGACAGATTCCCTGCGTCAGGCCGGCGAGGATGTCACCCACACCATCGGCACGCAGGGTGACAACATCACCTCGCGCATCGAAACCGTCGGTTCGGTCGCCAGCACCCGCCTGATTGAAAGCGGCGAGCGTCTGGCCAATTATATTGCTGCCAGTTCCAACAAGCTCGAAGAACTGATCGCCGTGCGCGGTCCGCGTGTGGCGCGGGACCTGACTTCGGCAGCCGAAGGCTTCTCGAAGACCCTTGAAGTGCAGGTCGGCGAAGCCCGCAATCTGCTGGAAGACACCGCCCAGAGCTTTTCGGCCACGGTCAAGCAGGAAGCCCGTCAGGCCTCCGATACGCTGGTCGAAAGCACCTCGACCATGCAGACCCATCTCAGCGAAGCCGCCAGCGAGGCTGCCCGCACGATCAGTCTGGAAGCCGCACAGGTCAATGCCAGCATCGAGCGCAGCATCGAAATTGCCGCCCATACGCTGGAATCACAAGGCTCGGCCTTCAATACGGCACTGGAAAAGCAGAGCACCGTGTTGCAATCCACCCTCGGCAGCAACTCCAAATTGCTGGTCGATGCGATGGAACAGTTCAACACGCAAGTCATGGTGCGCGGCGAAAACATCACAACGAGCTTCGAGAAGTCGGCCAGCGGTTTTGCACTCCGGATCGACGAACGCTTCGGCGATCTCTCGAATGTGTTCGATGTGAAGGGCGAAATGCTCGAAACCCTGATCACGCAAAAGACCTTCGAGACCGGTGCCTTTATCGAAAAGCGCATGACCGATTTCGAGGCCCGCAGCATCGAAGCCGCCAATACGGTTACCGATCGTCTGGATACGATCTTCATCAAGATCGACGACGGTCTGGCCTCGCGCACCCAGAAAATGAGCGAAGCGGTGATTTCCAACGCGGTTGAAGCCGCACATACGATTTCCGAAAGTGCGGAAACCGTCCGCGTCGCGCTTGAAGACCGCGCCAACCGCTTCGAACAGGTCGTGCTCGAAAAGGCCGGTTCGCTGGTCAGCAAGATGGACGACAGCGCCCGCAGCCTGACCGAACAGCTCAACACCCGCACCAATGATCTGACCGCCACCTTCGATCACGGTTTGATGCGGATGGAACGCGATGTGGTGGGTCGCATGGGTTCGCTTGTCGCCACCATCGACGATCGCAGCCGCGGTCTGGTCAACACCATCGACGAGCGTTCGCGCTCGCTGGTCGAAACCCTCAATATGCGCTCCGAAATGGTCGGGGCCGCTCTGGGCCACCAGATCGAAGAAATTGCTTCCATCTTCAACGGCCGCGGTACCGAATTGGTACAGCAGATCCGGACAAACGGCGAAGTCATCACGCTGGCAGTGGCCCAATCGGGTGATGCCGCCAACCGCCAGATGGCGGGAGTTGCCGAAGGCATTCTGCGCAGTCTCGAAGGTCAGGGCCAGGCCATTACCAATGCCATGCGCGATCAGGGCAGCAGCGTGACAGCCGCCTTGCAGCACGAAGGCCAGAGCGTCACCGATGCGCTGCGCACACAGGGCCAGTCGGTGACCGAAGCCCTGCGCGACCATGGCCAGAGCCTGACCGAAAACCTGCGGATCCAGGGCCACACGGTCACCAAGGAACTGCGCGATCAGGGCCAGATGGTCACACAGCAACTGCGCGATCAGGGCGGTGCGGTGTTCGACATTCTGCAAGAGCAGAGTGCGACAATGACCACCGAACTGCGCGAGCAGAGCGAAACCATGCTGGTCACCGCCACCACGGCCTCAGAACAGTTGCGCCATGCGGTCGAAGAAAGCTCCAAAGTGGCCGTCGGCCGGCTGGTCGATGTGGTCGACACGCTCAATTCGACGAGCGAACCGCTGGTCAAACGCGTCGCCGACCTCACTGAAACACTGGGGGAAGTGGTTGTGCGCGCCGACAGCACCCTGTCGCAGCTCGACACTGTTTTGCAAACCCGCGTCGGCAATATCGAGCAGACGCTCGGCGTCATCTACCGCGACACCTCGCATGCGGCAGACCGGATGTCGCAGCATGTCGACGTTTTGCGTCAGGCCACCGGCACCATTGCCGACCAAATGCGCAGCGTCAGCGAAACCACCAACACCCTCGCCCGTCTGGAAAGCCAGATCAGCGCCGCCATCAGCAGCCGCGAAACCTCGCTCACCCAGACCATGCAGCATCTGTCGGCCCAGAGCGACGAATTCACCACTCTCTCCAAATCACATGCCCAAACGGTGTCCACCGCACTTGTGGAAACAGAACACCGCGCCAAGGAAATCGGCCTGTTGCTGACAAGTTCTGTCGTCAGCACGTCTGAAGCGATCACCCAGCAGGTTGATACCCTGCGTGCGATGAGCCAGCGCGAGCGCGAGCGTCTGGCCGCAGCCGTCCGCGAAGTTTACGATACATCGTTGTCAGATATGACCGTAGCAACCAATTCGGCCACCGAACGGTTCCGTTCGACCGCCGAAGAGTTGGTCTCCATGTCAACCGAGGTCTCGCAAGGACTGGAAAAGACCCGCACCGAATTGCAACGCGCTCTGGTGGAATTGCCGCGTGACACGCGCGAAGCCAACGACACGGTGCGTGCGCTGGTCTCGGGCCAGTTGAAGGCACTCGAGGAATTGAAATCGCTGAAGCAGCACACAGGCCCCGGCCTCGGTGTCAGCCAGCGTCTGGACACACCGCGCCCTGCCCATCAGCAGCCGGTTCAACAGCCTCTGCAGCCGCAGCCTTCGCCTGTCCAGAGCCAGCCTGTGTCCCCTGTCTATCAGCCACAGGCAACACAAACCGCGCTGCCGCCTCTGGCCATGCCCGAGCCGGTCTATGCCGCCCCCGTGCAGCCAGAACAGCCCCGTTATCAGGAGCCTGTGCGTGGCCCCGAGCCTGTCCAGTATCAGGAGCCCGTGCGCACGCCCGCCCCGCAGCGGATGCCGGAACCTGCTTATGCCACCCCTCGCCCGCTTCAGCGCGAGACGCCTGTTGCCCCACAGTCTGCACCGGCACCATCCTATGCAGCCCCTGTGAACCAGACCCCAGTTCAGTCCGCCCCGATGCCGTCAACCGCCATTCCGACTGCAGCGATCGCGCCCGCTTCGTCAGGCGTGTCGGGCCCGTCCGGCATTGCCGGATTTGATCCTTCCTTTGCCCCTCGCCGTGCCACCAGCCGTGCGGAAGCCCCCGCACCTTCCAGCACGACAGCCGCTTCGGGTTGGTTGACCGACATGTTGTCGCGCGTCTCGCACGAGGAACAGATTGCCAAACCCCAAGAGCCCCTGCCTGCCAGCGAATGGATTGCCGTGTTGAACCGCGACATCAATGCCTGCGCCAAGCAGGAAATGGTTCTGGGCTTCTGGGAGCGCGTGCTCAACGGCGACAGAACAGCCACAATGGCCGGTGTCTTGACCGGAAACGGCCAGCAGAAGCTGGAAGAAGCCCGGCAGCGTTATCAATCGGAAGGCGATTTCCGCTTCGTGGTCGACAGCTTCCTCGGTCGCTTCGACGAACTGATGCGCGATGTCACCCCCGGCGATCACGGCAGCTCGGTGATCCGCACCATCATGAGCTCCAACGAGGGCAAGGCCTATACCCTGCTCTGTGCAGCGGTCGGCCGTATTCACTGATCCCATCCGATCAGCCGGACAAGACGGGGGGGCCGCTGGTCCCCTTTTTGTTGCGCGTTCCCCGCACTGCCCCCCGTTTTTGGCGGGTCGGCTATTTGTTTGATGGTTTTTGCTGCTTTTTGGCAATCTTGGCCTTGCGCAATCGGGCATTCCTGACATTTGATGTCGTGAGAGACCAAGCTCAGGGAGTGTGACGTGGATTTAGGAATTTCGGGCCGCAAGGCCATTGTCTGTGCCTCGAGCCGCGGGCTCGGACGGGGGTGTGCTCTGGCGCTGGCCGAAGCGGGTGTGCATCTGACCATCAACGGGCGCAACGAACAGGCGCTGGAGGCCACCGCCGCCGAGATCAAGCGGATTTCCGGCCTGACACCGCATGTGGTGCTGGCTGACGTCTCGACCAAAGCAGGGCAGGATGCGCTGCTCGAAGCCTGTCCCGATCCCGATATTCTGGTCAACAACAATGGCGGCCCGCCGCCCAAGGGGTTTCGCGAGATCGACCGTCAGGCGATGCTCGAAGGTGTTGTGCAAAACATGGTCACGCCGATCGAACTGACCCAACGGGTGATCGACGGCATGATCGCGCGCCAATTCGGCCGCATCATCAACATCACCTCGGCCTCGGTGCTGACGCCGCTGGCGGGGCTGGATCTGTCCTCGGGTGCGCGCGCCGGTCTGACCGGCTTTCTGGCAGGCGTCGCGCGGGAAGTCGCCTATGCCAATGTCACCATCAACGCGATTTTGCCCGGTATTTTCGACACCGACCGCATCAAAACCATGGTGGCCAAGCAGGCCGAATTGAAAAACATGTCGCAAGAGGCGATACGGCAGGAGCGCATCAATGCGATACCGGCGGGGCGTCTGGGTCAGGCCGATGAATTCGGCAAGGCCTGCGCTTTTCTGGCCAGCAGCCATGCGGGCTATATTACAGGCCAGAACCTGTTGATCGACGGCGGGGCCTTCCGCGCCTCGTTCTGATCTGTTGACCGGATATGCAGAAGCATCTTCTGCATATCTTCCCCCTGACCGGATGCGGCCCATGTTTCGCGGTATCGCCCTCAAGCTGGCTTCGACCTTTGCCTTTATAGCCATGTCCACGCTCGTGAAACTGGTGGCAGACGGCTATCCGCTGGGCGAAGTGATCTTCTTCCGCGCTTTTTTCGCGATGATCCCGCTGTTGATCTGGCTCGGCATGCGCGGCGAGTTGATGTCCTCCATTGTCGACACCAAGCCGCGCAACCACATCCGCCGTTGCATAGCGGGCACCATAGGCATGTTTTTCAGCTTTGGTGCCCTGACCAATCTGCCCCTGCCCGATGCCACGGCCATCGGTTATGTCACCCCTATTCTGACAACCGCCTTTGCCGCGATTTTCTTGCATGAACAGGTGCGCGGCTATCGCTGGACGGCTGTTTTCCTCGGCTTTTGCGGCATGCTGGTGATGGTGTCGCCGCATCTGTCCAGCCTGACCAGTCCCGACAGCCATTCCGATCTTTCGGCGCTGGGCGCGTCATTGGGGTTGGGCGGGGCGATCTGTTCGGCCTTCGCAACGCTGGAAGTGCGTAAATTGTCGCAGGCCGAACGAACAGGCTCGATTGTCTTCTATTTTACCCTCACAACATCGCTCGCCAGCGGCGCGACCGTGCTATTCGGCTGGACCCTGCCCGACTGGCATGACGGCCTGTTGCTGGTCGGGTCGGGCATTATGGGCGGGGTCGGGCAAATCCTGCTGACCTCCAGCTATCGCCATGCCGATGTGTCGGTGATTGCGCCGTTCGATTACTGCTCGCTCTTGTGGGCCTTGGTGATCGGCTATTTCATGTTCGGCGATCTGCCCAATCCGGTGGTCCTGAGCGGTGCGGCGATTGTGATTGTCGCGGGCGTCACGGTGATCATCCGCGAGCGTCAACTGGGATTAAAACTTCAAGCCGAGCGCGAATCCGGCCATCATCGCAACACTTAAACCTTGTCGGAACAGCCCATGACAGCGATAGCCCTGACGATTGCAGGTTCCGATTCCGGCGGTGGCGCCGGAATTCAGGCCGATCTGAAAACCTTTTCCGCCCTCGGCGTCTATGGCACCAGCGTCATCACCGCTTTGACGGCCCAAAACACCATGGGCGTCAGCGCGATCATGGATGTGGAGCCGGATTTCATTACCGCGCAAATGGATGCGGTGTTTTCCGATATTGCGGTCAATGCGGTTAAAATCGGCATGTTGTCGCGCATCCATACCATCGAAGCCGTGGCGGCAGGACTGGACCGCCACCACGTCACCAAAGCCGTGTTCGACCCCGTGATGGTGGCGACCAGCGGTGACCGGCTGATCGACGATGCCGCCGTCAACCATCTCAAAACCCTGCTGTTCAATCGGGCGGTGCTGATCACCCCCAATCTGCACGAGGCCGCGGTCATTTGCGGCGGTCCGGTCGCACAATCCGCACACGAGATGCGCGCGCAGGGCGAGGCCATTCTGGGCATGGGTGCGCAGGCCGTGCTGATGAAAGGCGGTCATGGCGAAGGCCCCGACTGCACCGATCTTCTGGTCACCCGTGATGCCGTACTGCCCTATTCAGCCATGCGCATTGCCACCACCAACACCCATGGCACGGGCTGTTCACTGTCCTCCGCCATTGCCGCCTTTCTGGCGCATGGTGTGGCGCTGGAAGAGGCCGTGGCCAAGGCCAAAACCTATCTGACCGCCGCCCTGCAAGCCGCCGATCAATTGAAAATCGGGCACGGGCACGGCCCCATCCACCATTTCCACGCCGTGTGGGATCGCTGATCCCGATGGGACCGGTGGTCATCCGCTGTCTGGCGGTCCTGTCTGTCACCCAAACCGTCAATTGGGCGGTGCTGTTTTACGCCTTCGCATTGTGGGCACCGCGTATCCTGAAAGAGACCGGCTGGTCGGAAACCCTCGTGTTCGGCGGCTTTTCGGTGGCCCTGCTGGCCACGGGCCTGTGTTCGCCTTATGCGGGCAAAAGCGTGGATCGCTATGGCGGCCGCCCCGTCCTGACCATCGGCACGCTGATCGGCGCGGCGGGTCTGGTGGTGCTGGCCCAATCGACAACGCCAGCCACTTATTTGCTGGCTTGGGCCATCATCGGGGCAGGCATGGCGGGCGCGCTCTATGATCCGGCCTTTGCCACGCTGGCACAGGTGGCAGGGCCGCACACCCGCCGCGCCATTTCGACGCTGACACTGGCAGGCGGCTTTGCCTCCACCCTGTCATGGCCACTGACCCTGTGGTTGTTGTCGAGCTATGACTGGCGGCAGATTGCCTTGCTTTATGCCGCCGTCCTCGTGCTGTTATGCGCGCCTTTGCACGCCTTTTTACTGCCCAAAGCCAGCGAACGACTGGCCCCGCCTGCTCCTGTCTCAACCGATCCCGTGTCCAAACCTGCAGGCCCGATCCTCAACAGTCCCGAATGGCTGGCCATGAGCCTGTTTGCCACGGTGATCATGATGCACGGCTTTGTCACCTCGGCCTTTTCGGTGCATCTGGTGCATGTGCTGGATACGCTGGGCCTGGGCGAAAGCAC
Source organism: uncultured Hyphomicrobiales bacterium (assembly GCA_903930675.1). Lineage (GTDB taxonomy): Bacteria > Pseudomonadota > Alphaproteobacteria > Rhizobiales > Beijerinckiaceae > CAIYZJ01. The sequence goes on from CAIYZJ010000248.1 coordinate 7,963, forward strand.
CGCCGTGCTGGCCGGATCGCTTGTCGGTCCCGCGCAAGTGCTTGCCCGTCTGGCGGAAATGCTGTTGGGAAAACGGATACCCGCTTTGATACTGGGCGTGTTCAGCGTGGCTTTGCTGCCCGTGGCCTTCGGCCTGCTGATCGGCCTGCCGACAGGCTTGGCGAGTGCGCTGCTGTTTGGCCTGTTTTACGGGGCGTCGAACGGGCTTGTGACCATCGTGCGCGGGATCGTGCCGCTGGCGCTGTTCGGCCCGCATGGCTATGGCCGCCGTCTGGGGATGATTTCGGCCCCCAGCCTCGCCGTCAAAGCGGCATCACCGATGGTGTTTGCCGCCGTGCTGGCCCAATCGGGAGCCGGTCAGACGCTCACGCTGGCGCTTGGTTCGGCCCTGATCGCCGGTGTGGCGATGGGCATTTTGTGCCTGCGCGAACGCCATATCCGCTAGAAAGCCTCAGACCTGCGGGGCCAGCGTCAATTCGAGCCCGTCAAGTTCCTCGGACCACAAAATCTGGCAGGACAGGCGGGAATTGGTCTCGACCACCGGCAATTCATCGAGTTGCAGCAGCTCCTCCTCGCGCGGCGGATAGAGCTTGGCTACCCAATCGGGATGGATGAACACATGGCAGGTGCCACATTCGGCCGCGCCGCCGCAAATCCCCTCGATGGGCAGGCCCCACTCGCGGAGTATCTCCATCACCCGCCAGCCTTCAACGGCTTCAAGACTGTGACGCTGCCCCTGACGGTCGGTGACGTGAATAAAACCCATATCTTTTAAAGCCTCTTTGAATTACCAATCTGGGATAGTCGGTGCGGGTCCGGACAGCACAAAGTCCGGTCCGTCACCTGAAAGCAGGCACAACAACCTTGCAGCACTTGACGAATGGGCTTCGGATTGGCTTTGGTCAATATGAAATTTATGCCAAAAGTGCAATGCAGCAAATGATAACAGACGGATTCGGACGCGCATGGGTATCGAAGGCAAAGAAAAGGTGAAAACACTGGAAACCGGCGCGCATGCGCTGTCGGGCCAATTGGGCAAAACCATCCAGCGCCTGCGCAAGGCCTATAATCTGTCACTGTCGGAACTGGCCGAGCAATCCGGCGTTGCCAAATCCATCATCAGCCAGATTGAACGCAACGAGACCAATCCGACTCTCGCCACGATCTGGCGGCTGTCGCAAGCGCTCGATATTTCCATCGAACGGGTGCTGTCGATTTCCGATGACGAACCGTTTATCGATAAAACCATCCGTGGCGACACGCCTGCGCTGACATCGGATGACGGCAAGGTCAAACTCAACATCATCGGCTGGATCAAAACCGTCGAATGGCTGCAATGGTATGATGTCGAGGCCCAAGCAGGCGGCGTGCTGGAATCCGATGCCCATCAGCGCGGCTCCATCGAGAGCCTGTCGGTGATTTCGGGCGAAATGGAAGTGGAAGTGGCAGGTATTATCCAGACGGCCAAAGCCGGTGAGACCCTGCGCTACCGCTGCGACCGCCCGCATATCGTCCGCAATGTCTCGAAAAAGCCCGCCCATGCCACTATGGTCTGCATTCTCAAAGCCGCAGTGATGGAGTGAGCGCGGCTTTGCTCAAGGTGCCTTTTTGGCGGGCTTGTTGCTGGCCAAAGGCGGCAGGCTTTTGAGATAGGTGGCAATCCCCATCCTGTCGGCGTCACCCAGATACCCCATATTCTTGATCACCGAGGCCATCGAGCCTCCAGCCGAGTCAAAATCGGGGGTAAATCCGGTTTTCAGAAATTCGGCAATGTCCTCGGCCGTCCATTTGGCAAGGCCGCTGTCATGGCTGGTCAGGTTGGGGATGTATCCCGCCCCGCCTTCGGGATCAGGCCCGCCCGAGAGGCGCAGCGAAGTGCGGATACCGCCCATCACATCGCGTGGCGAATGACATTCCGCGCAATGACCCGGCCCGTTCACCAGATAGGCCCCGCGGTTCCACGATTCTGATTGTCCCGTTTGGGTCTGATAGGGACCGGACCCCAAATTCAGCCATTTCCAAAGCCCCAGACCACGCCGGAACGAGAAGGGGAAAGCCAAATCATGATCGGCAATCCGGCCCGGCACCGCTGGCAGGGTTTTCAGAAACGCCAGCAGATCGACCAGATCCTGATCGCCCATCAAGGCATAGGAGGTGAAGGGAAAGGCCGGATAATAATGGCGGCCATCGGGCGAAACACCCTCGCGCATCGCCCTAATAAAGGCCTGCTCGCTCCACGCCCCGATGCCGTCTTGCTTGTCGGAGGACAGATTGGGCACGCGGAACGTGCCGAACGGGGTCGGCAAAGCGCGCCCCCCGCCCAGACGCAAGCGGTCATCCTGATCGGGTGTGGCATGGCAGGAGGCACAGCCTCCCGCCCAGAACAGGGTCTGGCCGTTCTCGAGCCGTGGTGCAGAGACCTTTGCAACCGCCGTCTGCCCGCGCAGCATGTGCCAGACAGCGGGAGCCGTCAGCAGCCAAAAGCCCGCAGCACCGCATAACATGGCAGCCACAAGGGCCGACAGAACCTGTCGTTTGCTCATCCCGACCATCCCGTTTCTACCGAATTGAGTGCCGCCGGACGCTTATTTCTTTTCGATGCGATAGATCTCGTGGCAAGAGCCGCAATTCTGGCCGACTTTGGGGAAATTGGCCTTGAAACTGGCTTCATCCGTGATGCTGGCCAGCGCCTCTTTGGCATCTGCGCCGAACTTGACCAACCGCGCATCGAAATCCGCCTTGGCTTCCCAGATCTTTGGCGAGGCTGTGGTTTCGCCGCCCGTCTCGCTCCCCTTGGGATAGAGGGCGGACATTTTGCCCGAGGTCTCGACAAAGGTTTCGAGCGAGGCTTTGACCTTGGCCAGATCGAACGGGGCCTGACCGCGCATCATCTGCCCGGGATCGCGCATCGCGCCGCCGACCGACTTCATCACCGCTTTGCGGCTGGCAATAGGATCATTCTGGGCAGAGACAGGCGAGCTCAACAGCGGCAGAGCCAGCACGCCTGCAGCCAACAGCATGACGGCACTCGTTTTCATGTTGATTTTGGTCATGGTCATTACCTCCAATAAGCTGGTGTCATTATGATTTTGAAGCCGTGACGGAAAACCCTTCACGGCTCGCGAAATACGCGTTTACTCGGCAGCGATACGCGCGGCATGGATGGCCGCAAAAACACGATCGGGAGTCGCTGGCATATCAATGTGCCTGATCCCGTAAGCCCGATCAAGGGCATCGACAACCGCATTCATCACCGCAGGGCACGAGCCGATCGATCCGGCCTCGCCTGCGCCCTTGATCCCCATCGGATTGGTGGTCGAAGGCACGTTGCGGGTTTCGAAATCGAAATTCGGCATGTCAGCGGCGCGCGGCAAAGCATAATCCATCAAGGAGGCCGTGACCAACTGGCCCTCGGCATCATAGACCGTGCGCTCGAACAAAGCCTGCCCGATCCCCTGACCAACCCCGCCATGCACCTGTCCTGCCAGCAGCAGTGGGTTCACCGCCAGCCCGAAATCGTCACAGATCGTGTAACGCTCGATGCTGACATGGCCGGTATCGGGATCGATGCTGACTTCTGCCACATGGGTGCCGTTGGGATAGGTCGCATCGGGCGGCACGAAATCCCCCTCGCCCGAGCGCATCGCATCGCTCACGCCGGGCTTGTTGGCGAGATCGATGAAACTCACCGAACGGTCGGTGCCAGCAACACGCACACGTCCGTCGACGATTTCAAGATCGGCCACCGAGGCTTCCAGCGCACCAGAGGCCAGTTGCTTCAACTTGTCGGCCAGATGTTCGGACGCCCGCCAGACGGAAATGCCGCCGACCGGAATCGAGCGCGAACCGCCTGTGCCGTGGCCGGTTTTGATCTTGGCCGTATCGCCCTGCACCACCCTGATCCGCTCAAGCGGCAGATCGAGATGCTGGGAGGCAAATTGCGCATAGGCGGTAGCATGGCCCTGCCCGTTCGATTGCGTGCCCGAATAGATCGTCACATTGCCATCGGTTTCCAGCGTGATTTTGACATCCTCGCCATCGCCCCATGCGGTACATTCGATATAGGTGGCCAGACCGATGCCGCGCAGCAGTCCCTTTTTGCGGCTGTCCTTCAGGCGGTTTTTGAAGCCTGTCCAATCAGACGATTCCAGTGCGCGACCCATATGGCCGTTGAAATCACCGGTATCATAGGTGCGCTGGCCGATCGGGGTCTTGTAGGGCATCGCACTTGGCGCGATGAAATTGCGGCGGCGGATCTCGTCTTGCGACAGGCCGGTGGCGCGCGCGGCCGCATCGACCAGCCGTTCAAGCACATAGGCCGCCTCGGGACGACCCGCACCGCGATAGGCATCGACCGGCACCGTATTGGTATAGACCCCGCGCACCCGCACATGCAGCAGAGGCGTGGCATAGACACCCGTCATCATCGTGCCGCCGAGATAGGGAATATAAGGCCCGTATTGCGACAGATAGGCCCCGAGATTGCCCAGAATATCGAAGCGCATCGCCAAGAACCGGCCACGGCTGTCCAGCGCGACTTCGGCGACCGTGTAATTGTCGCGGCCCTGACAATCGCCGACGAAATGATCCCCGCGTTCGGCGATCCACTTGACCGGACGCTTCAACCGCTTGGCGGCTTCCAGCACCAGCGGATATTCGCGATAGACAAAGGTTTTGGTGCCGAACCCCCCGCCGACATCGCCGGTAATGACGCGGATATTGGCTGGCGGCACTTTCATGACCAGATTGGCCATGCTGTCGCGGATGCCGTGGACACCTTGCGAGGACACTGTCAGGGTAAAAGACTTGCTGGCCGCGTCATATTCGCCGATGGCGCCGCGGGTTTCGATGTAATTGGTCACAAGCCGGTTGTTCTCGACATTCAGCGAGACCGTGCGTGCCGCTTTGGCAAAGGCCGCATCGACCTTGGCCTTGTCGCCCATCGAGGCATCAAAGGCCAGATTGTCGGGCTGCTGGCTCCAGACCGCAGACGAACCTTTGCCCACAGCCGAGCGCATATCCACCACCGCCTTCAACGGCTGATAGGTCACGGGAACCGCCTCTGCGGCATCGCGGGCTATCTCGATGGTGTCGGCAACAACAAAGGCCACCGCATCACCCACATGTTTGACGGTATCGACTGCCAGTGCAGGCGCTTGCGCCACCAGATTCTGGGTCTTGTCATCATTGGGCAGCGGCGCAAGGCAGGGCACGGGGCCGAGATGGGCAAGATCGGCCCCCGTCAGCACCAGCCGCACGCCTTTGATCGCCAGAACGGGCGCGAGATCGCCGATGGTAAAGCGGGCATGGGCATGGGGAGAGCGCAGCACCAGCGCGTGCAAATGCCGCTCCGGTGTGAAATCGGCCATATAGTGACCGCCACCGGTCAGCAGACGATGATCTTCCACGCGGCGCATTGATTGCCCGACACCGAATTTTTTAACAGCCATAACCGTCTCTCCCTGAAATCTGACTCGTCTTGTTGTTTTGTGGTGATCAAGCGGCGCCGGTTTCCACAGGCTCGCCATGCGCGACCCAATCAAGCATACCACCGGCATAATGGGCATCAATCGCGACACCGGCCGCCTGCGCCATGGCGGCAGCTGTCAGCGAGCGTTTGCCCGAACGGCACGACAGCACCACCCGCTTGCCCTCATGGACCGGCAAATCAGCTGCCGAGAAGATCGAGAGAGGGTTCAACCGCGCAGAGGGAATATGACCCGCTTCAAATTCGTTGGCCTCGCGTACATCCACCACAATCATGGTGCCTGCAGCCAATCCGGCCTTGATGTCGGCAATGTCCAGATTCTCGACATTTGTCATGTATCTTGTTTCCTGTCGCACAGACTCTCTAGCCTGTATTCTTGACCGAGCTTGAGCCACTTGTCACATAGTCTTTTTCGCATGGGGGTATTGAACTGTGAACATCAGTCACCGGTCAATCCCGTTCGGCATCGGCATCTTGTCTTCTTGCAAAAGCGTTTGCCTCATTTTTAAGCAGTCCCATCTGCAAATTGAAGCAATCCCGACAAAAAAATCGCTAGCCAGCAGGCCGATCGCGTGGAACCTTAGGCCTTGAAGTCATGTGTAAACACGATCCTGCCCAAAGGACTCTCAATCGATCATGGTGTTGAAATCGACAGAAGCGCGATCACCGGCAATCTTTGACGAGATGCTCACAAATGACAATACGGCCCGACGGCCCTACGAGGCCGTTGCCGAATGGCTGGCCACCCAGACCCGCGGCAGCATCAAGAAAAAACAGGAAGAGGCCGACGCGATTTTCCGACGCCTCGGCATTACCTTTGCGGTCTATGGCGAAGGCGGCTCCAACGAGCGGCTGATCCCGTTCGATCTGATCCCGCGCGTGCTGTCGGCGCGCGAATGGCGGTCGCTCGAACGCGGGATCGAGCAGCGCGTCAGGGCGCTGAATGCCTTTTTGTATGACATCTACCACCGGCAGGACATTGTCCGCGCCGGACGTATTCCCGCCGAAATGATCAACCAGAACAAGGCTTTCCTGCCCGAGATGGTGGGTTTCGATCCGCCGCGCAACATCTATGCCCATATCATCGGCACCGACATCGTGCGCACCGGAGAGAATGAATTTTTCGTACTAGAAGACAATCTCAGAACACCCTCGGGGGTCTCCTATATGCTGGAGAACCGCGAGGCGATGATGCATCTGTTCCCCGAATTGTTTTCCGCGCATCGGGTGCGTCCGGTCGAACATTACCCCGAATTGCTGCGCCAGACGCTGGAAAGCGTGGCTCCGGCCAATTGCAAATCCGATCCGACCATCGCTGTGCTGACGCCGGGTATCTATAATTCGGCCTATTTCGAACATTCCTTCCTCGCCGACCAGATGGGTGTGGAGCTGGTGCAGGGCTCGGATCTGTTCATTCAGGACAGCGCACTCTACATGCGCACCACCAAGGGCAAAGAGCGGGTCGATGTGCTCTATCGCCGTGTCGATGATGCCTATCTCGATCCCCTGTCGTTCGATCCCCGTTCGATGCTCGGCGTGCCCGGCCTGTTCGATCTCTATCGGGCGGGCGGCGTCACCATCGTCAACGCACCGGGCACCGGCATTGCCGATGACAAGGCGGTCTATGCCTATGTGCCCGATATCATCGAATTCTACACGGGCGAAAAACCGATCCTCAACAATGTGCCGACCTATCGCTGCAGCCTCGCCAGCGAGCGCGCATATGTGCTCGAGCATCTGGGCGAATTGGTGGTGAAAGAGGTGCACGGCTCGGGCGGCTATGGCATGCTGATCGGGCCGGCGGCCACCAGGCGCGAACTGGCCGAATTCCGCAAGCGGATCGAGGCGCGGCCGTCCAATTACATCGCCCAGCCGACATTGGCACTCTCGACCTGTCCTGCGGCGACGGCTGCGGGCTTTGCCCCCCGCCATGTCGATTTGCGGCCCTTCGTGCTGTTGGGCGACAAAATCCGCCTGACTCCGGGCGGCTTGACCCGTGTGGCCTTGAAAAAGGGGTCTCTGGTGGTCAATTCCTCGCAAGGGGGCGGCACCAAAGACACTTGGGTTCTGGAGGACTGACGATGCTCGGACGCACCGCCTCAAACCTGTTCTGGATGTCGCGCTATATCGAGCGCGCCGAGAACATCGCCCGCCTGACCGAAGTCGGCTACCGCATTTCCATGACCCCCGACACCGGATCGGGCCACCGGGAGGACTGGAAATCGACCCTGATTGCCGCCGGCTGTCTCGAAGCTTTCCTGAAGCGTCACCAGACGATTACCGCCGAAAAGGTCCAGCATTTCCTGCTGTTCGACCCTGAGCACCCGTCCTCGGTTCGTTGCTGTCTGGAAACCGCGCGCAACAATGGCCGCGCCGTGCGCACCGGCCTGACACGCGAAATGTGGGAAGCGCTGAATTCGACATGGATCGAATTTGCCGCCATCAAACCGGGCACGCTGGATTCAGGCAAATTGCCGGATTTTCTCGACTGGATCAGACAGCGTTCCAACATGTTCCGCGGCGCGCTGCTCGGCACCTTGCTGCGTGACGAGGGCTATTTCTTTGCCCAATTGGGCGCCTTTGTCGAACGCGCCGACAATACGGCACGGATTCTCGATGTGAAATATTACGTGTTGCTGCCCTCGCACGAGATGATCGGCGGCGGGCTCGATGGCGATTTCAACGCGCCCGGTTTCAAACTGGACGGCGAACTCTTCGTCGTGCTCGCGACCGCCTACCTGCTGACATCGACGGAGCGGATCGAGATGGCGCACGCGCTGGCAACGGAGGCAACGCATGTCTGACGAGACCCTGGCCGCGTACAAGGCCACGTACGCGTCGATCGACCGA
>CAIYZJ010000249.1 GCA_903930675.1 uncultured Hyphomicrobiales bacterium
AAACAAATAAATCTTGAGATAAATAATTTTTAGGTGAATTTTCTTCAAAATCCTCTCTATGAGACAATAGCATAGATCGTTGTCATAGATCGTTTTTAAAAATTCCTGTTGCTTGTCAAAACAAATCAGGTTTATTAAACAACATGTAAGATTATGTCTGGCTGATCAAATTAAATTGATCTCAACTGATCATATCTGAGTTTGCTTGTTCATAAAAAATCTCGAACGGAGAGACCAATGGATACCCCAAACCACGAAAATAAAAATATTCTGATCGAATTGGTTGCAGACATTGTTGCAAGCTATGTTGCACATAATTCGGTTCCGTCCAATGAATTGTCCGGTTTGATCAGCAATGTTTACTCGGCTATGGCGACAATCGGACGTAATCCGCAAGCTGAGATGAAACATCAGGAACCAGCCGTTTCTGTCAAGAAATCCATTACAGCCGATTATCTCATTTGCCTCGAAGACGGTAAAAAATTCAAATCCCTGAAGCGTCACCTGCGCACCAAATATGACCTCAGCCCCGAAGACTACCGCGCCAAATGGGCCCTGCCCGCCGATTATCCGATGGTGGCCCCCAATTATGCGACCGCACGCAGCAATCTCGCTTTGGCGATGGGATTGGGCCAGAAGCGTCAGGCCAATGCCGGCCGCAAGAAGGCTTCAAAAGCTTAAGCTCTTTCATAGCCATGACATCCAGCGGGAAGGAGCCAGTCGTTCCCGCTTTGATCCCTTTGGTATGCTCGGACATTCATTTCATCGAACTGTCTTGTGAAACAGGTTGCATGAAGCACTGCCTTTATGACACCTTGGTTTCGGGCGAAGGTCAGCCCTTGTTTCGAAATCAAGCATTGTTGTGAAGAGCGAGTTGTTGTGATGGCTTGGTCCTGCATTTGCCGATCCGGTCAGTTGGCGATCATAGCCCCGCTTGTGGTCATGCTGGCGGCGTGCTTGCCCTCCAAACCCAGTGAACAGGCCGCCCTCGACAAGCAATTCATGGCGGTTGGATCAGCCAGCCAGCAAGTCTCGCCGCAAGTGGTGGCCGAAGCCGCCGCCACCTATGCCAGACTGGTACAAACCACGACCGAGCAATTCACCGCCAAGCCGATCAAAGACTGGCTGTGCAAGACCCTCGACCCTGCCAAAGGCACGGTAAACGGAAGCAAAGAACCCGGACCTGTCTCCTTTGATTGTTTCAATCTCGATGGACGGCGCGGCAGCCTGTTCAATCTGATCGCTCCCGAAGTGTTGATCAAGGAGCCGATTGTGGCGGGAGATGTATTCCGGTTCTCTGGCACCATCGAAAAAGTGATGTTTGTACCCGACATGAAAGCCGTCGTGCTGTTCAAGGTTCAGGTGACGGCATTGGAGCGACTGCAACATCCACAGAAATAGCTAAAAAATCCTCTCAGCCTTGCGGTTTCAACCGCAGGCCTTTGCGGATGTTTTTGAAGGGCAGAGCCGCCGGATCTTCCGGATTGTCACCGGGCGCGAGGCACACGATAATCTCTTCCGCAATCGCCTGAAAACCCGCCCTAAAATGCGCCGAGCTCTTCAGACCCAGAATGGACACGTCGCGCGGATCGCGGCCGATATGGGAGAAGGTTTCGAGATGGATCGGCTGCTGGCGAATGCTGGCCACCAACACTTCGACCCCACCCTGCTTCACCACCGCCGTCGGCCCCATCGATGAATGCTTGTTGCGCAGCATCGGCGCGGTGCCGTTGAAACGGCCATCACTCAGTGCGGTCACGATCCACGGACCTTCGGCCCGCTCCTGCCCCGGCCCCGTGCCGCCGCCGCCCAAATGGTCGATCACGCCGCCGATCCCCGCAGCATGTGCCTTGCGGGCGGCCCCGGGATCGTGGACAATCCCGACCAGCGCATCCTCGACACTTTGCGCCAGCAATTCCCTGATCAGTCCCGTGGTATTGGAGGGCGAGCCAGCGCCCGGATTGTCCTGCGTATCGGCCAGAATGACCGGCTTGCCCGCTCCTGCAGCCTGTTGTCTGGCATAGGCGACGGCCTCCTGCACAGGGCGCGGATGATGGGCGGCAA
>CAIYZJ010000250.1 GCA_903930675.1 uncultured Hyphomicrobiales bacterium
ATCCTGTCGCTCCGACCAGAAGACCGGATCAAGACAGACCACAGATTAAGCGGTCAGTGCTTTCACGGCCTTGGTCAGGCGGGAGACTTTGCGCGAAGCGGTGTTGCGATGCACGACGCCCTTCTGGGCAGCGCGGATCAGCGCAGGCTGGGCATCGGCCAAAGCGGCACTTGCTGCGGCGGCATCGCCGGTGCGCAGGGCGTCTTCGACCTTCTTGACATAGGTCCGCATGCGCGAACGACGGGCGCGATTCACTGCTGTACGCCGCTCGATTTTGCGGGTCGCTTTTTTGGCAGACTTCGTATTCGCCATTGCTCTTCCTCGATACCGTCACTGTGACGCCCAAAGGGTGGAACGTCGGTGCCAGTCAAAACAGATGTGATCAGGATCAAGGTCATGATCAACATCACAACCTCTTGTGTGGCGCGTCTATAGCCTTCATAGCGGCGAGCGTCAACGGCATGATTGCATTTTTAACCAATAAACCGCTGGCAAGCCGATTCAAAAGCCCGCAAAGAACCGCTGACAAGAACGCCAAGGGGGATTATGATGGGATCATATGAGTGAATTGTCTCCCCCCTCCCCCTTGCGCCCGCACCATGTGGCCTGGTTGGTTTTGATTGCCATCGCGACAGTGGCAGGCTGTGTGTGGCTTGCGCTGAATCCGCAGGGTTTTTTGGTGTTTTTCGTCGATCAACGCCTGTATTTGCTTGAATTATCGAAAGAATTTCCGCTTCAGGCCATGCTGGCCTATGTTGTTTTCTACTTCTTTTATGTCAGCATCGGCATTCCGGCGTCTTTTTTCATCACGATTCTCGGCGGCTTTTTGTTCGACTGGCGTCTGGCAATTCTGCTGTCGATCAGCGCGGCCACGCTGGGTGGCAGCTGTCTGGTGGTGATTGTGCGCCATGGCTTCCAGAATCTGGCCCGCCAATGGATCGGGCCGCGCTTTCACAGACTGTCGGAAGGATTCAACCGCGATGCGGTGTCCTATCTTCTGTTTATGCGCCTGATGCCGGTCTTTCCGTTCTGGGTGGTCAATCTGGTGGTGGCGGTGATGAATGTGCCGCTGCGGATTTTTATTCCCGCAACCTTTGTCGGCATGGCTCCGGCAGCCAGCGCGGCCGCCTTGATCGGCTCCGGGCTGGATGCGGCACTGGTGCGGCCGACCGAACAATTGCTGGCCTGCCGCGCCAGCGGCCAGATGCCATGCGATGTGGTGATCCGCTGGCTCGATCTGGCCCAGCCCTCGTTTTTGACTGCCTCGATCATCATGGGCAGCCTGTCGATCCTGCCGCCGCTATGGCGTTACGGCGCAAGGTTTTTTGCAGCAAGACGCCAAAACGGACCTCAGAAATAAGAACGGATCAGTTTGGCTGTTTCCTCGGGGGCGCGGTCGAGATTGAGCGAGGAAACAAACCGTCCCTGCTTGTCCATCAGATAGACCAAAGCCGTGTGGTCCATCGTATAGCCGCCGTTCTTGTCCTCGATTTTGCGGGCATAGACGCGATAGGCTTTGACCATGGTCTGGACATCGGCACCCGAACCGGTCAGCCCGACAATATGCGGATCAAAACTGCTGAGATAGAGCGACAGCAAGGCCTGATCATCGCGTTCGGGATCAATGGTCACAAAATAGGTTTTGAGTTTGTCGGCATCCGCACCCAAAGCGGCATAGACCTGGGTCATTTCAAACAGAGCGGTCGGGCAGACATCGGGGCAATGGGTATAGCCGAAAAACACCACTGTCGGGGTACCCGGCATGTCCTTGTCGCTGACAATACGGCCATCATGGGCAGTCAGGCGAAAGGCGCCGCCGATCGAGGAGGTGACTGAGCCTCCCGCGGGCAAACGGCTGCCCGTCCACCAGACAATGGCGCTGCCGAACACCAATACGCCGAACAGGAAGGCGACCAATGGCAAAAGGACCCGACGCGACATCATAGCACCATCTGTTGAAGGTTAAAAAGAAGCGACTATCAGAAACACCAGGCCAGACCAGCCGAAACAAGCACTGTAAACACAGCCTCTCCGTGGATCCACCACAGGGCAAGCCCGCCTCCCAGCAAGACCACGCCAAGGCCGAACACCAGCCCCGTCACCAGCCTGTTGTGGCCCTTGTGGGGCATCATCGGGACCGAGGTATCCATCGCCACCACCGTTTTAGCACCCGCTACAGATTTAAAAACCGCAGATTGAACTGCACATCCGAACGCATTCTATCACCGAAGCCGCTGACGGGGTCAATCACGATCGGGGGCCGGATCGGGCCGTTTGCGGCTCTGCTAGGTCAAAGCCGTCCGGCAAAATGGAGCGGGAGAAGGGAATCGAACCCTCGACATACAGCTTGGGAAGCTGTCGTTCTACCACTGAACTACTCCCGCATCTTCGTCTTGATACTGCCATCGCAGGGGATGATGCAAGCCCGATCGACAGGATCGGACAGCCAAAATCGAACAACGCGGTCAAGCTGTCTTGAAATGCTTCGACAATTTCAGGCTCTGGCCCTGATAATTGGAGCCTTGCGCCACACCGTAAAGCGAACGGGGACGCCCGGCCATCCGCTCATAGACCAGTCGGCCGACAATCTGCCCGTCTTCGAGAATAAACGGCACATCGCGAGAACGCACTTCCAGAACCGCGCGGGTATTGCTGGCCCCCGCCGAGGCGTGGCCGAATCCGGGATCGAAGAAGCCTGCATAATGCACACGGAATTCGCCGACCAAGGGATCGAAAGGGGTCATTTCGGCGGCAAAATCGGGCGGCACGCAGACGGCCTCCTTGGAGGCGAGAATATAGAACTGGCCGGGATCGAGGATCAATTCGCTGCGCCCGTGGCGGGTGTGCAGCGGCTCCCAGAAATCGAGCACGTCATAACCGGCAATCCGGTCCATATCGACCAGACCCGTAAACCGCTTGGCGCGATAGCCGACCAGCCCGTCCGATCCGAAACCCGACAGATCGACGCCGACCGCCACACCGTTCTGGATCGAGACACGGGCGGCATCGACCAGCTTTTCCTTGGCCTGTACCTGCGTCAATTCGGCATCGGTCAGGCGGGCCTCGCCGTTGCGCAGGCGGATTTGCGCCAGGGCCGTGCCGGTCCGCACCAGCACGGGGAAGGTGCGCGGTGAAATCTCGAGAAACAACGGGCCATGATAGAGCGGGTCGATCTGGTCGAAGCGGGTGGCGCGGTCGGTGATCACGCGGGTGAACACGTCCAGACGCCCGGTCGAGCTTTTGGGATTGGCTGCGGCCAGCACCCCTTCGGGCAGAGCCAGCGATTCCAGCAATTCGGCAACATAGACCGCGCCGGTTTCCAGCACCGCGCCATGGGTCAGGTCGATTTCATGCAAGGCAACGTCGCGCAGACGATCGGCCACTGTCTGTCCGGGACCGGGCAAAAAGCTGGCGCGCACCCGATAGACCCTGAAACCGAGCCGCACATCCATGCTGGCGGGCTGGATCTGCTTGGCCCCCGCGGGCTGCGCAAGCCTGATGGAACCATCGGCCATGAGCTGCTCAAGGCTCTGCGAGGGCAGAATACCAACCGGATGGGGTGCGGATGTCGCCATGCTGGATGCCCTGTTTGCTCGGCTTATTCGGCAGCCTGACCCTGCGCCGCATTCTCTGCCGCGGTTTCGGCGGCATCGACGGTTTTCAAGGCATCGGGGCTTGGCATCGAGATGATGTTGTAGCCGGAATCGACATAATGGATTTCACCCGTCACGCCGGTCGACAGATCCGACAGCAGATAGAGGCCGGAACCGCCGATCTCCTCGATCGACACCGTGCGGCGCAGCGGCGCATGGCGCTTTTGATAGTTGAACATCAGGCGGGCATCGGCAATGCCGGCTCCGGCCAGAGTGCGCACCGGACCCGCCGAAATGGCGTTGACGCGGATATTGTCGGGGCCGTAATCGCTCGCCAGATAGCGCACCGAGGCTTCCAGCGCGGCTTTGGCCACACCCATCACATTGTAATTCGGCATCACCTTGACCGAACCGGCATAGGTCAGCGTGATCATGCTGCCGCCTTTGGTCATCAGGCTGGCGGCGCGCTTGGCAATTTCGGTGAAGGAGAAGCACGAAATCAGCATGGTGCGGCTGAAATTGTCGCGCGACGTATCGGCATAACGGCCTTTCAGCTCGTTCTTGTCGGAAAACGCCACCGCATGCACCAGAAAGTCGATGCTGCCCCATTTCTGCTTCAGGGCCTCGAACACCGCATCCACCGAGGCAATATCTTCGACATCGCAGGACAGGACCAGATCCGACCCGACACTCGCGGCCAGCGGGGCGACGCGTTTCAACAACGATTCGCCCTGATAGGTGAAGGCGATTTCCGCGCCCTGATCGGCCAGAGCCTTGGCAATGCCCCACGCGATAGAGTGGTCGTTGGCCACTCCCATAACCAGCCCGCGCTTGCCGCGCATGAGTAATGACATTCCTGGGCTCCCCGTTCTCTCTCGCCTTTGTCCTGTTGCCGTTTCCGGTTCAGGCGTCCAGACGCTTCATGACGATGGTGGCATTGGTGCCGCCAAAGCCGAAGGAATTCGACAAAACCGCGCCGATTTTGGCATTGTCGACGCGCTTGCGCACAATCGGCATATCCGCAAAAGCCGGATCGATTTCCTGAATGTTCGCGCTTTCGCAGATGAAATTGTTGTTCATCATCAGCAGCGAATAGATAGCCTCCTGCACACCGGTCGCGCCGAGCGAATGGCCGGTCAGCGACTTGGTGGCCGAAATCGGCGGGCAGGCATCGCCCGCTCCGAACACGGCGCGGATCGCCTCGATTTCCTTGATATCACCGACCGGAGTCGAGGTCGCATGCGGGTTGATATAGTCGATTTTGGCGGTCACACCCGCCAGAGCCTGCTTCATGCAGCGGATCGCGCCTTCACCCGAAGGGGCCACCATGTCATAGCCGTCGGAGGTTGCGCCATAGCCGACGATTTCGCCGTAAATCTTGGCCCCGCGGGCTTTGGCATGTTCGAGTTCTTCGAGCACCAGCACGCCCGCGCCGCCGGCGATCACGAAACCGTCGCGGTTGGCGTCATAGGCACGCGAGGCGGTATGCGGTGTGTCGTTGTATTTGCTCGACATCGCGCCCATCGCATCGAACAGCACCGACATCGACCAGTCGAGTTCCTCGCAGCCACCGGCAAACATCACGTCCTGCTTGCCGTACTGGATCATTTCATAGGCATTGCCGATGCAATGGTTGGAGGTCGCGCAGGCCGAGGAAATCGAATAATTGACGCCCTTGATCTTGAACCATGTTGCCAGAGTGGCCGAAGCGGTCGACGACATCGCCTTGGGCACGGCAAACGGACCGACCCGCTTGGGGCCCTTCTCGAGTGCGATATTGGCGGCTTCCACGATGGTGCGCGCCGAAGGACCGCCCGAGCCCATGATGATACCGGTGCGCTCGTTGGAAATGTCGGATTCCTCGAGGCCTGAATCGAGAATGGCCTGATCCATCGCCACATGGTTCCATGCCGTGCCTGTGGCGTGGAAACGCATGGCGCGGCGATCGACCACTTCGGACGGGTCCAAAGTCGGCTCGCCGTGCACATGGCAGCGGAAACCGAGCTCGGCATAGCGCGGGGCTGCAATAATGCCCGAACGGGCCTCATGCAGGGAGGACAGCACTTCCTGCGTGTTGTTGCCGATTGAGGACACGATCCCCATGCCTGTGACTACGACGCGTCTCATGTCCAGCCTTCCTTCTCGTTCGCACCAAAAACGGGGCATGACGGGAATGTCCCGATTACCAGCCTCGGTTCAATTACACATGACGGGCCAAACACGATAGCCCTGCCCGGGACCTCCGCTCCGGTCCGAAGGACCAAGCGGACAACCCGATACCTGATGATCCGGCGCGGTCAGCTTTTGAACAGGCCGACCCGCAAATCACTTGCCTCGTATATACGACGGCCGTCGGCTTCGAGCCAGCCATCGGCAATGCCGAGCACCAGTTTGGACCGGAACACGCGCTTCAGATCGACCCCGTAGACGACGTTCTTGACGGTCGGGAGCACCTGATCGCTGAATTTCACTTCGCCGACGCCCAGAGCGCGGCCACGGCCTTCGGCACCGAGCCAGCCCAGATAGAAGCCGCACATTTGCCACAACGCATCCAGACCCAGACAGCCCGGCATCACCGGATCGCCCTGGAAATGGCACGGGAAAAACCACAAATCGGGAGTGACCTTCAATTCCGCGCGCACGCAGCCTTTGCCATGCGGTCCGCCTGTTTCGGAAATTTCCGAAATACGGTCGAACATCAGCATCGGCGGAGAGGGCAGCTGCGCATTGCCGGGGCCGAACAATTCCCCGCGCCCGCAGGCCAGAAGATCCTCGTATTCGTAACTTGAACGCTGTTGCATCTCCCCGGTGGACTCCATTTTATAAGTGGCAGGCGATTGAAGCGGCAGGATTGATTGTTTCAGTCTCTCATGTGGCATGTCAGAACCGCATTTTCAACAGTCCCGATCACTCTTGGTAACACAGTGTAACAGGTTGAGAAAGATGGGTCGGGTTACCTTCTTGCCGTTGACGCCGATCACCGGTTGCGATCGGGCGTCAACTTTCCTATATTCCGGTTAGTTCTTCTGTGCAGATTGGCATTGTCATGGCTTTGACTGTTCCGGCTTCTTCAAAACGGGTTCCCCAGCCCTCGGCTGAGTGGAATGGTGACAGCGGCTGTCTGGTCCATAACCTGCGCCACAAATTGCGCCATGCGGGCCTGCGCCCGACCCGCCAGCGGGTCGGCTTGGGCTGGTTGTTATTTGCGCGCGGTGACAGGCATGTGACAGCCGAGATGCTCTATGAGGAAGCGAATCGCTCTCGCGTTCCTGTCTCGCTGGCCACCGTCTACAACACCCTGCACCAGTTCAAAGAGGCCGGATTGCTGCGCGAAGTGGCGGTTGACGGCTCGCGCACCTATTTCGACACCAATACCGGCGACCACCACCATTTCTATATCGAGAACGAAAACCAGTTGCGCGATATCGACGGCGCGCATATCGAGGTCGGCCGTCTTCCCGATATCCCCGAAGGCATGGAAGTGTCCCGTGTCGATGTGATCGTGCGGTTGCGCCGTAAAATCAGACCCTGACCGTCCAAAGGCTTCTTATTCCAACGGCTCGCCCGGATAGACGCCCCACATGCGCTCCTGTTTGATAAAGCCGTCAAAGCCCTCGCCGTTGATGCGACACCATTGGCCATCGCAGCGTTTCACCATCACCTGCACATTGGGTTGCAGCACCGCCACCACGGGCGTGGACTCATCGGGTTTGGCATGCAGCTGAATTGCCGCGTCCTTCACCCATGGCGCGACAAGACCGGTGCGGCGCCCGGACAGCAGCGAATGCAGCACCCAGCCTTCGGTTCCCTCCGAATCACGGATGCGCCGCCATGTCTCGAATTCGGCGGTGATTTCGATCGGCAGGCCCGACCTCTGATAGATCCAGATGGTTTTGTGATCCTTGCTCGGACCTTCGCGCAGGTTGATTCGATCCGATTTCAGGCTCGCAAAACGCGGCAGCGGCAGGTTTGTCACCGGTCCGACCCCCGCTTTGGTGGCCATCGCCGCAGGAGTTGCCAGTATCAGGGCGAGGCAGAACAGGATGCCATATCCGGCCAGCAGCATTGCCAATCGCGCAAATGGGGGTTGGGTCACGATCAGATGCTCCTTTCTACTCACGTCCGGGCCGTTGTTTTTCCGCGTCTGTCTGGCTATGCAAGAGATCGAAGATTTTTTACACAGGATCACAGACAGGTCTTGCTCCGTCCTACTCATCGCGCCTGAGGCGTTAAAGAGTGGTAAACCGGCAGGCGGGATCGTGCGGTCATTGATCTCCGACCACGACCTGTCGCCTCCGACAGGTCCGAAACGGGGGCGGTGAGTGAAAAACGGGATCAGTTTTTGATCGGGAGCCAATGATGCCTAAAAAGAAACCCTTGGTCATTGTGACCCGCAAATTACCGGATGTCATCGAAACGCGGATGCGCGAATTGTTCGATGCGCAACTCAATGTCACCGACACGCCCTTTACCCAGGCCAATTTGATTGAAGCCGTCAAAACCGCCGATGTGCTGGTGCCGACCGTCACCGACCGGATCGACGCCGGCATTCTGGCGCAAGCGGGCGAGAACCTTCGTTTGATCGCCAATTTCGGCAATGGCGTCGACAATGTCGATGTCCAGTCGGCGCTGTCACGCGGCATCACCGTCACCAACACGCCGGGCGTGCTGACCGAGGACACCGCCGATATGACCATGGCGCTGGTCATGGCTGTCGCGCGGCGGATTCCCGAAGGTGCCAAGGTCATCACCGACGAGCAATGGCATGGCTGGTCGCCGACATGGATGCTCGGTCAACGCATCACCGGCAAACGGCTGGGCATTGTCGGGATGGGCCGCATCGGTCTGGCTGTCGCGCGCCGTGCGCGTGCTTTCGGACTACAGGTGCATTACCACAACCGCCGCCGCGTTGCTGCCGGCATCGAGGAATCGGTGGAAGCGACCTATTGGGATTCGCTCGACCAGATGCTGGCCCGCATGGACATTGTCTCGGTGCATTGCCCGCATACGCCTGCCACCTATCACCTGCTGTCGGGCCGTCGCCTCAAATTGATGAAGCGCGATGCAATGATTGTGAACACCGCGCGCGGGGAAATCATCGACGAGACCTCGCTGATCCGCATGCTGGAAGCCGACGAACTCGGCGGGGCGGGGCTGGATGTGTTCGAGCACGAACCCGCCATTTCTCCGCGCATGCTCAAGCTGGCCAAGGCCCACAAACTGGTGGTTCTGCCGCATATGGGTTCGGCCACCACCGAGGGCCGCATCGATATGGGCGAAAAGGTCATCATCAACATCAAGACCTTTATGGACGGCCACCGCCCGCCCGACCGCGTCCTGCCTGCGATGCTCTGACACCGGACACGAAAAAGGCGGCTCGAAGCCGCCTTTTTATTGAGCCAATGGTTTTTAAGATCACAGCCCGTCAAACAGGGCCGAGGACAGATAACGTTCGGCAAAGCTCGGGATGATGATCACGATATTCTTGCCTGCCATATCGGGCCGCTTGGCCAGTTCGACTGCAGCGGTGACCGCAGCCCCCGATGAAATCCCCGTTGGAATCCCTTCCACCCGCGCCAGTTTGCGTGCCATATCAAACGCACTCTGGTTGCCGACCGTGATCACCTCGTCAATCACCGCGCGATCCAGAATATCGGGCACGAAGCCCGCGCCGATGCCCTGAATCTTGTGCGGGCCGGGCTGGCCGCCCGACAGAACCGGCGAATCCTCGGGCTCGACAGCCACCACCTTGACCAACGGATTGCGGGCTTTGAGCACCTGACCGACACCGGTGATGGTGCCGCCGGTGCCGACACCCGACACGAAATAATCGACATGGCCATCGGTATCGTTCCAGATTTCTTCCGCAGTGGTCTTGCGGTGGATATCGGGATTGGCGGGATTTTTGAACTGCTGCGGGATGATCGAACCGGTGATCGAGGCCTTCAATTCCTCGGCGCGGGCAATCGCCGCCTTCATGCCGCCGCCAGCCGGTGTCAATTCCAGCTGCACACCCAGCAAAGCCAGCATCTTGCGGCGCTCGATCGACATCGATTCCGGCATGACAATAATCAAGCGGTAACCGCGCGCGGCAGCGACAAAGGCCAGTCCGATACCGGTATTGCCCGAGGTCGGCTCGATCAGCGTGGTGCCCGGCGTCAACACGCCATCAGCCTCCAGCGCATCGATCATCGCCACGCCGATCCGGTCCTTGACGCTGGCAATCGGATTGAAAAATTCAAGCTTGGCCAACAGGTTGGCCTTGACGCCACTGTCTTTGGCGATGCGGTCGAGCCGCACCAGCGGCGTATCGCCCACAGTGTCGGTAATGGAGGCATAAATCCGGCCACGGCCGGGTTTGCGGGATGTTGCATGATCAGACACGGGACACTCCTGTGCGGCCGCAATCGGGCCTTATAAGGCTGGACTACCCCTATGCTATAAATTTACAAAAAAATTTGCAATATAAAAATGTATAACAAAATTAAATTGTAAAATCGACATTCAAGGCATAGCCGCCTTCAAGTCCCTCGCTCTCGGCCTTGTTGCACAGATCCTCGACGCTCATCTGGTCAAGGGCCTGCAAAAAGGCCTCGCTGGCCAGTGAGATCATCGGCTCGACGACTTTGTTGACCAGTGCAGAGTCACCATTGCGGGTTTCCCCGTCCTCCGCCGCATGGCCGAGACTGGCGCGCACGATATCGCCCGCGCTGATCCTGCGACGCTCGCGGGCCAGAGAATAGCCCCCGCGCGGACCACGCATACCCTTGAGGATTCCCGCACGCACGAGGGTTTGCAACAGCGATTCCAGATGGCGCGGCGGCAGATGGTGGCGCGCCGCCATTTGTTTGGTCGAGACCGGATCGGGACGCGCAAACAGCGCGACATCGACCGTGGCAGCAATAGCGAGCATGGAGCGGCGCGACAGAATGACCATTTTACACTTCCGACTTCACACACCGGTCGAGCCGAAACCGCCCGCTCCGCGTTCCGATTGATCCAACTCGTCCAGTTCCACCAGTCGGGCCTGAATGACCGGCGCAATCACCAATTGGGCTATCCGCATGCCGCGTGTGACCACGACATCTTCCTGCCCGTGATTGATCAGGATCACGCCAATCTCGCCGCGGTAATCGCTGTCGATCGTACCGGGTGAATTGACCAGAGTGACGCCCTGCTTCAATGCCAGTCCCGAGCGCGGGCGCACCTGCGCTTCAAACCCTTCAGGCAGAGCCAGTGTCAGTCCTGTCGGCACCAAAGCGCGGGCACCGGCTTTGAGAACCAAAGGCGCATCGGCGTCAATGGCAGCCTGCAGATCCAGCCCCGCCGCACCGGCGGTTTCATAGCGCGGCAACGGCAGATCGGCCGCATGGGGCAGGCGTTTGACCGCCACCGTGACATTCATGCCCGCGAGACTCATACCCATTGGCCTTGTGCAAGGGATTGAAGTGCAAGGGATTGAACAATTTCTGCAATCAGGGCAGAGGCGACCGCATCCTTGTCCATGCGCGGCCATGCTTCGACGCCCGACGCGCGCACCAGATGCACGCTGTTGAAATCACCGCCCATAATGCCGGTGGCGGGGCTGACATCATTGGCGACGATCCAGTCACAGCCCTTGCGCGCCAGCTTGGCTTTGGCATGGTCGATCACGGTTTCGGTCTCGGCGGCAAAACCGATCACCAAAGCGGGCCTGCCGGATTTTTTCTGCGCAATCGTCGCCAGAATATCGGGATTTTCCACCAAAGCGAGTTGCGGAATACCATCGACCGTCTTTTTGATTTTCTCTTGCCCGGCATTGGCGACACGCCAATCGGCCACCGCCGCGCAAAAAATGGCGACATCGGCGGGCAAGGCCTGTTCGACCGCCTCGAGCATCTGGCGGGCGGTTTCCACCTGCACCACGTTGACCCCTTGCGGATCGGGAACCGTCACCGGACCGCTGATCAAAGTGACGTTCGCACCTGCCAAAGCAGCCGCGCGGGCAATCGCGTGGCCCTGCTTGCCTGACGAGCGGTTGGCAATATAGCGCACCGGATCAAGCGGCTCGTGGGTCGGACCGGAGGTGACCAGCACGTGTTTGCCCGCCAAAGGACGCGCGGCGGGCGACAGCTGCGCGATGATGGCGGCCAGAATGGCTTCGGGTTCGGCCATCCGGCCCGGCCCGAATTCGCCACAGGCCATCGCTCCGTCATCGGGACCGACAAAGCCGATGCCATCAGCGAGCAGACAGCGGTGATTGCGCAGGGTGGCCGGATGCTGCCACATCCGCACATTCATGGCAGGGGCCATCAGCACCGGCTTGTCGGTGGCCAGCAAGGTGGTGGAGGCGAGGTCATTGGCCAGACCATGGGCCGCCTTGGCCATCAGATCGGCAGTGGCAGGAGCCACCACGACCAGATCGGCCGAGCGCGACAATTCGATGTGCCCCATCGCGGTTTCATCGGTCAGCGAGAACAGATCCTCGTAAACCTTGTCGCCCGACAGACTGGCCAGCGAGAGCGGGGTCACAAATTCGCTGCCCGCTCTGGTCAGAATGACCCGCACCGCGCCACCCTGTTTTTTGATCAACCGGATCAGTTCGAGGCTTTTATAAGCCGCGATACCGCCGCCGATCACCAGTAAAACCCGTTTACCCCGCAGCATGACCGTCTCCGACATGATCCCCATCAATACCCGAACAGCCCATAGGCCAGCAAAGCGGCAATCACCCACAGAGCCAGATGGCCTTTGAAGGCCCCTTGCGCTTCGGCGCGGCCAATCGCCCTGATACTGGCCTCGTCCAAAGTCACGCCCCGCCCCATCTGCTGGGCCAGTTGTTCGGTCAGCACATCGGCGCGCTGGATCAATCCGGGCAGGGTTGCGACTGCGGAGGCCAGCGACAGCGCGCCGCGTCCGGCCTGCTCGGCCCGTCCCAACACGCCCAGATTACGGGTAATCCAGTCCCGCACCACCGGTTCGGCGGTCGACCACATATCGAGCGAGGGATCGAGCGAACGGCCGACCCCTTCCACCACCACCATGGTTTTTTGCAGCATCACCAGTTCGGTGCGCGTGGCCATGTCGAACAGGCCGGTGATTTCAAACAGCAGCGTCAACAGCTTGGCCATCGAGATTTCATCGGCCCGCCGGTTGTGGATCGGCTCGCCGATCGCGCGGATCGCCTGCGCGAATTCCTCGACGCTGTGACGGGCGGGCACATAGCCCGCCTCGAAATGCACCTCGGCGACGCGGCGATAATCACGTGTGATGAAGCCCAACAGGATTTCGGCCAGAAAACGCCGCTCTTTCAGGCCCATCCGGCCCATGATGCCGAAATCGACGGCGCAGAGGCGGCTTTGCGCATCGACAAACAAATTGCCCGGATGCATGTCGGCATGGAAAAACCCGTCGCGCAGCGCGTGGCGCAGGAAGGACTGGATCACGACCTGTCCGAGCCTGATCCGGTCATGCCCCGCTGCCGCAATAGAATCCAGATCATTGAGCGGGATCCCGTCGATCCACTCCATCGTCAGCACATCGCGGGCGGTGCCATCCCAATCGACTTCGGGCACGCGGAATTCGGGATCATCGGCGATATTTTCGGCCATTTCGGACAGGGCCGCCGCTTCAAGCCGCAAATCCATTTCCATGGTGACCGAACGGGCCAGCGTGTCGACCACCTCGCAAAAGCGCAAACGCCGCGCTTCGACCGACAACAATTCGGCCTGCTGCGCCGCATAGGCCATGGCGGCCAAATCGCGCTGGAAGCGGGCGCGCACACCCGGACGCAGCACTTTGACGGCGACTTTGCGGCCATCCAGCGTTTCGGCACAATGGACCTGCGCGATGGAAGCGGCGGCGACCGGTTCGCTGAAACTGCGGAACATCGCATCCAGCGGCTTGCCGAAAGCACTTTCGACCACCGAGACCGCAACCGCGCGCGGGAAAGCAGGCAGGCGATCCTGCAGGCTTTCGAGATCGCGCGCCACGCGGATACCGACGACATCGGGGCGGGTGGCCAGAAACTGGCCGATCTTGACATAGCTCGGACCAAGGCGGGTCAGCGCGACGGCCAGACGCTCGGCCCCGCCGCCCAGATTGCGCCGTTCGATCAAGCGGCCAAGCCGGACAGCCATTTGCACCAGACGCGGGGCTTCCTCGACCGGCACCAAAGCCAGCGCGCCTTCGCGCGCCAGGACATAACCGACACGGACCAGACGCAGGATGGGGATCAGGGCAAAAGACACATCAAGGCTCGCCAGTTATAATTTCCAGCCCGAATGCAGGCGCACGATACCGCCGGTCATCGGCTGATGGGTGACACGCCCGAAACCGGCCGCGACCATTTTTTCGGCAAACCCGTCGGGGGTCGGAAATTTGCGGATGGATTCGACGAGATAGCGGTAAGGCTCGGCATCGCCCGCAATCAGCTTGCCCATCACCGGCACGACATGGAAGGAATAGCGGTCATAAACCGCATCGAAGCCCGGAATGTCAACCTGCGAGAATTCCAGCACCAGCAAACGCCCGCCGCGCCGCAACACCCGATAGGCTTCCGCCAGTGCCAGATCGATGCGCGGCACGTTGCGGATCCCGAAGGCAATCGTATAGGCATCGTAATGGGCATCGGGGAAGGGCAGGCTTTCGGCATTGCCCTGCACGAAATCGATCCGGTCAAACAGCTTCTTGGGCACTCGCTCGCGCCCGACAGCCAGCATCTCGCGGTTGATATCGCAGACAGTGGCCGTGGAGCCGACGGCAGCGGCATCCAACACCCGAAAGGCGATATCGCCGGTACCGCCGGCCACATCCAGCAGTTTCAAAGGCCTGACGCGCGAAGGCCGCAAGGCGGTCACAAGCGCATTTTTCCAGACCCGATGCAGCCCCGCCGACATCACGTCATTCATGATATCGTAGCGGCGGGCCACCTTGTGGAACACATCATCGACAAGCCCCTGCTTGTCGTCCAGCCGCACGGTGGTGAAGCCGAAATGGGTCTCGGCCCCGCCTGCAGGCGTCGCGCTGTCCGATAATCGTGCTTTGCCCTGCGTCACGGCAACTGTCCTGTTCCTGATTGTAGGCCGGTCTTGCGGTTCGACCCGATCCTTGCCCGGTGCTTCCAAGCATAGCGTCAGATTGCGCAAAGTGCTATGGCCTTACCGGAGAAAGCCATGCTTTTGCAGGTTTGCGTCATCCCGCCTATCCATAAACCAGCCTTTTGAGACATGAAATGCCTGAATTGCCGGAGGTAGAAACGGTTCGACGCGGCCTTGAACCCGTGATGACGGGGGTCAAACTGCTGCATGTCGAACAGCGCCGCGCCAATTTGCGCTTCGCGTTCCCGCCCGATTTCGTCGCCCGCCTCGAAGGCCGCACGATCACCGCGCTCGAGCGCCGCGCCAAATATCTGCTCGGCGCGCTCGACAGCGGCGAGGTGCTGATGATCCATCTCGGCATGAGCGGCCGCATGACAATCCACCCGCCCGACGCAAAAGACACCGCCACAGTCGGTGATTTCCACCACCGGCAGGCCCATTATGCCAAGCATGACCATGTGGTGTTCCATCTCGCCAACAACCATCACGTGATTTACAACGATCCCCGCCGCTTCGGCTTCATGGTGCTGATCGGCAAAGGCGAATTGGCAACTCACCCTTTGTTGTGCGATCTCGGACCCGAGCCTTTGGGCAATTCATTCGATGCCGGAAAGCTGGCAGAGGCCCTGTCGGGCAGCACCGCCCCGCTGAAATCCGCCTTGCTCGACCAGAAAAAGATTGCGGGTCT
Organism: uncultured Hyphomicrobiales bacterium; assembly: GCA_903930675.1. Taxonomy (GTDB): domain Bacteria; phylum Pseudomonadota; class Alphaproteobacteria; order Rhizobiales; family Beijerinckiaceae; genus CAIYZJ01. Next base: position 15,360 of record CAIYZJ010000250.1, read on the forward strand.
CGGCAATATCTATGTCTGCGAGGCATTGCATCGGGCCGGATTGTCCCCGTTCCGGCAGGCGGGCACGCTGGACCGGCACCAATGCGAACAGCTGACCGCCAGCATCCGCGCCGTTTTGCAAGAAGCGGTTGCCGCAGGAGGTTCGACGCTGAAGGACTATGCGCAGGCCGACGGCTCGCTCGGCTATTTCCAGCACGCCTTCCGCGTTTATGACCAGGAAGGCCAGGCCTGTCCGACACAAGGCTGCAATGGCCGTATCGAGCGGCAGGTGCAGGCAGGACGCTCGAGCTTTTTCTGCGCCGCCTGCCAGACATAAACAGCCCCATCGTGCCGAAGGTCGCACTGGAATTGAGCGCAGCGCATGGTTAAGCTGGCACAAAGCATCACAACAAGCAGAAGGGGACACAGCCATGGATTACGAGACCATTCTCACCGCCGTCGAGGGTCGGGTCGCCGTCATCACCCTCAACCGTCCGCAGGCACTCAACGCCCTCAATGTCCAGATCATCACGGACATCAATCACGCGCTTGACGGTTTTGACAAAGACCCCGAAATCGGCTGCATCATCATCACCGGATCCGCCAAAGCCTTTGCGGCAGGGGCCGACATCAAGGAAATGGCCAACCACTCCTATCCCGACACCTATCTCGATGATTTTCTGTCGTCGTGGGACCGGATCGGGGCGCGCCGCAAACCGCTCATCGCCGCCGTGGCGGGTTTTGCACTGGGGGGCGGCTGCGAACTCGCCATGATGTGCGATTTCATTATTGCCGCCGACAATGCCAAATTCGGCCAGCCCGAAATCAAACTCGGCGTCATGCCCGGCTCGGGCGGCACCCAGCGTCTGACCCGCTTTGTCGGCAAATCGAAAGCCATGGACATGTGCCTGACAGGCCGCATGATGGATGCGCAGGAGGCCGAACGCTCCGGTCTGGTGTCGCGCGTGGTGCCTGCCGCCGACCTGCTGGCCGATGCGCTGCAAACCGCCCGGACCATCGCTTCGATGTCGCTGCCGATTGCCATGATGACCAAGGAAACCGTCAACCGCGCCTATGACACCACAATGGCCGAAGGCATCAGATTCGAGCGGCGCGTGTTCCACTCCATGTTTGCCACCCATGACCAGAAAGAGGGCATGGCCGCCTTTGTCGAAAAGCGCACGCCGCAATTCAAGAACCGCTGATCATGCCTCTTGAATTGGGATGGGATGTTCTGGCTCTGCTCGGCCTTGCCGCCTTTGCCTCGGGCTTTGTCGATGCCATTTCCGGCGGCGGCGGCATGATCACCATGCCCGCTTTGCTGCTGGCCGGCCTCGATCCGGTGAGTGCTGTGGCCACCAACAAGCTGCAAGGCGTGTTCGGCACCGGCTCCTCGATGGCGGCCTATGCGCGGGCGCGGATGATCGACTGGAAGCGGCTGGGCTGGATGATGGCGGGCGCGGCAATGGCCGGAATGGCCGGTGCTTTTGCCGTCAAAAGCCTGCCCGACCATGTGCTCAAAGCGCTGGTGCCGCTGTTGTTGCTGG
>CAIYZJ010000251.1 GCA_903930675.1 uncultured Hyphomicrobiales bacterium
TTCCTTGATTTCGTTCAGCGACTTGCGGCCGAAATTCGGGGTGCGGAGCATTTCGGCTTCCGACTTCTGGATCAGATCGCCGATATAGACGATGTTGTCGTTCTTCAGGCAGTTGGCCGAACGCACCGACAATTCCAGCTCGTCCACCTTCTTCAACAAAGCAGGGTTGAAGGCCAGTTCCGGCATCGAAGGGCGGTCTTCCTCGCGGCGTGGCTCGTCGAAGTTGACGAACACGTTCAGCTGGTCCTGCAGGATGCGTGCGGCAAAGGCCACGGCATCTTCGGGCATCACGCCGCCATTGGTTTCAACGGTCATGATCAGCTTGTCATAATCGAGGATCTGGCCTTCGCGGGTGTTTTCGACGCGATAGCTGACCTTGCGGACCGGCGAGAACAGGCTGTCGACAGGAATCAGACCGATCGGCGCATCTTCGGGACGGTTGCGGTCGGCAGGCACATAGCCCTTGCCGGTGCGCACGGTGAATTCCATACGGATTTCAGCGCCTTCATCGAGCGTGCAGATGATCAGCTCGGGGTTCAAAATCTGGGTATCGCCCGACACGGCAATGTCACCGGCGCGGACAGGACCCGGACCCTGCTTGCGCAAGGTCATGCGCTTGGGGGTATCGGCCTGCATGCGGATGGCGATTGCCTTGATGTTCAGGATGATGTCGGTGACATCTTCGCGGACGCCGGGGATCGAGGAGAACTCGTGCAACACGCCGTCGATCTGCACGGCGGTGATGGCTGCGCCCTGCAGGGACGACAGCAGGATGCGGCGCAGCGAGTTGCCGAGCGTCACACCGAAGCCACGCTCCAAAGGCTCGGCCACAACGGTTGCGATGCGGCGGGGATCTTCACCGGCCTGCACATCGAGCTTGGTCGGCTTAATCAGGTCTTGCCAATTCTTCTGGATCATTTGATCAATCCTTCATGTGTGTGCGTCAAGCATATCGGTCCGTCGACCCTGGCCTGACACCCTCAATGAAAACACGTAATCCCTCCCCGCCCGTCGGCAAGGAGGGTTATCGGTATGCAGTGATGATTAGACGCGACGACGCTTGCGCGGACGGCAACCATTGTGCGGGATCGGGGTCACGTCACGGATCGAGGTCACGGTGAAACCGGCGGCCTGCAACGCGCGCAGAGCCGATTCACGTCCCGAACCGGGACCGGTCACTTCGACTTCCAGCGTGCGCATGCCGTGTTCAGCGGCCTTGCGGGCTGCATCTTCGGCAGCGATCTGTGCGGCATAAGGGGTCGACTTACGCGAGCCCTTGAAGCCCATCATGCCGGCAGAAGACCACGAAATCGTGGTGCCCTGTGCATCGGTGATGGTGATCATGGTGTTGTTGAACGAGGCGTTCACATGGGCGACGCCCGAAACGATGTTCTTGCGTTCGCGGCGGCGGACGCGGGTTGCTTCTTTAGCCATGGGTATCTTCCTTCAAACGCGCCCGTGATACCAGGCGCTGGGGACAAGGTGATCACCGTGCGCCCCATCAGACGCACGATGCTGGTGAATGAATTATTTTTTCTTGCCGGCGATCGGCTTCGCCTTGCCCTTGCGGGTGCGGGCGTTGGTATGTGTGCGCTGGCCGCGAACGGGCAGCTGACGACGATGACGCAGACCGCGATAGCAGCCCAGATCCATCAAACGCTTGATGTTCATCGACACTTCGCGGCGCAGATCACCTTCCACGATGAAATCGCGGTCGATCATTTCGCGGATCTGGAGTACTTCGGCGTCCGAGAGCTGGTTGACGCGGCGTTCGGCCGGAATGGCGACCTTCTCGCAGATATCGGCAGCATTCTTGGGGCCGATACCGTGAATATACTGAAGCGCAATGATCACGCGCTTGTTGGTAGGGATGTTAACGCCTGCAATACGGGCCATCGTCAGTCTCCATGTCGGCTGGATATCCAGCGGTTGGGTGAACCGCACACCGGTGGAGGCCGGCCTTGTACGGTGGTTCAACAACAAAACGCCCCGTAGCCATCATTCGGAACATATCATCCCGAAGGTGACAAAGGAGCGCCAAGTCCATGAACCTGATTGCGGCTGGTTAGAGGAGTTTTCCCCTCAAGTCAAGCGATGGACTGACCATCTCCCGCCCCGCCAACCCGTCAGGTCATGCCGGAAGGACAAGGGCGCGTGGCGCGCCCCTGCCATAAATCATATTACGCACCAAGCACGGCATTGATCGCTGCTGTCACAGCATCGATCTGCTGCATGCCGTCGATCTTTTTCAGCTTGCCCGTGCCCTTGTAATAAGGGGCCACAATCGCGGTGTCGCGGTTGTAGGATTCAAGACGGGTCTTGAACACTTCGGGATCATCATCCTTGCGCACCGGCTGGCCGGCCGCTTTGGCCTCCTCGGCACGGTTGACGATGCGGTGGACCAGCGCGGCCTGATCGACCTCGAGCTCGACCACGGCATCGAGGACCATGCCCTTGTCTTTCAACATCACGTCCAGCGCTTCGGCCTGTGCGACCGTGCGCGGGAAACCGTCAAGGATAAAACCCTTTTTGGCATCCGCTTCTTCGATCCGGTCCGCAACGATACCGATCACGATATCATCGGACACCAGACCACCGGATTCCATCACGGCCTTGGCCTTCAGGCCGATCGGTGTCCCTGCGGCCACAGCCGCGCGCAACATATCCCCCGTCGACAGTTGGGGAATACCGAATGTCTCGACAAGCCGTGTGGCTTGCGTCCCTTTGCCCGCTCCGGGCGGTCCCAGCAGAATCAGTCTCAACGACCCCTCCCCCGCAATTTCGACTTCTTGACCAGCCCCTCATATTGATGCGCCAGCAGATGACCATGCACCTGCGAAACCGTATCCATGGTCACAGAGACCACAATGAGAAGCGACGTCCCTCCGAAATAGAACGGAAGTGCGAATTGTGAAATCAGCAGTTCGGGCAATAGACAAATGATTGTGAGGTAGCCTGCACCCAAAACAGTGATGCGGGTGAGCACGGTGTCGATGAAATCGGCCGTACGCTCGCCGGGACGGATACCGGGGATAAAACCACCCTGCTTTTTCAGATTTTCAGCCGTTTCAGCCGGATTGAACACGATAGCTGTGTAGAAAAAGGCAAAAAAGACAATCAAACCGGCGTAAGCCAGCATGAACAGGGGACGGCCATGACCGAGATAGGTCGAGATCGTGGCAATCACGCCGGTGCTGTCGGACTGTGCGGCAAAGGTAGCAATCGTGGTCGGGAGCAAAAGAAGTGACGAGGCGAAAATCGGTGGAATCACACCCGACGTGTTCAATTTGAGCGGCAAGAACGAGGTCTGCCCCTCATAAACGCGATTGCCGACCTGACGCTTGGGATAGCTGATCAGCAAACGGCGCTGCGCACGTTCCATGAACACGATGAAGGCGATCACGGCCACACTCATCACAATGACCAACAGGATGATGGCTGTGGACAACGCGCCCTGACGGCCCAACTCCAGAGTACCCGCAATCGCAGAAGGCAATTCGGCAACGATGCCCGCGAAAATAATCATCGAGGAGCCGTTGCCGATACCGCGGGCGGTGATCTGTTCACCCAGCCACATCACAAACAAAGTGCCGCCGACCAGCGTAATGGTGGTAGAGACTTTGAAGAAAGTGCCGGGATCAATCACCACATTCTGGCCGCTCTCGAGACCCACGCCGATACCATAGGCCTGGAAGGTCGCCAGAACGACGGTGAGATAGCGGGTATACTGGTTGATCACCTTGCGTCCGGCTTCGCCATCCTTCTTGAGGGTTTCAAGCGAAGGGACAATCGAGGTCAACAGCTGCACGATGATCGAGGCAGAAATATAGGGCATGATGTTGAGGGCAAAAATCGCCAGACGTCCAACAGCACCACCCGAAAACATATTGAACAGGCCCAAAATGCCTGACTGCTGGTTCTTGAAAATATCAGCCAGCGCATCGGGGTTGATCCCCGGCAGCGGAATATAGGTGCCCAACCGATAAACGATCAAAGCGCCAAGGGTAAACCAGATACGGTTTTTAAGCTCACCAGCCTTGGCCAAGGCGCCAAAATTGATATTAGCAGCAAGTTGTTCAGCGGCTGATGCCATCTCGCGCTCCGATTCCTGTGATCCGTCAATTCAATAAAGCAAAAAAGCCGGGCTCAACGGTTTGTGACCGCCGCCCGGCTCATGATTATGCAGCAAGCCCGAAGTTAGGCTGTTGCCTCAGCACCGGCGTTGAGGATCGTAACCGATCCGCCAGCCTTTTCAATCGCTGCAATCGCAGATTTGGTTGCGCCGGCGACTTCGAAAACCACTTTGGTCTTCAATTCACCAGCGCCCAAAATGCGCACACCGTCGAGATGCTTGGTGCAAACGCCAGCCAGAACCAGCGTTTCAACCGTCACAGGAGCCTTCACATCGAGCTTCTTGGCGTCGATTGCAGCCTGGACGCGACCGAGGTTCACCTCGTTGAAGTCCAGCGCAAAGATGTTGTGGAAGCCGCGCTTCGGCAGGCGACGATACAGCGGCATCTGACCGCCTTCGAAGCCCTTCACGCGCACGCCGGAACGTGCTTTCTGCCCCTTAACACCACGACCGCCCGTCTTGCCGCAACCGGAACCGATACCGCGACCGACGCGAACACGGGACTTCTTGGAGCCGGGATTGTCCGAAATACCATTGAGTTTAATGGTCGTCTCCTCCCTCACTGCGCTTGTGAGTCGTCGGGGACGACACGCACGAGGTGCTTCACCGCTGCGATCATGCCACGCACTTCAGGCGTATCTGGCAGAACCGAACGACGACGGATTTTGTTCAGGCCGAGGCCAACCAGCGTCTGACGCTGCTTGCCGATGCGGCGGATGGGGCTTCCAGTCTGCTCGACAGTGACTGTCGCAGGGGCTGTGGTTGGTGCTTTAGCCATCATGCCCTCCCTTATGCTTCTGCGCCGTCAGCCGAGGTATCGCCACGGCGAGCCTGCAACTGGGACACTTTCAAGCCGCGGCGAGCCGCGATGGTGCGCGGGCTGTCTTCGCGCTTCAAAGCGTCGAAGGTCGCACGGACCAGATTGTAAGGGTTGGATGAACCCAAAGACTTGGCAACAACGTCATGCATGCCAAGCGATTCGAACACGGCGCGCATCGGGCCACCGGCGATGATACCGGTACCGGCAGGCGCTGCCCGCAAAATCACTTTGCCCGCACCGTGACGGCCGTTGACATCGTGATGCAAAGTACGGCCTTCGCGCAGAGGCACGCGGATCAGCGCACGCTTGGCTGCTTCTGTGGCCTTGCGAATGGCTTCCGGCACTTCGCGTGCCTTGCCGTGACCGAAACCGACGCGGCCCTTTTGATCGCCGACAACGACGAGAGCTGCGAAGCCGAAGCGACGACCACCCTTCACCACTTTAGCGACGCGGTTGATATGGACCAGACGGTCCACGAATTCTGAATCGCGCTCTTCGCGATCCTGCCGTCCATGAGGCTCTTTTGCCATGGTGTCTCTCACTCAATCGCGGGAAAACCCCGCTCGCTTGATCCCAAGGCCGTGCGGAACACCATGTTCCGCGCGACTAACGATAATGGACCCAAGGGGAAACCCAATGGGTCCTTATTGAAGCGCTACCTTTAGAGATAGACTCCGCCAAGATCAACTCCCGTCCAGGGACGGGAGAAAACCTTAGAATTCCAGACCACCCTCGCGGGCGGCTTCTGCCAATGCCTTGACACGGCCATGGAACATGTAAGCCCCACGATCGAAGACAACGGTGGTCACACCGGCTGCCTTGGCACGTTCAGCAACCAACTTGCCGACAGCAGTCGCTGCGGCAACATCGGCGCCCGTCTTCAGGCCGGACTTCAGGCTTGGATCCAGTGTGGATGCCGCAGCCAAAGTCACGCCATGGGCATCGTCGATCACCTGAGCATAGATCTGCTTGGATGAACGGAATACCGACAAGCGCGGACGACCATTCGCGGCCACCTTGATGGCGCGACGAACGCGCGCCCTGCGGCGGTCAGTTCCTTCGAGTTTCTTCGCCATCTGAGGCCCCTTACTTCTTCTTGCCTTCCTTGCGGAAGATAAA
>CAIYZJ010000252.1 GCA_903930675.1 uncultured Hyphomicrobiales bacterium
AAACGTATCGCCCGCGCCGGTGGCATCCAGTGCTTTGACAGGCCGCGCCGCAATCACCTGCACCTGATCGGGGGTGGCCACCATCGTGCCGCTTTTGCCCATGGTCAGCGCCACGATCTTGCAGCCATAGGACAGATAGAGCGCGCAAATATCCTCGGGACGTTGCAGGCCGGTCAGCTGGATCGCATCGTCGAGACCGGGCAGGGCAATGTCTGTCAATTTCAAGGCGGCATGAATGGTGGCGCGCGCCCGTTCCAGCGGCCACAGCCGCAAGCGCAGATTGGTGTCGTAGCTGACGGTTGTGGCACTGAGACGGGCATGGTGGATGGCGGCAAACACCGCATCGCAGGCGGTCAGGGAAATGCCCTGCGAAATGCCCGACACATGCAGCACCTTTGCCGAGGCAATGGTGGCCAGCGGCAGATCGGCGGGGGTGACGAGGCTTGCGGCGGAGCCCGCGCGGAAATAGCTGAATTCATGCCCGTCCGGCCCGTGGGTGATGAAATAGATTCCGGTGCGCGTGCCCTCGCGGATCATGACATGGTGACGGTCGACCCCTTCGATATCCCACAGGGTCAGAAAATCGCGCCCGAAGGCGTCATCGCCCATCCAGGTGAAGTAAGCTGTTCTGGCCCCCTGTCGGGCGGCGGCGATGGTGGCATTGGAGGTATCGCCGCCATGGCCGGGCATGTAGAGGCTTTCGCCCTTGCGGATGATCGAGCTGAATTCCATCAGCGGTTCGCCAAAGCCGATGATGTCGATTGTTTTGGCAGAGTGGGCTGCAGTGTTTGTCGGCATGGCGCATCGTCCCGTGGGTTGACTGGTCGGGGTTCGGGCCCGTAACCGGCCGGTTGGCCGGACAGATCCCCCCCTATCTGATCGGGATCATAGCCTTGATCCGTTAAATTTTCTCTATCATGCTTTCCCCCCTTGCGAGAGGCGGACGGGCTCGCCATATCAAGCCTCAAGGAGACGCCACTGTCTCGGGTTTCCTTGGAATTTTGCTTTGTGTCCCGCCATCGAAGTGCCAATGAGAGGGCTTCATCATGTCAAGATTATCACCGCTGTCATCACCCCTGCTGCTCGGATTTGACGAAATCGAACGCGTTCTGGATCGCGTGACCAAATCCACCACCGACGGTTATCCTCCCTATAATATCGAGCGGCTCGCCAAAGAGCAGAATGCGCCCGAGCGTCTGCGGATCACACTGGCTGTTGCCGGTTTCAAGCGCGAGCAAATCGACATCGTGCTGGAAGAAAACCAGTTGATCATCCATGGCCGCCAATCGGAAGAGACCGAGGAACGCCATTATTTGCATCGCGGCATCGCCGCCCGCCAGTTCCAGCGCACATTCCTGCTGGTCGACGGGATGGAGGTTCTGGGTGCCGAATTGTCGCACGGCCTGCTCTGTGTCGATCTGGTGCGGCCCGAACCGCAACGGATCCAGCGACGGATCGAGATTGCTTCCAAAGACTGAAGCATCATCCGATTTTACACTGTCATCAGCCAACAACGGGGGCCGGAGGCGATCACGCCTTCCCCCCGAACAGAGGACGATTCAGAATGATGAATAAAAATCACTCGAACGGATTGGCCGAACTCGCGTTAAACGGGCTTGGCCTGACCGAAGCCACATCCAGCGATATCATGATCTCAGAACAGGCTCTGGCGCAGTTGGGCAATGGCAAACTCGCCTATGTCAAAGCCGTGCGGTCCGACGATATCGCTGTCTTGTTCCCCGATGCACCGGCCATTGCGTCCGGTCTGGAGTTGTTTGTGCTGCTCTCGGCCAACGGCACGCCCTTGGTGATCACCGATTCCGCAGATGCCGCCAAGGTCAATGCCTGGAACAATGATCTGGAAACACTCAGCCTGCATTAATTCCTTCAATCACCGGTCGCGAGCGTTTCGATGCCCGCGACCAGCTTTTCGAGATCGGACGGGCGCGACAACCGGTGGTCGCCGTCCTTGATCAGGGTCAGCACCGTCTCGGCATCGGGCAAATGCTCGACCAGCTTCATGGCATGCTGCCATGGCACCGGATCGTCTTTCATGCCTTGCAGGATATGCACCGGACAGCCGGGCCGGATCGGCGCGCCGAACAACAGATGTTTGCGGCCGTCCTCGATCAAGGCGCGGGTGATCGGATAGGGACCATATTCGGACTGGTGCATGAAGAAACCGTCGCGCTCGATGGTCTGTTTGACCTCGGCGCTGAACAGATCCCACATCAGCAATTCGGTAAAGTCGACGGCGGGGGCGATCAGCACCAGCCCGCTCAGGCGCGGGTCCGCTTTGGCCTGCAGGGTTTTGGCGATCAGCAGGGAAATCCATCCTCCCATCGAAGAGCCAACCAGAATCAGCGGTCCGCTGGTGGCATGATCGATGACGGCCAATGCCTCCTCTAGCCAGTCCGACAGGGTCGCTGTCTCGAAATCCCCGCCTGATTCGCCGTTGCCGGAATAGTCGAACCGCAGATAGGCCTGTTTGCGCTCTTGCGCCCAATGATCAAGCGCCATGGCCTTGGTCGATTGCATATCCGAGCGGAAACCGCCGATCCAGACCACGGTCGGCCCCTGTCCGGCATGGCTGCGATAGGCAATCCGGCGGGTGTGGTCCCCCGTGCCGACAGTCAAAAATTGCGGTTTGCGCCCAGTCATTCTACACCTAGTTCCCGATTGCCGATTCACTGGCTGATCATGGAGCAGGACGGGCGCAGTGCCAAGCCGTTCGGGCCACCCTTTCGGGGTGTTTTGAATGGTTTGGCAGGGTTCCCGCGACGAGGAAGAGATAAAGTCCGGATGCGTTACGCCACATCAACCAGTTTTGCCCGTTCCAGCGCCTCGCCTCTGAGTGGCAGAACGATTCTCCAGGTGGTTCCCGAGCTTGATGCCGGTGGTGCTGAACGCACAGCCATTGACATTGCGGCAGGGCTTGCCGCTGTAGGCGCGCGCGCGCTGGTGGCCAGTCAGGGCGGTCGGCTGGTGGCGGAATTGCAGGCCAAAGGCGGTATTTCGGTGCTGCTGCCGGTCAAATCCAAAAATCCGGTGACCATGGCGCTGAATATTTTCCGTCTGTGCAATCTGTGCCGCGCCGAAGGGGTCGAGTTGATCCATGCCCGTTCGCGGGCTCCGGCGTGGAGTGCGCTGGCGGCGGCGCGGATTCTCGGTATTCCGTTTGTCACGACCTATCACGGCAGCTATTCGGGCCAGTCATCGATCAAACGCTTCTATAATTCGGTGATGGTGCGCGGCGATGCGGTGATTGCCAATTCGCATTATACCGCAGGACTGATCCAGCAGGCCCACGGGGTTTATGATGCGCGGTTGCGGGTGATCCATCGCGGCACCGATCTGCAGGTGTTTACCCCTGCCGCGATCCAGCCGGAGCGGATCGACCGTTTGCGGCGCGCCTGGAACATCCAGCCGCACCAGCGGGTGGTGTTGCTGGCGGCACGCCTGACCAATTGGAAAGGCCAGCTGGTGCTGATCGACGCCATGGCCAAGCTGAAACAACAGGGCCACGAGGATGTGGTGGCGGTTTTGGCGGGTGATCCGCAGGGCCGCGACAATTATGTGCGCCAGCTCGACCAGCGAATCAGCCAGCACGGGCTTGAAGGCAGCGTGCTCAGGGTCGGTCATTGCTCGGACATGCCCGCCGCCTTCATGGCTGCTTCGGTGGTCACAGTCCCCTCGATCGAACCCGAGGCCTTCGGCCGTTCGGCGGTGGAGGCGCAGGCCATGGGCACGCCGGTCATTGTCAGCGAATTGGGGGCTGTGCCCGAAACCGTGCTGGCCCCGCCCGAAGTGCCCGCGCGCGAACGCTCGGGCTGGCGGATTCCACCCAATGATCCGGAGGCTTTGGCCAATGCCCTGACCGAAGCACTGATTCTGGGGGCTTCGGGGCGTGATGCGCTGGCCAATCGGGCCCGCAAACACGTTGAAAAATACTTTTCGCTTGATCGGATGGTTGGTGATACTCTGGACATCTATGCAGAACTTTTTGGCGCTTGACCAACACGGCAGTTGACATCGTCAAAACTTATGCGAATTTCCAAAATTGATAGAAAAATTCAGGGTGAGCGGTTATCCCTCCACAATGGAGCCTCCGCAGCCTGATCAGAGGAGATAAAGGCCATTCGCAGACCGATAAGGACAGCGCCGGTTCCACAAAAGGACGGCCCCCGCGCCAACCGCGACATTCGTGGCGTACGTGATGTGCAACTGATTGACGAAACAGGTGCCAATAAAGGTGTCGTGTCTTACTTTGACGCACTGAAATTGGCGGAAGAGGCCGGACTGGATCTGGTCGAAATTTCCCCCAATGCCGAACCACCTGTGTGCAAAATTCTGGATTACGGCAAGTTCAAGTTCGAACAGCAGAAAAAAGCCGCCGAAGCCCGCAAGAAGCAGAAGACTGTCGAAGTCAAGGAAATCAAACTGCGTCCTGGCATCGATGACCATGATTACGAAGTGAAGATGAAGGCCGTACGCCGCTTCTTCGAGGAAGGTGACAAGGTCAAGATCACCTTGCGGTTCCGTGGCCGCGAAATGGCGCATCAGGAATTGGGCACGAGATTGCTCGAGCGGGTGAAAACCGAGATGGTCGACGTGTCGAAAATCGAGACCGAACCGATGCTCGAAGGCCGTCAGATGGTCATGATCATGGCGCCGCGCTGATCCCGGACACTTATCACTTTGTCTAATGCGCATGAAAAAGGCCGGATTTCCCGGCCTTTTGTCTGTTCGGAGTTTTGCTTGGGCTGCTTACTGGGCAGGCAGCGGAGCCGGATTGTCCGAGAGTGAACGCAGATAAACCAACATATCAGCGCGCTTGGCGGGGTCTGCCAGTCCGGCATAACCCATCAAAGTTCCGGCGACATAGGCTTTGGGGTTTGCAATGAATGCGTCAAGGGATTCGTAATCCCACTTCTCGCCCTTTGCGGCGCGTTCCTTGATCCCGGCTGAATAGTTGAAGCCGGCAGCACCGCCCTTGGCCTTGTCGAGAATGCCGTAAAGAGCAGGGCCGACCTTGTTGGCGCCGCCTTTTTCGAAGGCATGGCAAGCCGTACAAGCCTTTGCAGAGGCTTCGCCTTTTTTGGCGTCACCCTTGGCCAGACGAACAGGCAGTGGCTCGGCTGGTGCGGCGGCGGCAGCGGGTGCCGCCGATCCTGCGGCTTCGGCCGCCGGCAGGGCATAGCCCGCCACCAGTGGGGCTTTCGGCTTGAAAAGAGTGTCGGCGACAATACCGATACCCATGGTAAACAGAAGTGTTGCCAGCAACCCGCCAGCGATCTTGTTCAGTTCGAACGAATCCATGCTCAAGCTCCGCAACGTCCCCGCGCATCCTGCCATTGATTGGCGATGCGACATTTCAATTAGCACACTTTATTTTTTGGTCCATGTTTTTTGATCATCGACTGATTACCCGCTTTGCCGTCCGCTTGGCAACTCGTATAAGCATTTCTTTCGTTGATACTTATGCTGAACCCCCGAATCAACCTTTTTGGACAAAAGATGTCAGATCCGATTGTGCTGATCCCGGCCAGAATGGCCTCGATGCGTTTGCCCAACAAGCCTTTGGCCGATATTCTGGGCGAGCCGATGATTGTTCATGTCTGGCGCCGCGCGGTCGAAGCCGCGCTCGGACCCGTGGTCGTGGCCACCGACGAGCCGGACATTGTCAAGGCAATCGAGGCGGTTGGCGGTATTGCGGTGCTGACCCGCTCCGATCACCCCTCAGGTTCCGACCGGATTTTCGAGGCGATCGAGCAATTCGACCCCGAAGGCCATCATGATGTGATCGTCAATGTGCAGGGCGATTTGCCGACCATCGACCCCAAAGCGATTGCCGCCTCGATCCTGCCGCTGTCCGATCCGCAGGTCGATCTGGCCACCTTGGTGGTCGAAATCACCCGCGAGCAAGAGCGAACCGATTCGAATGTGGTGAAACCGGTTCTCAGCCCCAACGGTGAACGCACCTTCCGCGCCCTGTATTTTACCCGTGCCACAGCCCCTTGGGGAGACGGTCCGCTCTATCACCATATCGGGCTCTATGCCTGGCGGCGCAAGGCGCTGGCGCGCTTTGTCAGTCTGCCGCCGTCGACGCTCGAAAAGCGTGAGCGGCTTGAACAGCTGCGCGCGCTCGAAGCGGGCATGCGGATCGATGCCGTGTTGGTCGATGATGTGCCGCTGGGTGTGGACACCCCGCATGATCTGGAACGCGCCCGAACCATTCTGGCGGCCCGCCGCAAACCGCATTGAAGCCAGCGCGCGGATGTGATCCGTGCGGGTATTGAATAAAGGACTTGTCGATGACGACCATTCGCATGATCGCCTATCAGGGCGAACCCGGGGCCAATTCCGATATTGCCTGCCGTGATGTCTATCCGGACTGGACACCGCTGCCTTGCGCCTCGTTCGAGGATGCCTTTGCCGCCATTACCGATGGTGCGGCGGCTTTGGGCATGATCCCGATCGAAAATTCGATTGCCGGTCGGGTGGCCGATATCCATCATTTCCTGCCGCGTTCGGGCCTGCATATCGTCGGTGAATATTTTTTGCCGATCCATTTCCAGTTATTGGGCCTCAAAGGCGCGACGATTGCGGGGCTTAAATCCGTCCACAGCCATGTCCATGCGCTCGGCCAATGCCGCAAGATCATCCGGCAATACGGGCTGAAGCCGGTTGTGGCGGGCGATACCGCAGGCTCGGCGCGCGAAGTGGCCGAATGGGGCGATCCGTCAAAGGCCTCGCTGGCCACCGCCCTTGCCGCCGAAATCTACGGACTCGATGTGCTGGCGGCCAATGTCGAGGATGAAACCCACAACACCACCCGCTTTGTGGTGCTGTCCAAAACCCCCGCTTGGGCTCCGCGCGGCGACGAGGCGCTGGTCACCACCTTTGTGTTCCGCGTCCGCAACGTGCCGGCCGCGCTGTATAAGGCCCTCGGCGGCTTCGCCACCAATGGCGTCAATATGACCAAGCTGGAAAGCTATATGGTGGAAGGCGAATTTGCCGCCACGCAGTTTCTGGCCGATGTCGACGGCCATCCCGATGACCCGCATGTGAAGCGTGCGCTGGAGGAACTGGCCTTTTTCTCGAAAGAAGTGCGGATTCTGGGTTGCTATCGCGCCCATCCGTTCCGCATCGAGACCCAGAAGAAAGCGGCCGAACAGGCGGAATGAGGTTTTTGGGCTGTTGGCTTTTTCAAGTCGTGGATGACCGCCACAAGGGTGGCCATGACACTGGTGTTTATTGGTTTTGTAAGGGGCGTTTCGCCGTCAAATGCCCAAAATCTCTTTCCATACAGGCATGGGTGTTTTACGGCGTTTCGCCGTCAAATGCCCATGCGTGCATCAGGCTGTTGGCGATGGCGATGGGGGGCGGGCAGATCAGGCCGTCGGGATGGGTGCGGGTCAACATGCCCTTGACCTCGTCGCGGGTAAACCAGCGGGCATTTTCGAGCTCGTCATAATCGATCGCCAACTTTTCGCTGAGTGCTTCGGCCAGACAGCCGATCATCAAAGACGAGGGGAACGGCCATGGCTGGCACGAGAGATAGCGGACTTTTCCGGTCTCGATTCCCGCTTCTTCGAACAATTCGCGGCGCACGGCGTCTTCCAGCGTTTCGCCCGGCTCGATAAATCCGGCCAGACACGAATAGGAATTGGCGACAAACCGCGCCTGCCGACCCAGCACGCAGCGGTCGCCTTTGACCAGCAGCATGATCGAGACCGGATCGGTGCGCGGGAAATGCTGGGCCTGACAGCCGGTGCATTGGCGCTTCCAGCCCGCCGAAGCCGATTCGGTTTTGGCCCCGCATTGCGCGCAAAACGGATGGCTCTTGTGCCATGACAGCAGGCTTTTGGCCTGGGCGAGAATCCCCAATTCGTCGGGCGGCAACAGGCCTTGCACCCCCAGAGATCGCAAATCGAGCGAGAGCAACCCGTCATCGGTCTGGCCGGTATCGGCAGGACGCGGCGGCAGGTGCAGCGCAAAGACAGGGGTTTGGGCAAGCAGGCCGAGAAAAATCGTTTCCTGCGAGGGGCTGAGGTTGGCTACCTGATGATCGTTGAAAAACGGCGAATGGGCCCCGTCGACCAGCCGCAACAGCGGAATATCGCCTTCGAACACCACCAGATGCTTGGCGGGATCGGCCAAGAATTCGGCGTGTTTTTCGGGATGGTCGCGATATTGGCCCAGACGGTCGAGCGGATTGCTGGCATAGCCCAAACCTGCCGAACGTTCGACGCGGTGGCTGTTGTGCGGACGGATGATCATGCCGGCTTCCTCTTTCCATCGGGGGCCGGAATTGGACCCCACTGCCGTTTTTGACAGGCTGCTGCGCTTTTTGTCGCAAAAAACCGCGGCTGTCATCTGTTATTGTTGGGAAGAAACCGCTGAAACGAGACGGAAAAAGCATCTCGGTGCTTGTTTTTGCGCGGGGTTTCGCCGATATAGAGAGCGGGAGGTTGGTGGTGGACGTTCCACTCGCCAACCGGGTCAGATCCGGAAGGAAGCAGCCCTAACGAGATCGGGCGGGTCATCGTCCAGCCTCCCACCCTGTTTCTTTGCCCTGTTTCGCATGGTGGAAGCAGAACACATTTGCTGCTGATCCGCTTCATTGTCCTCATATCCGGCCAGATCCATGCCCGCAGAGACAGACATGTCCCATCTCACGCCGGATCAGGGAGCAGATAACAGCCAGCCCGCAGGCATGAGCCTGCCCGGTTTTGACAGTCATCCCGCGACAGTGCCCGCATCAGACAAACCCGCACCCTATCGGGTTTTGGCGCGCAAATACCGCCCGCAAAGCTTCGAGGATCTGATCGGGCAGGATGCCATGGTGCAAACCCTGTCCAATGCCTTTGCGGCGGGACGGATTCCGCAAGCATGGATTTTGACAGGCGTGCGCGGGGTCGGCAAAACCACCACGGCGCGTATTCTGGCGCGTGGCCTCAATTACCAGCCGCCCGAGGGCGAAGGCGGGCCGACCGTCACCATGCCAAGCGAGGGCGTGCATTGCCGCGCCATCATCGAATCGCGCCATATCGACGTGCTGGAAATGGATGCGGCCTCGCATACCGGCGTTGATGATGTGCGCGCGATCAACGAGGGGGTGCGTTATGCGCCCGTCTCGGCGCGCTACAAGGTCTATATCATCGACGACGTGCACATGCTGTCGAAAAGCGCGTTCAATGCCTTTTTGAAAACGCTGGAAGAGCCGCCGCCGCACGCCAAATTCATTTTTGCGACCACCGATATCCGTCAGGTGCCCGTGACCATCCTGTCGCGCTGCCAGCGGTTCGACCTCAGACGGGTCGAATCCTCGGTGATGATTGCCCATCTCACCAAAATCTGCGGGCTGGAAGGGGTGGAGATCGACCCCGAAGCGCTGTCACTGGTGGCGCGTGCCGCCGAAGGCTCGGTGCGCGACGCGCTGTCTTTGCTCGATCAGGCGATTGCCCATGGCGCGGGCAAGGTCGATGGCGAGATTGTCCGCTCGATGCTGGGGCTGGCCGACCGCGCAAGGGTGATCGATCTGTTCGAGGCGGTGATGAAGGGCGATATTGCGACCGCCCTGCATGAATTGCGCAACCAGTATAATTCGGGGGCCGATCCGGCGTCGGTGGTGGCCGATCTGGCCGAATTCACCCATTTCGTCACACGCTTGAAAGTGGTGCCGGAGGCGGCATCCGACGGGGCTGTCACGGAAATCGAGCGGGTGCGCGGACAGGCCCAGACCGTCTTGTCGATGCGCGTGCTGTCACGGGCGTGGCAAATGCTGTTGAAGGGCCATCGCGAAGTGCTCGATGCGGCGCGTCCGATTGCCGCGGCTGAAATGCTGCTTGTCCGCCTCGCTTATGCAGCCGATCTGCCGACCCCTGACGAAGCATTGAAAATGCTGGAACAGCAGAGTGGATCTTCTGGCGGGTCTTCCGGCGGACATGCGCCTTCCGCCCCGAGAGGCGGCGGTGGCGGCGGAGCATCGGGGCTGGCGGTGGCAACCCGTTCGATGCCGGTTGCCGCTGTCCAGAATGCGTCCCAGCCCGCCATGCGGCTTGACCGTTTCGAGGATCTGGTCGCGCTGGCCGATGAAAAACGCGATCTGGTGCTCAAGCGCACGCTGGAAACCGATATCCGGCTGGTGCGCTTCGAGGATGGTGTGATCGAATTTGCCCCTGCGGCGGGCGCCTCGGTCAATCTGGCGGCCGATCTCGGCAAAAAATTGCAGGAATGGACAGGCCGCCGCTGGCTGGTGGCGGTGTCGAGCCAGCAGGGTCAGGAGACGCTGCGCGAGGTGTCGGACCGCGAAACCGCACAGGTGCTGGCCGATGTCACGGCCAATCGCGTGGTGCGGGCCGTGCTGGATGCCTTTCCCGGTGCGCGGGTGGTGGATGTGCGCGATCCCGTGGCCGAGGCTTTGGCAGCCCGTGGTGACGATGATCTGCCGCTGGATGACAGTTTCGATTTCACCATGCTTGATGATGACAACGATTGATCGAATGGGCGATTTTGAGCGGGCTTGATATCGGTCTGCCGCTAAGGAGGTTGAGATGAAAGATATGTTCGGCATGATGAAGCAAGTGCAGGCGATGCAGGAAAAATTTGCCGCCGTGCAGGCCGAGATGGAACAGCTCGAAGTGGAAGGCCGTTCGGGCGGCGGCATGGTCAAAGTGGTGATGACCGCCAAGGGTCAGACCAAATCCGTCACGGTGGATCCCAGCCTGTTGAGCGCGGACGAGAAAGAAATTCTCGAAGATCTGCTGGTGGCAGCCTTCAATGACGGCAAAAGCAAGGGCGACGCTCTGTTGCAGGAGAAAATGGGTGCGTTGACGGCAGGCTTGCCGATTCCGCCCGGAATGAAGCTGTTCTGAGATGGCATCGGTCACCGGCCCCGAAATCGAGCGGTTGATCCAGCTTCTGGCGCGGGTGCCGGGGCTTGGTCCGCGCTCGGCCCGACGGGCGGCGCTGCATCTGGTCAAAAAGCGCGAGCAATTGCTCGGCCCTCTGGCGGATGCGATGCAGGTGGCCAATGAGCGGATTCTGACCTGTTCGGAGTGCGGCAATATCGACACATCAGACCCCTGCACGCTGTGCTGCGATCCGCGCCGCGATGATACGCTGATCGTCGTGGTCGAGGATGTTGCCGATCTCTGGGCATTGGAGCGCGCGCAGGCCAGCAATGGCCGTTACCATGTGCTCGGCGGTGTGTTGTCAGCGCTGGATGGCGTCGGCCCGAAGGATCTGATGATCGAAGGGCTGGTGGCGCGCGTCGCCTCGGGACAGGTCAAAGAAGTGATTCTGGCCCTCAATGCCACGGTCGACGGCCAGACCACCGCCCATTATGTCACCGATCTTTTGGCGCCTTATGGTGTGCTGGTGACGCGGCTGGCCCATGGCGTGCCGGTTGGCGGCGAGCTTGACTATCTTGATGACGGCACGCTGCATGCGGCCATGCGACAACGGACCTTGGTATGATGACCCAGACACGCAATTCCGGATTTTTGTCTTTGATCAAGCCGCTGGTGATCGGCTTTGGTCTGTTGGCAGGCTTGGTCTGCGCCCCCTTGCAGGCGCAAGAGGCTGGCGGCTGGACGCATGCATTGTCATTGCTGGCGGCCCCCAAATATGGTCCGGATTTCAAGCATTTCGATTATGTAAACCCCGATGCCCCGCAAGGCGGCGTGGTGCGGATGGGCGCGCAAGGTGGATTTGACAATTTCAATCCGGTGGTTGCGGGCGTCAAAGGCCAACTGGATGCCGGTATCGGGCTGGTTTATGAAACGCTGGCCGTTCCCTCGCAGGACGAGGTGATGGCCAGCTATGGCCTGCTGGCCGAAGCCATGCGGGTCTCGCCCGACATCACCTCGGTCACCTATCGCTTGCGTGCCGCTGCCCGCTGGCATGACGGCAAGCCGGTGACGCCCGAAGATGTGGTATTTTCCTTCAATTCCTTCAAAACCTATTCGCCGCAATATGCCTTTTATTATACCCATGTGAGTAAGGCCGAAAAAACAGCCGAGCGCGAGGTGACCTTTTTCTTCGACCAACCGGGCAACCGCGAATTGCCGCAGATTGTCGGCCAGTTCCAGATCCTGCCCCGCCATCACTGGGAAGGGATCGGGCCGGACGGCAAGAAGCGGGATATCAGCCAGACCACGCTGGAGCCGCCTTTGGGCTCGGGGCCCTATCGGTTGAAAACGGCTTCGGCCCCCCATAGTACGGTCTATGAACAGGTTGCGGGCTATTGGGGCAAGCATGTGCCCGCTCGGCGCGGCATGTTCAATTTTGCCGAACAGCGGTTCGAATATTTCCGTGACACCACGGTGTTGCTGGAGGCTTTCAAGGGCGACCAGATTGATTTCAGGGCCGAGAACAGCGCAAAAAATTGGTCGACCGCCTATGATTTCCCTGCCGCCAAAGACGGACGCGTCAAGCGCGAGGAATTCCAGCAGCGGGCCTCGGGCCGCATGCAGGCTTTTGTCTTCAACCTTCGCCGCGAGCCGTTCAAGGACCAGCGCGTGCGTCGCGCTTTCAACCTCGCTTTCGATTTCGAGGAAATGAACAAGACGGTCTTTTACGGCCAGTACAAGCGTATCAGCAGTTTCTTCGAGGGCAGCGATCTGGCCGCCCGCGGGCTTCCCGAAGGACTGGAAAAAGATGTTCTCGAATCGTTGCGCGGTCCCTTGCCCGACGCGATGCTGGCAAACCTGCTGACCACGCCCTATACAAATCCGACGACCGGATCGCCCGAAGCGGTGCGCAACAATCTGCGCGAGGCCGATAAACTGCTCAAAGAGGCCGGCTTTGCCATCAAGGACGGCAAGCGCATCAACGCGGCAGGGCAGCCGTTCAAGGTGGAATTACTGGCCTATGATTCGAGCTTCGAGCGGGTCTTGCTGTTTTTCAAACCCTCGCTGGAGCGGCTCGGTATTACCGTCTCGGTGCGGATTGTCGATCCGTCCCAATATGAAAACCGCATGCGCAATTTCGATTTCGATATGACTACCGATCTGTGGGCGCAATCTTTGTCGCCCGGTAACGAACAACGCGAATATTGGGGCTCCAAAGCCGCCACGCGAGAAGGCTCGCGCAACACAACCGGAATCCAGAATGCGGCGGTGGATGTGCTGATCGACCGGCTGGTTTTTGCCAAATCGCGCGAGGAGCAGGTGGCGGTGACCAAGGTTCTGGATCGGGTGTTGCTGGCCCATGATTATGTCGTACCGCAATGGACCTATAATTATGAACGTACAGCACGCTGGGATCGATTTGCCCATCCGCAGATTTTGCCGCTTTACGGAGCCTCTGCCTTTCCAAGCATCTGGTGGTATGATGCAGAGCTGGCCAAACGCAGCGGCAAAGGCGGTTGATGTGATGGTGCTGGCCAGCGCAGGGAGCGTGTGACCCGATGGTGGCCTATGTGTTGCGCCGATTGGCTTTGATGATCCCCACATTGCTCGGGATCATGCTCATTTCGTTTGTGATCGTGCAATTTGCCCCCGGCGGTCCGGTCGAGCGCGTGCTGGCGCAGTTGCAGGGCAATGATGTTTCCGCCACCTCGCGCATTGCCGGCAGCGGCGCCGATATCGGCGGGCAGGCTTTGACTTTGCAGCCGGGCGGGAGCGAAGGCTCGGGTGCGAAGTATCGGGGTGCACAGGGGCTTGATCCCAAATTCATCCAGCAGCTCGAAGCGCAATTCGGCTTTGACAAGCCTGCCCACGAACGGTTTTTTTTGATGCTGGTCAATTATGCGCGGTTCGATTTCGGCAAAAGCTATTTCCGCGATGTGCCGGTGCTGCAACTGATCGGCGAGAAACTGCCGGTGTCGATCTCGCTCGGCCTGTGGATGACGCTGCTGTCCTACGGCATTTCGATCCCGCTCGGCATCCGCAAGGCGATGAGTGACGGTTCGCGCTTCGATGTCTGGACTTCCGCCGTTGTGATCATCGGCTATGCGATCCCGGGCTTTCTGTTTGCCATTCTGCTGATCGTTTTGTTCGGCGAAGGCTCGTCCTTCTTGCCGTTTTTCCCGCTCAGAGGTCTGGTGTCGGACAATTTTGCCAACCTGCCATGGTGGATGCAGGCGCTCGATTATGCCCGCCATATCACGCTGCCGATCACCGCCATGGCTCTGGGGGCCTTTGCGACCTCGACCCTGCTGACCAAGAATTCCTTTCTGGAAGAAATCCGCAAACAATATGTGCTGACCGCCCGCATGAAAGGCCTGACCGAGAGTCAGGTGCTGTATGGCCATGTGTTCCGCAACGCGATGATGATCGTGATTGCCGGTTTTCCGGGCGCCTTCGTGCATGCGTTCTTCACCGGCTCCTTGCTGATCGAAACCGTATTCTCGCTGGATGGGCTGGGTCTGTTGAGCTTTGAAAGCATCATCAACCGCGATTATCCGGTTGTGTTTGCCAACCTCTATATTTTTTCGCTGATGGGTCTTGTGGTCAATCTCTTGTCGGACATGGTCTATACATGGATTGATCCGCGCATCGATTTCGAAGGGCGGGGGGCGTGAGATGAGCGAACCCACCCGTCTGGCACCGCCCCTGCCGCAGCAGGGCTTTTTCAAATTGTCGCCGATCAATGCGCGGCGGCTCGGCAATTTCAAGGCGAACCGGCGCGGCTATTGGTCGTTCTGGATTTTTGCCGCGTTGTTCGTGTTCTCGCTCGGCGCGGAACTGATCGCCAATGACCGCCCGATCTATGTCCGCTACAAAGGCGAGCATCTGTTTCCGGTGGTGGTGACCTATCCGGAAGAAAAATTCGGCGGCTTTCTGGCTATTACCGACTATCGTGATCCTGTGATTGTCGATGAAATCGCCCAAAACGGTTTTGCCATCTGGCCGATGGTGCGCTTTGCCCCCAATACGATCAATCTCGATCTGGCCGTGCCCGCGCCCGCCCCGCCGACCTATCTGCTCAAAGACAGCCAGTGCCGTCCGGTCGCCGAAAAACGCGGTGGCAAGGGCTGTGCCGATCTCGAATGGAACTGGCTGGGGACCGATGACGGCGGCCGCGATGTGTTTGCCCGCGTGCTCTACGGCTTCCGTATTTCGGTGCTGTTCGGGCTGGCTTTGGCCGGTATTTCCTCGGTGGTCGGCATTGCGGCAGGCGCGGTGCAGGGCTATTTCGGCGGCCGGATCGATCTTTACATGCAACGCTTCATCGAGATCTGGTCGGCCATTCCGACGTTGTATCTCTTGATGATCCTGTCGAATTTTTTTGCGCCGTCGTTTTTTACCCTGTTGTTCATCCTGTTGCTGTTTTCGTGGGTGTCGCTGGTGCATGTGGTGCGGGCGGAATTTTTGCGCACCCGCAATTTCGATTATGTGCGCGCTGCCAAAGCGCTCGGCCTGTCGGATTTCACCATCATGCACAAGCATGTGCTGCCCAATGCGATGGTGGCGACGCTGACCTTTTTGCCATTTGTGCTCAACGGGTCGATCACCACGCTGACCTCGCTGGATTTCCTCGGTTTCGGCCTGCCGCCCGGCACGGCCTCACTGGGTGAACTTTTGTTGCAGGGCAAAAGCAATCTGAACGCGCCATGGCTGGGCCTGACCGGCTTTCTGGTAATCGCTTTGATGCTGTCGCTGCTGATTTTCATCGGCGAGGCGGTACGCGATGCCTTTGATCCGCGAAAGACCTTCCAATGAGCATGGCCCCCTTGCTGAGTGTCGATCAACTGAACGTCACCTTCCGCCAGGGCGGGCAGGAGACCCATGCCGTGCGCGATGTCTCGTTTGCGATTGCAGCGGGGGAGACGCTCGCGCTGGTCGGCGAATCGGGATCGGGAAAATCCGTGACCGCTCTGTCGGTGCTGCGCCTGCTCGATCAGGGCTCGGCCCGCATCACGGGGGCGATCCGCTTTTCCGGTCGCAACCATCCCGAAGGGCAGGATCTGGTCGGCGGGTCCGAGGCGGTGTTGCGGGGCGTGCGCGGCAATGACATCACCATGGTGTTTCAGGAGCCGATGACCTCGCTCAATCCGCTGCACAGCATCGAGCGGCAGATCGGTGAAATTCTCAAAATCCACAAAGGGATCGACGGCGAGGCCGCGCGGAAGACCATCATCACTTTGCTGGAGGAGGTGGGGATTGTCGATCCGCAATCGCGGCTCGATGCCTTTCCGCATCAATTGTCGGGCGGGCAGCGCCAGCGCGTGATGATCGCCATGGCCTTGGCCAACGAGCCGCAATTGCTGATCGCCGACGAGCCGACCACCGCGCTGGATGTGACGGTGCAGGCGCAAATTCTCGCGCTGTTGAAGGACATCCAGACCAAGCGCGGCATGGCCATGCTGTTCATCACCCATGATCTCGGCATTGTCCGCAAGATCGCCGATCGGGTGGCGGTGATGCAAGGCGGCGAGATTGTCGAAACCGGAGCGGTGGGGCCATTGTTTGCCCATCCGCAGCATCCCTATACGCAAAAGCTGCTGGCGGCAGAACCGGGTGGCGCACCGTTGCCGGTCGCCGATGACGCGCCGGTGGTGATCGAGGCGCAGAATGTCAAAGTCTGGTTCGAGATCAAAAAGGGCCTGCTGCGGAAGGTGGTCGGCCATGTCAAAGCGGTGGACGGGGTGTCGATCCTGATCCGCGAGGGCGAGACGCTGGGGCTGGTCGGGGAATCGGGATCGGGCAAATCGACGCTCGGTCTGGCGCTGTTGCGGCTGATCGATTGCGAGGGGCCTGTGCTGTATCTGGGCCAGCGGATCGACGGGCTGGATGCAGGCCGGATGCGGCCGATGCGCAAAAATATGCAGGTGGTGTTTCAAGATCCCTATGGCTCGCTGTCGCCGCGCCTGTCGGTGGCCGATATTGTCGCCGAAGGCTTGACGGTGCTGGAGCGCAAGCTGGATCTTCTGGAAACCCGCGAGATTGTGGCTCAGGCCCTGATCGATGTCGGGTTGGACCCGTTGGGGATGGACCGTTATCCGCATGAATTTTCCGGCGGCCAGCGCCAGCGCATCGCCATCGCCCGCGCGATTGCCCTGCAGCCGCGCTTTGTGGTGCTGGACGAGCCGACCTCCGCGCTCGATATGTCGGTACAGGCACAGATTGTCGGGCTGTTGCGCGATATTCAGGCCAAGCACCGCATGGCCTTCTTGTTTATCAGCCATGATTTGAAAGTGGTGCGGGCCTTGGCCTCGCGCATTGCGGTGATGCGGCAGGGCAAGGTGGTGGAAGAGGGTTTGGCTGCCCAAATGCTTGCCGCCCCGCAAAGTGCCTATACGCGCGCGCTGTTCGCCGCCGCCTTCGAACATGATGTGCGCCCGATTGATCGGGATGCCTGACGGGGGTTTGGTTTTCCGCGTTTTGCTTCGTTAATGCCATATTCATCAAAGATCGTGACAATGATGATGGATGAGGCGCTTATCTCTCACGGATGGGGTGGGTCATTTGTCGGAGCCCGAGGGTGAACCGGCACATGATCTGAATTTTGACACGAGGTTCCAGATGTTTCCGACACCAGTAGCTGCTCTTGACCACAATACAGCAGCCTATGAATCCCTGCCGCTCGTCAAGCCGACAGGGTTCCGTGAATATGATGCGCGCTGGTATTTTGAAAAAGAAATCAACCTCATGGGTGTGCAGGCACTCGGTATGGGGCTGGGCACGCTGATCCGCGAATTGGGTGTCAAACCCGAAATCGTCGTCGGGCATGATTACCGCTCCTATTCGCAAAGCATCAAGCTGGCTTTGGTCAACGGGCTGATGTCGGCGGGCTGCAAGGTGCATGATATCGGGCTGGCGATGTCGCCGATGGCCTATTTCGCGCAATTCGCCCTTGATGTGCCGTGTGTGGCGATGGTGACAGCCTCGCATAACGACAATGGCTGGACCGGCGTCAAAATGGGTGCACAGCGTCCCGTAACCTTCGGGCCCGAAGAGATGGGCCGGTTGCGCGATATCGTGATCGGCGGGCTTTACAGCGCGCATGCGGGCGGCTCCTACCACTATGTGCAGGATTTCGCTGCAACCTATATTGCCGATCTGACCAAGCGCGCCCCGTTCAAACGGCGGATCAAGGCGGTCGCGGCTTGCGGCAATGGCACGGCGGGCGCGTTTGCGCCGCAAATCCTCGAAGCCTTGGGCGTCGATGTGATCCCGATGGATACCAAACTCGATTTTACCTTCCCGCATTACAATCCCAATCCCGAAGACATGAAAATGCTGCATGCGATGGCCGAGCGCGTGCGCGAAACCGGAGCCGATGTCGGTTTGGGTTTCGACGGTGACGGCGACCGCTGCGGGGTTGTCGACAATGAGGGCAACGAGATTTTTGCCGACAAGATCGGCGTGATGCTGGCGCGCGATCTCTCGCGTTTGCATCCGGCGGCGACCTTCGTGGTCGATGTGAAATCGACGGGTCTGTTTGCCACCGATCCCGAGCTGATCAAAAACGGCGTGACAGCCGATTTCTGGAAAACCGGCCATTCCTACATTAAACGGCGGGTGGCCGAGTTGAATGCTTTGGCGGGGTTTGAAAAATCCGGCCACTTCTTCTTCAATGCTCCGGTCGGGCGCGGCTATGATGACGGCGTGGTCACGGCCATTGCGGTGCTGGATATGATGGACCGCAACCCCGATCACAGCATGGCCGATCTCTATCGCGCACTGCCTGTCACCTATGGCTCGCCCACCATGGCGCCCCATTGCCCCGATGAGTTGAAATATGGCGTGGTCGACCGCATCGTGGCTTTGATTCAGGATATGCAGGCCAAGGGCCAGAAGATCGCCGGACAGGCGATCCGCGATGTCGTGACCGTCAACGGTGTGCGCGTGACGGTGGAAGACGGCACATGGGGGTTGGTGCGCGCCTCCTCCAACAAGCCCGAACTGGTGGTGGTGGTCGAAAGTCCCGTCTCGAAAGCGCGCATGCGCACGATGTTCGAGTCGCTCGACGCCCTGTTGAAAGAAGAGCCAAGCGTCGGGGCTTACAACCAGACTTTACCGGATTGATCAGACCCGATTGATTATTTGATCGGCGGGTGCGGCAGTTTGGCCTCTCCCGCCTCCATCACAAAGCGATAGGCCAGCGTATACCATGGCGCGCCGACATCGGCGGCAGGGGCTGTGCCCGCATCATGCTGCTTGAAATCGCCGATCAGCGCGCGGGTGACGCCGAACACCACATCGCTTTCCAGATAGTCGTCGTGATCGACAAACACCTGCGTGACCAGCGTTTTGAAGCCGGGCTTGTAGCACAGAAAATGCACATGGGCCGGACGGTAGGGATGGCGGTTTTGCGCGCGCAGCATATCGCCGGTCGGGCCATCGGTCGGCACCGGATAGCCCGCAGGCTTGACCGAGCGGAACGAGAAATGCCCCTCAGCATCGGTGGTGAATTTGCCGCGCAGGTTCATATCGGCCTGTGACTGGTCCTGATTTTCATAAAGACCGACCGGCGAAGAGTGCCAGACATCGACCTCGACCCCTTCGATCGGCTTGCCCCGGGCATCGACAATCTGCAAATCGGCAAACAAAGCCGGACCCGGCGTCGGGGATCGGACAATCGAACCGCCATTGGGCGTGACAGGCGAATGCATCCGCCAGAACGGCCCCAGCAGCGCGGCCGCTGTTTCGGTATTGCCGTTGGCCCCGTTGTTCATCAGGCAGACCAGTGTCGAGAAGCCGATGGCGTCGGAAAACAGAATACCTTCGTTATGCACATCATTGGTGGCCTGACCGATCCGGTTCAGCATCCCGATACCGGCTTCGAATTCCGGTTCCGTCAACCGCACTTCTTTGGCAAAAGCATGCATATGACGCACAAAGGATGCGGCAATCTCGCGCAAACGGACATCATCCCCGCCCGCCATTGCCCGCAACACAACCCCGGTGACCGAGTCTTCATTATCGATGATCACGCCGTTTTCTCCGCTGTCCTTGCATGAGCCATTCTAGGCCAGAATTGGCGAAGGTGGAAGCCTGACTGATCGGGATCTGGAGACGCGAGAATCCGGTGTCATGAGATGTTGAAACGGAGTCAAAGCGAGGACACTGTCCTTTGTGTGTATTGGAAGAATTATTTTTTACAATAAATTATCGACAATCAATTTTATAGTTTCTCAATAAATAAAATAATATATTAATTCAATATATGTTGATATTTTTTGTTGATCGTG
>CAIYZJ010000253.1 GCA_903930675.1 uncultured Hyphomicrobiales bacterium
GAAAAAATCCCTGTATCGACGGCGTCCCTCGGGCGAGATTTCCAGTGATCTTGCGTCGGATCGCTTGCGGATCCATCCCTTTTCCAATCCGTGAGTACAGAGCACCTTGCCGAGACGGCCGGCAAAATGGGGACGACGTTCGCTCCAATCCATGCAGAGACGGCAGAAAGGTGCATTGGTCTTGCTGCCCTTCACCGCCGGTGTGAGATCAATCCCGATTGCTTGGAATTGTTGCAATCCATGAGGGGTCATGGCGGCAGCATCGGATCCCATCTCTACCCAGTTCTGGGCGACCATCGCATCGGCAAGCGCCACACCCAATTGGCCGGCAATATGATCATAGCAGGTGCGGGCCAGACGCAGTTGTTGATCACGGGGCCCCGTTGAAATCCGTTTCACCGGTTGGGCCGCTGCAACCAGCATCAGGCTTTCGAGCATGCGGGCCACATCCGTTGTCGCCAGATGGTGATAGCGATGCCGCCCCTGCTTGATGACGATGATCAATCCGGCCTCCGCCAATTGTCCCAAATGCCCGCTGGCCGTTTGGGGCGTGATCCCTGCGACACTGGCCAACTCGCTGGCTGTCAAAGCGCGACCATCCATCAGGGCTTGCAACATCGCAGCCCGCGTCAGATCACCGACCATCGAACCGATCTGTGCAATTGAGACTGTTGAGACCATTTTCGCGACCCTTCTTTCAACACACCACATCATAAACCAAGATGAGTTGCTTCGGCCACGAGCGAACCATCTGCCTACTGGATGGTTTAAGTTCGGATGGTGATCCTGCCATGCTCTCATTGGGAACAATTTGTCATGACCAACAATAGCGCACCCTTTTACGGCTGGCGGGTGGTGGCTGCGGCTTTTATTGTCGCCGTGTTCGGATGGGGGCTCGGCTTTTATGGGCCGCCTGTCTATCTTGATACTCTGGTGCGCACACGCGGCTGGTCGGTTGCGACCGTTTCCGGTGCAATTACGGTCCATTTCCTGATCGGTGCCGTCATCATCACAAATCTACCGCGACTGCACCGGCATTTTGGATTACCGCTTGTGACTGTTGCGGGCGCGATCCTGCTTGCTTTGGGCGTGTTAGGCTGGGCTACCGCCCGGACGCCGTGGCACCTTTATGGCGCAACAATCCTGTCGGGTGCAGGCTGGCCGACTTTGGGTGCGGCGGCAGTCAATGCCATCATCAGTCCGTGGTTTGTCAGGAAACGACCGGCTGCCCTCAGCACAGCCTATAACGGGGCCAGTATTGGCGGTGTAATTTTTTCACCCCTTTGGGTCGCACTGATCGAGCAGGCCGGATTTGTGACAGCCGCAGCCATCATAGGAGGCTTTATGGTGCTGGCCATAATCATCATCGCCTTCACCGTGCTGCAAAAGACACCGGACAATCTCGGGCAATACCCAGACGGAGAAACCCCGCCAGAGGAGAGTTTGATCCATACCCTACCAGCGGGCGCAGCGCCTGTAGGTGCGCTTTCTCAAGATTGGGCGTTTCTGACTTTGTCATTCGGCATGGCCGTGGCGTTGTTCGCGCAAATAGGGCTTCTGGCGCATCTGGTTTCGCTACTGGTGCCGAGATTGGGCGTTCAGGGCGCAGGTCTTGCAGCAGGTCTTTCGACAGCGGCAGCCATCGGCGGAAGACAATGTGTAGGCTGGTTTATGCCCGCCAATGCAGATCGGCGCGTGATCGCCTCGCTCAGCCTGTTCGTGCAGATGCTGGGCTGTCTTTGCCTTCTGGTAGCAATGAGCGGACCGGAATTCGGCATGATCATCGGCGTTGTAATGATCGGATTGGGTATTGGAAATGCGACATCCCTTCCGCCGCTGATCGTGCAGATCGAGTTCTCTAAAGGCGATACGGCGCGCGTTGTGGCACTGATTGTTGCCATTTCGCAGGCAACTTATGCTTTTGCGCCAGCCTCATTCGGATTTATTCGTCAAAGTCTTTCCGAACAGACTGTCTATCTTCTCGCCATGTCACTCCAGCTTGTTTCGATCGTTGCCTATATGGCCGGACGCCGTGCCTATCTGCGACGGATCGAGGGAAAATAAGCGTATTACTCTTTCGCCCCCTCACCCCTTCGGCCGAAACGCCTTGCACACCGCCTCGTGCGTGTCGATCCGGTAGCCGCCGATCAGATCGAGGCAATAGGGAATGGCGGGGAAGACCGCATCCAGACAGGTGCGGATGGCCGAGGGTTTGCCCGGCAGGTTGACGATCAGGCTCTGGCCGCGCAGCACCGCTTCCTGCCGCGACAGAATGGCCGTCGGGACCTCGCGCAGCGAGACGGTGCGCATCAATTCGCCAAAGCCGGGCATGATCCGGTCGGCCACCGCCATGGTCGCTTCGACGGTGACGTCGCGCAACGCGGGGCCTGTGCCGCCTGTGGTCAGGATCAGACAACAGCCGAGCGTATCGGCCATCTCGCGCAAGGCGTTCTCAATGGTGGCCTGCTCGTCGGGCACGATGCGGGACACCGCATGCCATGGCGTTGCAATGATATCGGACAGGGCCGCCACAATGCCGGGGCCGCCTTTGTCCTCATAGACGCCCTGAAATGCCCGATCGGACACGGTCAACACGCCGATCGGCACCGAGGAGGTGGAAGAAGTGTCTGTCATCATGCGCTCGCTTGCAGTGGTGGCTTGGTCAAGTGGATGTGTGACGATACGATCAGCAGCCTGTTTGTCCAGCTTTAGCATGGTTTTACACTGAAAAAGCGCCAATCCTGCTTGAAGGATCAAGGCCGTTTGTGGTCGTGTAGCGCATGCACACACGATCCGA
Source organism: uncultured Hyphomicrobiales bacterium (assembly GCA_903930675.1). Classification (GTDB taxonomy): domain Bacteria; phylum Pseudomonadota; class Alphaproteobacteria; order Rhizobiales; family Beijerinckiaceae; genus CAIYZJ01. The sequence goes on from CAIYZJ010000253.1 coordinate 2,798, forward strand.
TCTCTCCCGTCTCGACCCGAACCTGCCCGATGACCAGCGTGATGACTGGGCAATGGGGCTTGCCGAATTGGCCATTGCTGCCGGACAGGTCATTCTCGACATCGAAAAAACCCACCCTGCGAGCACGTCGAAAGCCGATGGCTCGCCGGTCACTCTGGCCGATCAGGCCGCCGAAGCCTTGATTGTCGGCGAACTGGCACAAAAGGTGCCATGGCTGACGGTGATCGCCGAAGAACAGGCGGCCGCCGGATTGAACGGCGCGGCGGGACGGATTTTTGCGCTGGTCGACCCGCTCGACGGCACCAAGGAATTCATCAGCCGCAACGGCGAATATACCGTCAATATTGCGCTGATCCGTGATCACCAACCGGTTGTGGGCGTGATCTATGCACCCGCGCTTGGGACAATCTGGCTGGGCGGGCGCACGGCCCTGCAAGGCACGGTGCGTGATGGTGTGTTTGACCGATCGGCCTTGCAACCCATCCATTGCCGCACGGCACCCGAAGGACTGACCGTGGTGTCGAGCCGGTCGCATCCTTCGCCCGAGGTCGAAGATTTTCTGCAAGACTATGCGATTGCCGGACGTTCGGTGGCCGGTTCGTCGCTCAAATTCTGCACGATTGCCGAAGGTCGGGCCGATCTGTATCCTCGTTTCAGCCCGACCATGGAATGGGATACCGCCGCAGGCCATGCCATTGTGCAGGCCGCAGGCGGCGGGCTATGCAATCCCGACGGATCTGATTTTCTCTACGGCTTGAAACAGCACAGCTGGCTGAACGGGTCCTTCATTGCCTTTGGCGATGCCGGATTGCGCCCGTCGCGTTGATCACTTAAGAGGATTGGGCGCGGGGCCAGTCGGGGGTATATTGCTGGATGCCGGTGGCGCGCAAACCGCGCAGGCCATGCCGCATCATGCGGCTGCGCCACGAGATGATTTCCTCGGCGGTCAGCGAATAGCGCGAACACGCCTCCTCAAGCGAGAGCCAGCCCGCATCAAGAGCAGCAATCAACTGCGCTTTGCGGCTGATCACCCACCGCAAATTGGCACTGGCAACAGGCAGATCAACGCCACC
>CAIYZJ010000254.1 GCA_903930675.1 uncultured Hyphomicrobiales bacterium
GATCTCGAAGGAGCTTTCGGGATCGGGATCACCCCCCATCACGAAGGTGACCAGAGCGGCGCGATGTTCGGCGCGAACTTTCGCGAAACGGTTTTCAATGCGTGTTGTCATGCTGTCTCACTACCATGGAGCGCGGGAAAGTGGGAGTAAAAAGGCAGGGCCGAGGGTTTCGGCCCCGATCCTGCCGGTTCCCGTCTCAATCCATCCCGCCGAGGTGCTCTGCCACTGTGAAAATATCCTTGTCGCCGCGCCCGCACATATTGACGATCATCAGATGGTCCTTGGGCAGTTTCGGAGCGATCTCGCACACTTTGGCGATGGCATGGGCGGGTTCAAGCGCGGGAATGATCCCTTCCAGCTTTGACAACAGCTGGAAGGCTTCCAGAGCCTCGGTGTCGGTGGCCGAAATATATTGCACGCGGCCGATATCATGCAGCCACGAATGTTCGGGGCCGATGCCGGGATAATCGAGACCCGCCGAAATCGAATGCGCTTCGGCAATCTGGCCGTCATCATCCATCAAGAGATAGGTGCGGTTGCCGTGCAGCACGCCCGGACGGCCGCCGGTCAGCGAAGCCGCATGCGCGCCCGAGGACAGGCCGTGGCCTGCCGCCTCGACCCCGTAAATCGCCACATCCTTGTCATCGAGGAAGGGATGGAACAGGCCGATGGCATTGGAGCCGCCGCCGATGCAGGCAATGAGCGAATTGGGCAAGCGGCCTTCGCGCTCCAGCATCTGCTCGCGCGCCTCGCGGCCGATCACACACTGGAAATCCCGGACCATCGCGGGATAGGGATGCGGACCGGCTGCCGTGCCGATGCAGTAAAACGTATCCTCGACATTCGACACCCAGTCGCGCAGGGCCTCGTTCATCGCATCTTTCAGGGTCTTGGCCCCCGACACCACCGGCACCACTTCCGCGCCCAGCATTTTCATGCGGAACACGTTGGGCTTTTGCCGCTCGACATCGACCGCACCCATATAGACGATGCATTTCAGCCCGAACCGCGCACAGACGGTTGCGGTGGCGACGCCGTGCTGGCCCGCGCCGGTTTCGGCGATGATGCGGGTCTTGCCCATCCGCATGGCCAGCAGGATCTGGCCCATCACATTGTTGATCTTGTGGGCACCGGTATGGTTCAACTCGTCGCGCTTGAGGTAGATTTTAGCCCCGCCCAGATGCTCGGTCAGCCGTTCGGCATAATAAAGCGGGCTGGGACGGCCGACATAATGGGTCAGATAGGACCGCATTTCCTCCTGAAAGGCCGGGTCGTTCTTGGCCACGTCATAGGCTTTTTCCAGAGACAGGATCAGCGGCATCAGGGTTTCGGCAACGAACCGCCCGCCGAACAGGCCGAAATGACCGGTTTCGTCGGGACCGTTACGGAACGAATTGGGGTTTTGCACAGTCACGCTGAACCATCCTTTTTCATTGTATCGCCGTTTGACGGACCGCCGCCATGAAGGCTTTGATCCGTTTGGTGTCTTTGATGCCGGGAGCACTTTCCACGCCCGAGGACACGTCTACCCCCGCAGCACCTGTTATCGCAAGCGCGTTTGCAACATTGTCGGCATCCAACCCGCCCGAAAGCATGAAATGATGCTGTTTTCCGGCCTCTTTCAACAAGGTCCAATCAAAGCTGACGCCATTGCCGCCCGGCAAGACCGCCTGTTTGGGCGGTTTGGCATCATAGAGCATCCAGTCGACCACGCTTTCATAAGCGCGGGCCTGGATGAGATCGTCCTGACCGGCAATCCCAACGGCCTTGATCAGTGGCACGCCGAACCGCTGTTTGATCTCGCCGACCCGTTCCGGTGTTTCATGCCCGTGCAATTGGAGGAAATCGGGCTGCAATGCCGCAATGACGTCTGCAATCATCGCATCGGGCGCATCAACCAGCAAAGCCACTTTTTGGGCGCGGCCAGCCACCAGCGGACCCAAAGCGCGGGCTTCGTCCAGACTGACATGACGCGGTGATTTCGGGAAAAACACAAAGCCGACCCAATCCGCACCGGCCTCTATCGCCGCATGCAGGGTCTCGGGCGTGCGCAATCCGCATATTTTGACTGTCAAATCCATTGATAACCATTATAGGGCCGGACAACGCGATTAAACAGCCATGATTGCCGTTTTAACTCCGAAAAATCAGCCTGTCCGATCAGGCGCTGACCGCTTCCCACACCGCAATGGCCGCTGCCAGATCCTCGATCGCCGTACCGACCGATTTGAACAGGGTAATCTCTTCCCCGTTGCGACGGCCCCGATGGCGTTTGGCAGCCAGATCGAACAGATCGGCGGCTATGCTGGCCTCGGTGATCAGCCCGCTGGCCATCGGCTGGGCCAGATCGCCCGCCTCTTTCAACGCACCCGCACGGGTGTCGCAAAACAGGGTCGCGCGGGCAATCACCGCGTCATCGGTTTCGCGCATCGAGGGGCGGAATGCGCCGACACAATCGACATGGGTGCCCGCCTGCAACCAGTCGCCTTTGATCAACGGGTCGACCGACAGCGTGGCGCAGGACACCAGATCGGCCTGCCGCACAGCCGCTTCCAGATCTTCCACCGCGCTGACCGGAAGGCCTTGCGCTGCAAGCTCCGCCGCCAGAGCCGCGGCGCGCCCGAAACGGTGGTTCCATAACTTGATCTGCCGATAGGGCCGCACCGCCAGATGGGCGCGGATCAGAAAAGGCGCGAGCGCGCCCGCACCCACCATCAGCATATTTTGCGCGTCCTGCCGGACCAGAGAGCGGGCCGCCAGTGCGGAGGCCGCCGCCGTCCGCCATACTGTCAGGCGTGCTCCGTCCATGGTCGCCAAAGGCACACCGCTGGTGCCGTCGAGCAACAGATAGGAGCCGAAAATGCTCGGCAGATTGCGTGTGCTGTTGGCGGGAAATACCGTGACCGTCTTGGTGCCCAGATAGGATTTTTTAGCCCCCGCCCCCGTCCATGCGGGCATCAGCAGCAAAGTCGCATCGGCATCGTTGCGGCTGATGGTGTGATGATGGCGCAAGGGTACCACCATATCCGAGCAAAACGCCTCTGCCAGTGCGTCGATCAGACGCGGCATCGATAACGCGGCATCAACACCCGCCGTTGAAATCACTTGCATGGTCATGGCTCCGTATCAGGGAGGCTGGCGATCAAATCCGTTATTTGATCATCGAAATGGCGGCGGCCTCGTCGGAGGCGCGGCGCAAGCGGTCGAGTTCCTGCCGCAAGCTGTCGACTTCGCGCTGGGCGATCCGCACACGCTCGCGGGCCTTGCGTTGCGCCCACCATGCCCCGGCACCACCGACCAGCACACCGAGCAAAGCCGCCGCAATCATCACCAGAAACAAGGGCACCGACACCTGCGCCCATTGGCCCGTCACACCAAAGGGATCGAGCACGACCGACACATCGGCGCGGTTGGACACAGCAAACACCAGAAAAACCAGAGCGAAGGGCACGAAAACAATGGCTTTGATAATGCCCTTCATATGGCTGTGCCTTTCAGGCCAGGCGGTCAAGCGTTGCGTGAGCGGTTGATCCGTTCGCGCATTTCTTTGCCTGCCCGAAACACGGGCACCATCTTTTCCTCGACCGGCACATGCACACCGGTGCGCGGATTGCGGCCGACACGGGCATCGCGCTGCTTGGTCGAAAAAGCCCCGAAGCCACGGATTTCGACCCGATCCCCGCGTGACAGCGCGTTGCCAATCTCTTCAAGAATGGCATTGACGACGTTTTCCGCGTCTCTTTGATAGAGCTCGGGATAGTGGTCAGCGATTTTTTGTACCAGTTCCGATTTGATCATGGCCCCAACATCTTCAAAAGAGGTTCATTGAAAATAAAAACACTTCAGTGGTGACTGGCTTCAGGGTGCCAGAGCACCAAAAGCCCGTCAAGAACAACCGCCTCGCTTTGATTGTCAAGTTGGCGGAGCAGCGAACCCATGCCACCCAATCCCATCCATTCCGACAATCCGGCCAAACCTTTGAGCAACCCGAACCGATCCAGATCACGCTCGGGCTTGTATCGCCGTATTTTCAGTCCTTTATCAAGCCCTTTTTCTTGTTCGAGCCAAGAGATCGCATCCCGATCGTCGCCCAGACGGTCAACCAGCCTGAGCGCAAGACCCTGTTTGCCGGTATAAATGCGGCCATCGGACACGGCTTTCAGCTCGTCATCGCTCAAATGCCGGCGCTCCTGCACCAGCTCCTTGAACCAGCCGAACGTGTCCATCACCACCGCTTCCAGCGCGGCCTGCGCTTCGGGTGTTGTCAGCTCGACCGGATTGGGAGCTGCTTTCAACGGACTTGATTTCACGCCCTCGAATTTGACGCCGAGCGTATCGAGCAATTTGACGACATTGGGATACTGGAACAACACACCGATAGAGCCGACAATGGCGGTGCGGCGCGCAATGATCTGGTCGGCCGACAGCGCCGCGATATAACCGCCCGAAGCGGCCGTGCCGTCCACCACGGCCACAACAGGCATGGTTTTGGTCAGATCCCGCAAGGCCTGATACAGCGCATCCGAGCCCGTCACCGTGCCACCGGGGCTGTCGATCACCACCAAAGCGGCTTTGGCCTTGCTGTCCTTGACGCGTTTGATGACATCAAGCGTTTGCTTGTCACCGGTAATCACGCCCTTGATGTCGATCCGCGCGACATGGGCGGTATGATCACCCAGTTCCTGTTTGCCGAGGGCCAGCCAGCCTGCGCCGATGACCGCCAATCCCGAAATCACAAAAGCCAGCATGCGCCACCGCGCGCGGCTCGATTTCAAATGACGCCGTTCGACCAGAAAATCGACATCGCTCATGGTTTGATCCCTGAAAGGCAAATCCGAAAAAGAAAATGGGCTCTTGTGGCGACACAGCTATCATTGCGCACGGACAACAGCAACGCGAATTCCGGTATTGTGATCGAATCCCTGCCCGACACAAGCGCTATCATGCCATGATAACCCGACTTTGCCGCACTCAACTGTTGCCACAATCCCCGCGGCAAGCTAACCCCATCATGTGCGAGCACGGCGAGGCAAAGCCGCCGCCGCTGGCAACAGAACGATCACAACACATTTGACGTAACAGGATTGGAGATGAAAATGAGCATCACACGCATTGGCTGCGGCCCCCGCATGAGCAAAGCCGTCATTCACGGACACACCGTCTATCTGGCCGGTCAGGTCGCCAGCACCACCAAGGGCGGCAGCGTCCATGACCAGACCGCCGACATTCTGGCCCAGATCGATGCCATTCTGGCCGAAGCCGGCACCGACAAGACCAAGCTGCTGTCGGCCTCCATCTGGCTGACCGATATGGGCACCTTCGGCGACATGAACGCCGTTTGGGATTCCTGGGTTGCCCCCGGTTGCACGCCAGCCCGCGCGACGGTCGAAGCCAAGCTGGCTACTGCCGAATACAAGGTTGAAATCGCTGTCATCGCAGCGCGCTAACCGGATCTGACCGAGTTGGAACATTCAACGACGCTGCTGGCCCGCCTGCTGTCCCTGCATCCGAAGCTGATCGATCTGTCTCTGGATCGCATCATCCGTTTGCTGGCGGCTCTGGGCGATCCGCAGCGTCGTTTGCCACCTGTCATCCATGTGGCAGGCACCAATGGCAAGGGCTCGACCATCGCCTTCATGCGCGCCATGCTGGAAGCTCAAGGCCTTTCGGTCCATGTCTATACTTCCCCGCATCTGGTCCAATTCCACGAGCGTATCCGCATCGGACAAGCGGGCGGCAGTGCCATAGTCTCCGAAGCCTTGCTGGCCGATGCGCTGGCACGCTGCGAAGCCGCCAATGCGGGCCAGCCTATGACGTTTTTTGAAATGACAACGGCGGCGGCCCTGCTGCTGTTTTCAGAGCATCCCGCCGATCTGGTGCTGTTCGAGGTCGGCTTGGGCGGACGTTTCGATGCCACCAATGTGATCGAACAGGCACTTGTCACCGTGATCACGCCGGTCTCGATCGACCATACCGATTTCCTCGGTTCCGACATCAAGGTGATTGCGGCTGAAAAAGGCGGCATTATCAAAGCCCGAACCCCTGTGGTGATTGCCCGTCAGGAGCACGAGGGCAGCGAGGCGGTGCTGGAACAGATCGCCGAACGCCTGCGCGCGCCGCTGGTCCGCTACGGGCAGGAGTATCATGTGATCGAGGAAAACGGCCGGCTGGTCTATCAGGACGAGACCGGCCTGCTCGATCTGCCTTTGCCGAAAATGGCCGGACAACACCAGCAGATCAATGCGGGCACCGCGATTGCCGCGCTGCGGACCGCAGGCTTCGGCTTGCAAGACACCGGTCTGTTCGAGCGCGGCATCACCAGAGCCGATTGGCCCGCCCGCATGCAAAATCTCGGCAAGGGGGTGCTGGCCGCCCGATTGCCGCAAGACAGCGAATTATGGCTCGACGGCGGTCACAATCTCGATGGCGGCCGCGTGCTTGCGCAAGCTCTGACCCGAATGGACCGCCAAAATCCCCGCCCGCTGGTGCTGGTGTCCGGCATGCTGGCCAGCAAGGATTCGGTCGGCTTTCTGATGAATTTTCAAGGCATGGCGCAGCACGTCTTTGCTGTCGGCATTGCCGGACAAAGTGCCGGCCGTCCGGCCAGTGAAGTCGCCGGTCACGCCCGTCAGGCGGGCTTGACGGCCACCGTCGCCGACACCATCGAGGATGCGTTGCAGCAGATCGGCCAACAGACATGGCCGGTGCCGCCGCGTGTGGTGATATGCGGATCGCTCTATCTGGCGGGTGACGCGCTGGCGCGCAACAAGACCCCGCCTGTCTAGCCCCTGAAAATCTGTCTCGCCCATAAAAAAAGGGCGCAGCGCGCCCTTTTGGGAGAGAAGAACCCCAGCGTCAGATGCTGGTCGAAATCCACTTCGACAGATCGGTCTTGGATGCGGCACCGACCTTTTGCGAGGCAAGCTGGCCGTTTTTGAAGATCAGCAATGTCGGGATCGACCGGATGCCGTATTGGGCGGCAACGGCGGGATTTTCATCGACATTCAACTTGACGATTTTGACCTTGCCTTCCATCTCGTGCGAAATTTCATCGAGAGCGGGCGCGATCATCCGGCACGGGCCGCACCATTCCGCCCAGAAATCGACCACGACGGGTTCGGCGGCATTCAGGACATCGACGGCAAAGGTCGCATCGGTTGTTTTTTCGGTCATTGGTCTGTTTCCCTGAACAAAGTGATTCTCATCTGGGCCGGAGGCTAGAGGAGTTGAGGCAAGATGAGAAGTCACCCCGACCATTTATTCGAGTCTATCCCGACTCCATGTATGAAGCGCAAGGCCAAGCTTCAAGAGAGCGCCTGATCCAGCAGATGATCGGGCACCTGCCAGAGACTGTGACCGGCGGTGTAGAGCACAAAGGCCTCGACCGGCTTGTCAGGATAGAGCGATTGCAACAAAGCGCGGTAAAGCGCCAATTGCAGCACATGGGTCGGGTCGATGTCCTCGATCCGCTTGGGCGGGGAGAGGCTGGTCTTGTAATCGGCCACCAGAATCCGGTCGGGCAACACAGCCAGACGGTCGATCTGGCCCGAGACCTTGCGCATCACACGATCAGGTCCGAAGGCAACCGCTCCGGCGATGCTGACCTCGGCGCGGCTGGTCGGCCCGAACAGCGGGGCAAAGCGCGGATCGTCCAGCAGAGCCAGACAGCCCGCAATCACGGAATCCAGATCATGGGCGGGCAGATCGCTGGCCGACAGGGCCTTGGATGATTTCTTCAGATAGAGACGCGCCACCTCCTTGCGCTTGTCAGCCGGACAGGCGGGCAGCAATTCCAGCAGGCTATGAACCAGTGTACCGCGCATCTGCGCCTGTTTCTGCCATGGCGTATCCAGCGGGCGATCAGAACGGTCCGCCGCATTGAGCGCATGCGAGGGTCGCACCGGCGGGGACACCTCGTCCTCGCGCACCACATCGCGCCGCAGCCAGTCGGGTACCCGGGCCGCAATGCGGGCTTCCTCTTGTGGGCCCGCTTGGTCGGTCAATCCGCCGGAGGGACGCAAACCGTGCGGGGCAAAACGCAGGCTGCCCTCCGGCCCCTGCCCTTCGGGCACCGGTTGCAGGTCATCGCCGAGACCGCACCGGATCATCTCGTACCAGCATTCGGGTTTGGGTTCGTGGCTGCCTTGGAAACCCGCCACATAGAGCCGCTCGCGCGCCCGCGTGAGCGCGACATAGAGCAATCGCCGATATTCCTTGAGCTGCAAGGCAACGCCCGCCTCTCTGGCCAGATTGATCTGGTCGGGATCGGTTTTTTTCGAGCGCGCCCAGACGGCCAGAGGCGGTTGGCTCTCGCTGTTGAGCAGCGGAAAATGTCCGGTTTTGGTTTGATCGCGCAAACTGACCGTATCGGGCAAAAATACGATGGGTGCCTCAAGCCCTTTGGCGCCGTGCACGGTCATCACGCGCACCTCGTTGCGTCCGGCTTCCATATCGCGCTTGATCTCGGTTTTCGTGCCCGAAAAAGCCAGTAAAAATCCTTGCAGCGACGGCGAATGGTGCATCTCGTAGGATTGGGCGGCATTCAAAAACGCATCAATCGCATCGGCCGCTTCCGCCCCCAACCGACCCAACAGGGTCTCGCGGCCGCGATCGGCAGACAGGACCGAGGCATAAAAGCTGAACGGCCCTTCGCTGACCGCCCGCAACCGCCATGATTCAAACCGGTCGAACGCCGAGCGATAGACCGGATGCTCGCGCAAGGCCTGATAAAGCGATCCGGTCCGATGCGGCGCCAGCACCAGCAGATCGTCATCGCTCAAACCGAACAACGGCGATTTCAGCAAAGCGGCGAGAGTCAGATCGTCATCGGGCAACAAAGCGGCGCGCCCCAGAGCCATCAGGTCCATCACCGCGATATGGTCGGTCAGCGACAGACGGTCGGCGCCCGCCACCGGAACATGGCGGTTTTTGAGCGCGCGGATCATCGCCTCGAAAAAGCCCGAGCGTTTGCGCACCAGAATCAGGATATCGCCCGGCATGATCCGCCGTTGCACCAGCCTGTCATCGGAACCGATCGCGCTGATCCGCTCGGTGCTGTCCGCCGAGCACCATTTGGCAATCTGGGCGGCAATCTGGTCGGCGACCTGCACCGGAGGGGCGGGCTGGCGCGACGGTTTGAGCGAAGGCACCCATTCATCCGACACATCATCTTTCTCGGGTTTGACCAAAGGCCAGATATCGACAAAGCCGGGCAGATCGCCCCGCCGCGCCTGATGCACGGGGGCGACGGAATCACGCTCCAGCCCGTCATGATGGGCCGGATCACGAAACACCCGATCCACCGCCTCCAGCACCGCGCCCGAGGAGCGGAACGACATTTCCAGCTTGACCGGCATAAAGCCGCCTTTGCCATTCCTGACGGTGTTTTTGGCCAGAGCTTCGAAATGGTCACGGCTTTCGGCAAAGGCGCGCGGATCGGCCCCCTGGAAACTATAGATCGACTGTTTGGGATCACCCACCGCAAACACCGTGCGATGGGTCTGGCGCGCGCCCTCGCCGGAGAAAAATTCACCCGTCAGGCTTTTGAGGATATCCCATTGCAACGGGCTGGTATCCTGCGCCTCGTCGACCAGCAGATGGTCAATCCCCTGATCGAGCTTGAACAGCACCCATGCGGCATCCGAGCGCAGCAACAGCGAATGGGTGCGTTCGATCAGATCATCGAAATCGAGCGCACCGCGAGACGCCTTGGACCGGGCATAATGGGCCTGCACCGCATCACTGACCAGCAGGATGGCGCGCGAGCGTTCCACCACCTCGGCGTTTTTCCTGCGCCCGAGCAAAGCACCCACACGAGTATATTCACCCATTAAAAGGTCATAAAGCGCGGGATGGAGCTTTTGTGCCGGCTTGGTCATCAGTGAGCTTTCAGCCGACAGCGCACCCTCTTTGGTTGTAAAAATAGCGCAATAGAGTTGTGTCGCATTCGGCGTCTGCCCTTGGGCCGCGCGCAACCAATAGGCTATTTTATCAGCCATTTTCTGGTCGTTCTTCGAACCCGCAGCCAAGGCCTGCTGCAGCTGCCGCATCGTGCCGATCATACCGGCATCGGGCCCGATCCGTTTTGTGAGCGCTTCGACCGTATCGCCGTCACCGAGCAAAAATTCGGCGCGGAGCCGGTCCATCATGGCCTCGATGGCCGCTTCCCCCTGAACCTGTGAACCCAGACGGTTTTGCAGAATCATGGCTTCCTTGATCAGGTCGGTCAGATCGCCTTCCGACATCAGATCGGCAATCAGCGACAAAGCCCGCGCCAGCCCCAGATCGGGCTGTGTGATCGCCCCGCGCAGCAGATCCTCGCGGGCCTGGGCCAGCAGCAGCGCCTTTTGGGCATCGTCGAGCACCTCGAAACGGGCGGCGACATTGGCCTCGAACGGGAACAGATGCAGCAATTTCTCGCAAAAGGCGTGGATGGTCTGGATCTTCAAACCGCCCGGTGTCTCAACCGCCTTGGCAAACAATTGCCGCGCCAGTTCCAGCCTGACGGAAGCAGGCGGGTGGTCCTCGATCTTGACCAGTTCGGCGGCAAGCCTTGCATCATCCATCACCACCCAGCCCGCCAGCGTATCGAACACTTTGGTGGCCATATTGGCAGCGGCGGCCTTGGTGTACGTGAGCGCGAGAATACGGGCAGGGGCGACCCCGTCCAGCAGCAGCCGGATCACCCGTTGCACCAGCACATGGGTCTTGCCCGAACCGGCATTGGCCGATACCCAGACCGAGAGATCGGGATTGGCAGCCTGTTGCTGGATTTTGGTGGCGTGTTGAACCGGTGTGAGCATGGTCATGCGTGATCCTCGCTGCCTTCGTCACCTGCCTCGTCATCCCCGCCGACCGACCATTCCTTGACCCGCGCCAGATGGTCGTAATCACCGACACTCGTGATGTTTTTGGGATGCAGCCGCGCGGCAAATCCCAAGCCCTGATTGAACAGCGCATTGATCAGCGTCAGGGTGCCGGACCAGTGCTTGTCGATCAGTTCCCCGACCGCCTCGCCATCCATTTTGATGGTCATGGATTTAACCTCGCCACCCTCGCGGATATTGAGTTTGATATAATCGAGCCTGTTGGGCTTGCCGGCCTGAATGGCGGCGAAACCGCCGCGCATCACCAGTGCCGCCGTCAGCGTCAATTGCGGGGACAATCCGGCCTGAACCTGTTTGACGGTCGGCACCAGACCGGTCTTGTAATCAATCACGCTGAAGCTCGCATCGGGATGGTGCTCGATCCGGTCGGCCCGCCCTCTGAACGACACTGCGCCGCCACCCTCGAGCGGGACCGTTATCGCCCCGTCGATTTCGGCATGGATGGAACTGCCATCCCCGCGCTGTCGGGCATCCCAATCCAGAAACCAGTCAACCGTCTGGCAATAGCGCGGCCACCAGAAGGTTTCATATTCGGCGGCACTGGCCAGACCGCTGAACGCCTTGCGTCCGTAATCCAGCAAAGTCGCACGCGGGTCGGCAGGTGGTGTTTGCGGAAAGGCCTTGGTGTAATTGCCCAGCGCATCGTGTATGGCGGTGCCGCGGTCAGCCGCATTGATCGGCCTGTCGAGCGGTTCGAGCGGATCAAGCCGCAAAATCTCGCGGGCATACAGCGCATAGGGATCGCGCCGCAGCGTCTCGATATCGGTGATGCGAAATCCTTTCGGCATCAGATCGCGGGCGGGCGCAGGCTCGGGCCGTTCGATCGGTGCGGCTGCAACCAGCGGCTGGTTGAGCGCCCGCGCCCAATCCAGATAGACCTGCCCGCGCGCCCGCACATCCTTGACCGCCTGTTCGCCCGACACCGCAATCAGGCGTTGCAGAAAGCGCGAGCGCACCATCGGATCACCGCCGCGTTTGGCGGCGCGCGTGATCACCACTTCGGGCGCACCGAAACCCTGACAGAAATCATGGGCGGTCTGGCCGATCCGCCGTTCGGGGCTCGGCAAGTCGAGCGCCTGGGCAATCGGACGGCTCAAAAACGGATCGGTCTGCGTCGCAGGTGGCCAGACCGTCTCGTCACAGCCACCCAGCACCACGCGGTCGGCCTGCATCAGGCGCGCTTCCAGCAGCCCCCAGATGCGGATGCGCGCATGGGTCGGTCCGTTGCGGATCACCACACGGCCTGCCATCAGGGCTTCGAGATAGCCCGGCAAATCCTCCAGCCCGCCCGTCAGGGCATCGACGCCGCTGCTGCGGATGTCGTCGACCAGCGACTGCCATTCCCGACTGCCTTCCGCCCGCTCGAACGCGCTGCCATCGCCGCCCACCAAACCTGCCAGCAACGGCTCCATCGCCAGCACCATCTGGTTCAGCGAGACCTGACCCGTTGCAAAAGCTGCCCAGAACGGGCCGAACAGCTGGCTGATCTGCTCCAGCATGGCAACCGCCTGCATGCGGTTGTCCGGCGTCATCCGCTTTTCGGGCTGTTTGGGATAGCGGCCCGCACCGGCACGCAAACGGGCGATATAGCCCGCCAGATCATGGGCCGGCGACAGGCCGCGCAAGGCGCATAATTCAATCGCGGCGCGCACGGGGGCCAGTTCTTCGATGCTGCGTCCGAACACGACCAGCGGATGATCGAGCAGCCCCAACAGCGGGGCCGCCGAACAATGGTCCGCCAAAGCCTGAGCCAGCAATCGCACCAGTCGGCCACTCAGCGAGCGGTCGAGCGTCAGTCCCGCCGAATCCTCGACCTTGATCGACCAGCGCGCCAGTTCCTGCGAGACGCGTTCGGCCAGGCCGCGATCCGGCGTGATCAATCCGGCCGTCTTGCCGTCGGTTTCCAGCACTTCGCGCAGGCTTAGCGCGATGGCCAGAGCCTCCTCGCGCTCGTCCTCGGCCTCGATCAGGGCCACCGATTGCAGGGCCTGTGTGATGTCGGCATCGGGCAGATACAGCGCGCGGTTGCGCCATTCCTGCGTGGTGCCGACCGGACGCATCGCCTCCGAAATCAAAATCTGGCGCGCTTGCAGCGGCGCGCTGACCGTGCCCAAAGACACGACATCCTCTTTCTTTACACCGATCACCGCCAGCAGATGCGCCAACAGATTTTGCGGATGACCCGCCTCCGCGTGATCGCCGGACACCATCGACCACGAGGCCTCATCCATGCGCATATCGAGCCCCGGCAGCACCGCCACCCCGTTGGGCAAGCCGGCAATGGCGGCAATGAGTGCAGCAGTGGCAGGCATCGAACCGGTCGAACCGGCCACGATAAACGGCGCATCGGGGCGTTGAAGTCTGAGCCGTTCGGCTTCGGCCAGAACCAGCTTGTGACGGCGGAAGGCGGCATCGACCACGTTGAACTCTTCGCAGATTTTCGGCCATTGTTCGACGGCAATCGCCACGAAATGGCGCGAGATCAGCCAATGCTGGTCCAGCTCCTGCGGAATTTCCTTGTGCAGGTCTTCCCAGCTTTTGCCGTGGATGGACAGCGTATCAATCAGCTGCCCCAGCGCATCGGCCAGGGCCAGCGCATCATGCGGGGTCGTGGCGGGGATGAATTGATGGTTCTCGCTGCGCAAGGCCGACAATTGCTGCGGGGAAAACGGCAGCGATCCCTTGCCGTCCACCAAGGCGGCACGGATATGCATGGTCCATCGCATGATCAGCTGCGCCAGCATCAGCCGCCTGAACAGCGGATCGGCCTCGGCCAGAAAATCCGACATCTCCTTGTGCGGGGAATAGCCGGAAAACAGCAGATTGTCCTCGGCCCGATCGGCATCCCCCAGCGGAATGATGGTCGGCAGCAGCGTTGCCTTCGGATTGGCGCGTTCGGCAAACAGAGCCGACAAGGTCTTGGCGGCACGACGGGTCGGCAGGAAAATCGTGGTCTCGTGCATCAGCAACGGATTGCCGAGCGGATCGAGACCGGGGACCAGACTGCCGTCGAAATAGGCATCGGCCAGCGTTTCCAGAAACGGCGAACCCGCCGCAATTGTCGCCACTCTGGGTCGTGAATAGGACAGGCGAACCTCCTAATAAATGCTCTGTTCCAGCTTGGCTTCGGCCCATCCGATCGCCTCGGGCGTGCCGACATGCAACCATGCCCCGTCAAGCCGCAACCCGTAGAGACGGTCTCGCGCCTGCGCCTGCCGGAACAGGGTGGTCAGCGAAAACGGCCCTTCCGGCATCTCGTCAAACAATTCCGGCTTGAGAATGGCCACGCCGGCATAGATGAACGGTGCAACCTGCCGTTCGACCCGCCAGCTCAGGCGTCCATCCTGCGCCATGGTAAAATCACCCGCTCCTTCATAACCGGTAGCCTGCGCGCCATTGGCGAGCAGCAACACGATATCCATCTGTTGCGGATCCCAGAACCCGCTCAACCGCTCCAGATTGGATTTCGGTCCGTCGATCCAGAAACTGTCCGCATTGAGCACGAAAAACGGCTCCGGCCCGAGATGCGGCAAAGCCTTTTTGATGCCCCCGCCCGAATCAAGCAATTGCCCGCGCTCGTCCGACACAATGACCTGCGGGGCATGACAGTCTCTGACATGGGCTTCGATCTGCTCGCCCAGATGGTGCATATTGACCACCGCGGTTTCTACCCCCACCTGGGCCAGCGGCTCCAAAAGATAATCAATCAGCGCGCGGCCAGCCACCTTGACCAGCGGCTTGGGCGTGGTCAGCGTCAAAGGCCGCATCCGTGTACCCAGCCCCGCTGCCAGCACCATGGCTGTGCGCGGCACCATCACAGACCACCGGCCAGTTGCGGCAGGGTCGCCTGATACCATTGCGACAATTCGCGCAAGGACGGATGCCGCAGATTGCGGCGCAGATAGACTTCCAGATGCGGCAGATGCCGCAAATAAGCAGGCTTGCCGTCGCGCCGGTCCAGCCGGATGAAAATGCCGAGAATCTTGGTCACCCGCTGCGCGCCCAAGGCGGCATAGGCGGCCATGAATCCGGCCATATCGAACGCCTCGTCCTGTGCCTTGCGGGCAGAGAGATAGCGGCGCAACAAGGCCAGTTCCAGCTCTTCGGATACCAGCAAGCGGGCATCTTGCAGCAAAGAGACCAGATCATAGGCAGGATGGCCCAGCACGGCATCCTGAAAATCGATCACCCCGATCCGTTTGATTCCTTCGCGGTCGGGCAGCCACAACAGATTGGGGGAATGGTAATCGCGCAGGGTCCATGTCGGGCTGTGTTGCGTCACGGGCGTCAGCACCTCGCGCCACAAAGCCAGAAACTGGCTGCGCCCCGCACCACCCACATCAACCTGACAATGATGGGGCAAATACCAGTCGAGCAGCAGTTCGGCCTCGATGCACAAGGCATCGAGATCATAGACCGGCAAAACATGGTCATCGGCCTTTTGCGCGAGGCCGACAGAGACCGGCAGGCGCGGTGGCAGGGTTTGGTGATGCAGATGCGCCAGAAGATCGGTGGCCACTCCATAGCGCTCGGGGATCGGGCCAAGGGCGTCGACGACCCCTTCCCCGCCCAGATCCTCGACAATCAGCAGGCCGGGTTCA
>CAIYZJ010000255.1 GCA_903930675.1 uncultured Hyphomicrobiales bacterium
CAATGTGCTGGAACTGGCCCGCGTGCTGTCCAAACGTCCTTATCAGGGGCCGGTCAGCCCGCTTCCAGATGTCTTCGCCAATCTTGATGCCGATGGCTACGCGCAGATCAAGGCGCTTCCGAGCACCTTTTTATGGGAGAAGGAAGGACGCGGTTTCACCATCGAACCTCTGCATCGCGGCTTTGCCTTCCAGGCACCAACGGCTTTGTTTGTTATCGAAGACGGCCTGATCCGCCGCATTGCCTATGAGCGCGACCGGTTCGATTTCGGCAAGCTGAACGTGCCCGAAACCCTTCCCAACTTGGGCTTTTCCGGCTTCCGCATGTTTGGCGATGCGAAAGACGGGCCTATGCGCGAAGTCGCGATCTTCCAGGGCGCAACCTTCTACCGTTCAGCGGCCCGCAATCAGGTGATCGGGGCCACAGCGCGTGGTCTGATCATGAAACTGGGTGATCAAAAGGGTGAGGAATTCCCAGCTTTCCGCGCCTTCTGGATGGAAAAACCAAGTCCCGCATCCGATACAATCATCATCCATGCCCTGCTGGATTCGGAAAGCGTGACAGGCGCCTATCGTTTCACAATCAAAAGCGGCGAAGTCACCATTATCGACACGGAAATGACTCTGATCCCGCGTGTGCCTGTCGATAATTACGGCATTGCCGGGATGACAGCGACTTATTATTTCGGCCCCAATTCGCGCCGCAACATTGAAGACGTCCGCGCCTCTGCCTATGAAGCCGGCGGGTTGCAGATCAAAAACGGCAATGAGGAATGGGTCTGGAGGCCACTCAACAATCCGCAAGCCTTGCAGATTTCGGTCTTTGTCGACCCCTCGCCGCGCGGTTTCGGGCTTTTGCAGCGCGACCGCGATTTTGCATCGTTTCTGGATGACGAACAGGCTTTTGAAAAACGCCCGACCATCTGGAACGAGCCGATCGGCGAATGGTCGGCAGGATCTGTGCAACTGACGGAAATACCGTCCGATAATGATGTGAATGACAATATCGTGGCCTATTGGCGGCCCAAACAGCCGCTCGTGCCCGATCAGGAGCAATCCTTTGTCTATCGCCAATTCTGGTGCTGGCAACCGCCCGAACGACCGCCGCTGGCCATTGTCTGCGGAACACGCATCGGCAAAGCGAGTGGCAAGAAAAGACGGTTCGTTGTGGAATTCAATGACGACCGTTTCAAACTGCTCGACGAGCTATCGGCCATCAAACCGGTACTTTCCAGCTCGATTGGGACATTGAGTCGAATAAAGGTTACTTTTTATCCCGAACGTCGCCTCTGCCGGGTCAGCTTCGACCTTGATCCGGGCAATGATACCATGTCCGAATTGCGCTTATTGCTGACCAGAAACGACAAGCCGACATCGGAAACTTGGCTCTATCGCTGGACGGCGTGAGAATACACATGACCCAAACAACTGTTGATACCAAACCAGCCACAGCCGCAACAAAGCCTGCATTGCCTCCGGAAAGTCCGTTGCCGATGCCTTCACAGGCCCTGTCGCGCTTTGACACCACTCAACGCCGCACCCAGTTTAAACGTCATGCCAGACCGGTCCTGAGCCGTTTGTTCGTGTTCGGCAGTGGGCTGCTTCTGACGGGTTATGGTGCCTATGAAATGTACGGCGTGGTTTCGGTGTCTTCCGTCACCATTCTGCAATGGCTGCTGGTGGGGCTGTTTACGATCAATTTTTCTTGGATCGCGCTGGCTTTTACCTCTTCTGTCTTGGGGTTCGGCGCTTTGCTGGGCAAGCCGAAGCCGCAAATCACGCCTACCAGTTTGAAAGCCAAAACCGCGCTGGTGATGCCCGTTTACAACGAAGCTCCCTCGCGTATTTTTGCAGCCCTGCAGGCGATGATCGAGGATGTCGAGACTACGGGTCTGCTCGAGCATTTCGACGTGTTTGTGCTCTCCGATACCACCGATCCCGATTTATGGGTGGCCGAGGAACGGACTTTTCTTGCCATTCGGTCGCAATTACCCCAGGTCAATCTGTATTACCGCCACCGCCCCAAAAATATCGGCCGCAAATCCGGCAATATCGAGGATTTCGTGACCCGCTGGGGAGGTGCTTATGATCATATGCTGGTGCTCGATGCCGACAGTGTGATGACGGGTCATTGCATTACCTCGCTGACAGCGGCAATGGAGGCCGACCCCGATGCCGGCATCATCCAGAGCCTGCCGCTGGTCACCAACCGCAATACGCTGTTTGCCCGTTTGCAGCAATTTGCCGCCCGCATCTATGGCCCCGTCATTGCCACGGGTCTGGCGATCTGGTCTGGCCGCGAGGGCAATTATTGGGGTCATAACGCGATTATCCGCGTCAAAGCCTTTGCCGATCATGCCGGACTGCCCACTTTGTCAGGCAAGCCGCCATTTGGCGGTCATATCCTCAGCCATGATTTTGTCGAAGCAGCGCTGATCCGTCGTGCGGGCTGGTCGGTCTATATGCTGCCGCATCTGACAGGCAGTTACGAGGAAAGCCCGCCCTCGCTGATCGATCTGTCCGTGCGCGACCGTCGCTGGTGTCAGGGCAATTTGCAGCATTTACGGGTAATCGGGGCCAAAGGGCTGACATGGTCGACCCGCCAGCATTTTGCGACCGGCGTCATGGCCTATATGGCCTCGCCGTTCTGGCTGGCGCAATTATTGGTCGGTATGGTGCTGGTGCTGCAAACCTTTTGGGTTCGGCCCGAATATTTCACCCAGCAATTTTCGCTGTTTCCGGCATGGCCGCGCTTTGATGCCGAACGCGCGCTGAACCTGTTCGAACTGACAATGGCAATCCTGCTGGCCCCCAAACTGTTCGGCTTGATCCTGTCACTGCTCAGACCGGTAGAACGACGTGCCTGCGGCGGCGGTTTTGCCCTGATCGTCTCGACCTTGATCGAGGTGCTGATTTCCGCTTTGGTAGCGCCGATCATGATGGTGATCCAGTCAGGTGCTGTAACGCAGATTTTGATGGGTCGCGATACCGGCTGGAACCCGCAGCGACGCGATGACGGCTCGATACCACTGGCTTCTGTGATCAAACGCCACGGATGGCATGTGGTGATGGGCTTGATAGCAGGGGTAACTGCCTATCTGATCTCGCCGTCTTTGTTCGGCTGGATGTCTCCCACCATTTTCGGGCTGGTTCTGTCGGTGCCGCTGTCTTCGGTCTCCTCCAGTCTGGCGACGGGATTGGCTTTGAAGCGCATGAACCTGTTGTTGACACCCGAGGAAGTGTTGGTTCCTCCCGTAATCCTGCGCGCCAATGCGCTGATGAAGGATTATCAACAGAGCAATTTCGACACGGCAGACGGGCTGGAAGCGATCTGGATCGACAAAGCCTTGCAGCAGGCCCATATCGATATGCTGCCTGTGGTTCCGCGCCGCCACCGTGGTGACATTGATTCGGATCGGGCGATTGCCGAGGCAAAACTGGCCGATGCCGAAATTCTTTCAGATGCCATCAATTGGTTGCGTCCGAAGGAAAGAAGCCTTGTTTTAAGCGACCGCGCGCTGATTCATCTGGTGACAGCCCTGCCACAAAGTCGACATGAATCGTCAAGTTCTTGATATCTGCACTTGACCATTGGGCTTATGCAGATTAGGCAGGGTCCGGCTTCGGGAGCTCGTAGCTCAGCTGGTAGAGCAACGGACTTTTAATCTGTAGGTCGAGGGTTCGAGTCCCTCCGAGCTCACCACTTCTTTTATGGAGGTCGTGATGGCCCCGAATGCCCCTTCTTTTGATCCCCTGTCGTCATACAGGCTCCGGCCCGATCCGGATGATCCTGCTCTCACAGAGCGGGTCACCGGCTTTGACGAGCGCGGCGAGCTTGTCAGCCTGTCCGTAACGGTCGAACGGCCGCTGACGCTCTATCTGAATGCGCGCGAGATCGTGACGATGATGACCATCCTCGATCACCCCGCTTATCTGGCTTTGGGCTATCTGCTCAACCAGAACATGCTGCAATTCGATGACGTGGTGACGGGTGTCGATTATGACGATGATCTCGGTGTCGTCGTGGTCCGCACACCGGTTGAAACCGATTTCGAGGACAAGCTCAAAAAGCGCACGCTGACCTCGGGTTGCGCGCAAGGCACCACCTTCGGCGATCTGATGGAATCGCTGGCCGGTGTCAGCCTGCCGCAGACAGAGTTGAAAACCTCATGGCTCTATGCGCTGACCCGCAGCATCAATACCACGCCCTCGCTCTATCTCACCGCAGGCGCCATTCACGGCTGCGTCCTTTGCGCGCAGGACAAACCGCTGGTCTATATGGAAGATGTCGGCCGTCACAATGCCGTCGATAAAATAGCGGGCTGGATGTTCGATCAAAAAGTCACGGGTGCCGACAAGATTTTCTACACCACGGGTCGGCTGACCTCTGAAATGGTGATCAAGACCGTGCGGATGGGGATCCCGATCCTTGTCTCGCGCTCGGGCTTTACCGCATGGGGCGTGGCCTTGGCCCGACAATGCGGATTGACGCTGATCGGGCGGGCCCGCGGGAAGCGGTTTGTCGTTCTGTCGGGCGAAAACCGCATCACTTACGATCAGAATCTGGCCTATGTCGAAGACGAAGCCATGAAATCACGTCGCAAAGGCTCGGATAGCGATCATGACTGAACCATTGGGCGTTTTGCTGGCCGGCGGTTTGGCCCGTCGGATGGGCGGCGGAGACAAGCCGTTGCGGCTGTTGGCCGGTCGCCCGATCCTTGATCATGTGATCGAAAGGTTGCGGCCCCAATGTTGCGATCTGGTGCTCAACGCCAATGGCGATCCCGACCGGTTCAAAGCCTATGGCCTGCCCGTCATCGCCGATACGGTTCCCGATTATGCAGGGCCGCTGGCGGGTGTATTGGCGGCCATGGATTACTGTGCGACGCATAGACCCGATGTCACCGATCTTGTTTCGGTTGCCACGGACAGCCCGTTTTTGCCGCTCGATCTGGTAGAACGGCTGCAACAGGCCCGCACACAGGCAAAAACGCCTTTGGCTTGCGCGCAATCGGGTGAACAGGTCCAGCCGCCATTCGGCCTGTGGCCCGTCTCCCTGCGCGACGCGTTGCGCGAGGCTTTGATGGTTGAAGGTTTGCGCAAGATCGATCTTTGGACGGCGCGATACGGCATTGCCACAGCCCTTTGGCCGCAAACGCCTTTTGATCCGTTTTTCAACGCAAACCGGCCCGATGATCTGGAAGAAGCCGAACGGATTTATGCGTCGCAGTCCTGATTACGATAAAATGGCGGCGTAACTGACAAAAGACACGTTGTCGCCCGCAGCAATGCGGGTCACGTCCTCGGACAGAATCACGAAACCGTCGGTTTCGGTCAGCGAGGTGATGACCCCCGCACCATCTTGCGGATGTTTGGATGCCCCATAAACGCCGTCAGAGCCCTGCGAGAGGCTGACGCGCACGAATTCGCGCCTCCCCTGCTTTTTGCGATAGTTGAAGTCTGAGCGCACGTTAAAGTGGCGTAGCGGGGTCATGGCTTCGCCCCTCATGCAAGCCACCAAACCGCGCACTATTGCCGTCATGGTGACAAACACGGCAACCGGATTGCCCGGCAGGCCGACAAACAGGCTTTGGCCCAATTGTCCGACCACCAGCGGACGCCCCGGCTTGATGCCGACACGCCATAAATCCATCCGGCCCTGATCGCCCAATGCAGCTTTGACATGATCTTCCTCTCCGGTCGACACGCCACCCGAGGTCAGGATCAGATCGTGATCGCGGGAGGCCTTGGACAAGGCCCCGCCGATAGCCGCACGTTGATCGGGCAAAATACCGAGATCGGTGACCAAAAGCCCCCAGCGTTCAAGTATCGTGATCAGCATCATGCGGTTGGCATCATAGAGCTGGCCGGTTGCAAGGGGTGTTCCAGCCTCAACCACTTCATTGCCGGTTGAAAACACGGCAATCTTTAAAGGACGGCGTACCGGCAGATGCGACAGACCGAGTGCGGCTGCCAGCGACAATTCGGCCGGGCCAAGCACCACACCCGCTTTGAGCGCAACCGCACCTTGCTTCACATCCTCGCCCGCCAAACGGCAATTCGCATTCTGTTTCAGGCCGGACGGCAGGCTGACATCTGCACCGTCAACGTGCAGGCTTACATCTTCCTGCATGAATACCGTGTCATAGCCTTCGGGCATTGGTGCGCCGGTAAAAATACGGATGGCTCCACGCCGGCCCAATAGCCCCTCATAGGCAGCCCCTGCAGCCACCCGCCCGATAACAGGCAAGACCGTATCCCGATCGGGGTTTAACATAGCGTGGGCAACGGCATAGCCATCAACCGCCGAATTGGCAAAACCGGGCAAAGGCAGTGGGGCCTCAACATCTTCAGCCAACACCCGCTGGGCAGCATGGCGCAAAGCAACCGTTTCGATACCGGCAACCACGGGAATTTGGCGGGAAAACCGCTCAAGAAGCACATCAACCCGCAACAATTCTTCGCCGAATGCCAGATGATCGGGGGTGAGCTGGACCATGACGAAACTGTTATTTCCGCTCGTGAAGCAAAGGGAGCAATTGTTTCAATTCAATGGCATGTTTCATGACATATTCGCAGACCGTTTCGACATCATCCGGATCAATCTGCGGAATGGGCAGCTTTTTGCTGAGCTGGTCACTCAGAATCGCGACGATATTGGGATCCTGGGGAAACAGGAATTCCTTGCCTGTTTCCTGCCTGTGCACCTCGATTTTAGGGTGGTTCCAGCGTTTGAATCCTTCGACCAGCACGAAATCAACCGGCGACATCTGGCGCAGCAAATCCGGCAGGCCCCATTCCTGTTCCTGCTTGAATTCATGCATCAAGGCAAAGCGTTTGCCCGAGGACACCAAAACCTGTTTGGCGCCCGCCTGCCGTAATTTAAAACTGTCTTTGCCCGGCGTATCCACATCGAATGTATGATGGGCGTGTTTGATGGTGGACACAGTAAAACCGCGCGCGAACAAGGACGGCAACAACAGACGCAACAAATGCGTTTTTCCTGCATCGCTCCAACCGGCAAAACCGATCACTTTCATTCCACCCCCAACATATTAAAGCAACCAGGCCTTGCCCTGATCCGGGCTTTGTCGGCATAACACTCTTATTATATAAGCCGTCCATATAATTCGTCGAGGCCAATGCCCACAAAGAAGCCGGACAAAACGACTGGCTTTACGATCAGGATAGTAAAGGCAAGACATGATCTCACATCCCGCCACCAGCCACAATCTCGACCTCAAAGGGCTGAAATGCCCCCTGCCCGCACTGAAAACCCGTAAAGCCTTGCTGGGGCTCCGCAATGGCGACCAACTCGAGGTTGTTTGCAACGATCCGTTGGCGCGGATCGACATTCCCCATCTGGTGGCAACACTGGGTGACGAATTGATCAGCCAGCAGGAACAGGACGATTGCATCCTTTTCAATATCAGACGGCAAGCCGCCAAAGACTGATCAACCGAGGCGGGCCAAGGCCTCTGTCAGTTTGATACGGCGGCTGCGGCCTTCTTCGAGGCGTTCGCGCTGTTCGTCGACGACTTCTTCGGGCGCGCGCGCCATGAAATCGGCATTGGCCAGCTTGCTCTCGATCTTGAGTGCCTCCGAGTCGATCTTCTCGATTTCCTTGCCCAAACGCTGGCGTTCGGCAGGAATATCGATAATGCCTTCGAGCGGCAAAGCCACCACTTCGCCACGGATCACCAGACCGATCGACTGCGGCGGAGCCACATCCGCCGTCACCACATCCGAGACACGCGCCAGACGCTTGATCATATCGCTCCAGCGGGCGGCGCGCTCTTTGGTTTGCGGGGAAGCTGCCACCAGTACCAGCGGGATTTGCGTCGAACCGGGCACGTTGGTTTCAGCGCGGGCCGAACGGATATCGGACACCAGATCGACCAGCCAGCCGATTTCGGCCTCTGAATCGGCATCGCCAAGTCCGCGGACATCGGGCCAGTCCGAGAGCGCCAGAATCGCTGCGCGCTTGGGTCCTTGCGCGCCCAACAGGCCCCACAATTCTTCAGTCAAAAACGGCATGAACGGGTGCAGCAGACGGGCAATCTCGTCGATCACATAGGCAATGCAGGCGCGGGTTTCATCCTTGGCAGAACCATCCTCGCCGGTCAGGATGGGCTTGGACAATTCCACATACCAATCGCAAAAACTGTTCCAGACAAACCGATAGGCGGCATTGGCGGCATCGTTGAAGCGATAGGCTTCAAGCGCGTGGGTCACATCGGTGACGGCTTGCGCCAATTCGCCCAAGGCCCAGCGATTGAGCGCGATGGTGGTGGCGCGCGGATCAAAACCCTCGATACGGGCGCAATGATTCATCTCGGCAAAGCGGGTCGCATTCCAGAGCTTGGTTGCGAAATTGCGATAGCCTTCAACACGTTGCGTCGACAACTTGATGTCGCGCCCCTGTGCCGCCATCGCCGTCAGGGTAAAACGCAGCGCATCCGCGCCATAGGTGTCGACCAAAGCAATCGGATCGATCACATTGCCTTTGGACTTCGACATTTTCGCGCCTTTTTCATCGCGCACCAGCGCGTGAATATAGACGGTGCCGAAGGGCGGCGCGTCCATGAACTCGATGCCCATCATCATCATGCGGGCGACCCAGAAGAAGATGATATCGAAACCCGTCACCAGCACATTGGTGGGATAATAACGCTGCACTTGAGGTGTGGCATCGGGCCAGCCGAGTGTCGAGAACGGCCACAAGGCCGAAGAAAACCACGTATCGAGCACGTCCGGATCGCGCGTCAAGGCAACCGACCGGCCATAATGGCTCTGGGCCTGCGCCTGTGCTTCGGCCTCGTCATAACCGACAAAGACATGGCCATCGGGGCCATACCAGGCCGGGATCTGGTGTCCCCACCACAATTGGCGCGAGATGCACCATGGCTCGATATTCTCAAGCCATTGAAAATAGGTCTTTTCCCAGTTTTCGGGGACAAATTTTGTCTCCCCTGTCCGCACGGCTTTCAAAGCGGGTTGTGCCAGCGTTTTGGCATCGACATACCATTGATCGGTCAACCAAGGCTCGATCACCACATTGGAGCGGTCGCCATGCGGCACCATCATCGTGGTGGGTTCGATCAGGCTCAGCACGCCCGCCTCTTGCAGCAAGGCAATGATCGCCTTGCGGGCTTCGAAACGGTCCATCCCGTCAAGCTCAAGGGCGGCTTGCCCACAGGCAGCAAAAGCGGGCTGGCCCTTGATGGCAATGCGCGCTTTGGAATCGAGAATATTGATCTGCTCCAAGGTGTGACGCTTGCCGACTTCGAAATCGTTGAAATCATGGGCAGGCGTGATCTTGACCGCACCGGTGCCTTTTTCGGGATCGGCATAATCATCGCCGACAATCGGGATCAGACGGCCGACCAGCGGCAACACGGCCTTGCGGCCGATCAGTGCTTTCAAGGTCTCGTGTTCGGGGTGCACAGCAACGGCGGTATCGCCCAGCAGCGTTTCGGGGCGGGTTGTCGCGACACGAATAAAGGTGGCCGGATTTTCGGGATCGTAAACCACGCCTTGGAGCGGATAATCGATGTGGTAAAGCTGGCCAGAGGGATCGCGGTCCAACTGCTTGTTGAGCGCAGCCAGATTGATCGGCTCTTCCTGATGGCGCTCCCATTTGAAATTGCCGCGCTTTTCGACCTGCAACACTTCGAGATCGGAAATGGCGGATTCGAAATGCGGATCCCAATTCACCAGCCGTTTGGCGCGATAGATCAGGCCCTTTTTATGCAATTCGACAAAGACCTTAGTGACAGCGCGCACCATCTGGTCATCGGGCGAGCCGTCACCCATGGTAAAGCGCAGGCGCGACCAGTCACACGAGGCTCCCAACCGCTTCAACTGGCCATTGATGGTGCCGCCTGATTCCTCTTTCCACTGCCAGACTTCCTTCAAAAAGGCGTCACGGCCCATGCTGCGGCGATCGGGGCGGTTTTCGGCCGCCAATTTGCGTTCGACCACCATCTGCGTCGCAATACCGGCATGATCGGTGCCCGGCTGCCACAACACGTCGCGGCCCCGCATCCGCTCGAAACGGCACAGAATATCCTGCAAGGTATTGTTCAGCGCATGGCCCATATGCAAGGAGCCGGTGACATTGGGTGGCGGGATCACGATTGTATAAGGCTCGGCCCCCTTGCGGTCCGCACGCCCTGCCTTGAAGGCCTCCTCGGTGTCCCACAGGCTGCTGATACGGCTTTCAACGCTTGCGGGATCAAAGGTCTTTTCCATCATGATCAGTCTATCCTCAGCGGCCCGATCCGTGTGCGGACAAACAGCCACAAACGCCGATACAGGCAAGAAACATCAAGGCCCGTTCAATCGCCGAGCCTGATGCGTTCGTCAATGCATGTCTTGCGGGACAGGGCAAAAAAAGCGGATTTTTGCTCCGGATTGACCGGAAACGAGCTTGGAAATCAGGAGCGGGCCATTTTGCTGACACGTTTGATTTCATCGCGCACGGCTTCTTCGACAATCCGTTCGAGATGTTGGTCCATCCAGTCACTGACCAGCGGCTTCATCAATTCGGCCACGAATTCGTCAAGCCGCGGATAAGGGCCGTTGTGATTGCCGGTTTTGACACTCTGGGTCAGGCTCGACAGCGAAGCCGCAAACACATGGGCGGTGCGATCCGACATCAGGCCTTGGATATGCGATCCGGTA
This sequence comes from uncultured Hyphomicrobiales bacterium, assembly GCA_903930675.1. GTDB lineage: Bacteria > Pseudomonadota > Alphaproteobacteria > Rhizobiales > Beijerinckiaceae > CAIYZJ01. The sequence goes on from CAIYZJ010000255.1 coordinate 10,685, forward strand.
CTGTCGGTTTCGGTTGCTTCTGCCGTTTGAACCGCTTCAACCTCCGGCTGATCTGCCACAACAGACCCGCTTGGTGCTTCACCGTCCGTCACAACAGTCGTTTCGACAGCTAAAACCTGTTCAACTGCGGGCTGATCAACGACAGGATTTTCGGAAACGGATGCAGGGGATGCTTCTGGCTTTGCAGGCAGCAAATTGGCTTGAATAAAGGCGGCCATCATCGCATCCGCAACATGGACCGGCGATGGGCGCGCAGGCTCGACCATTTGCGATGAAGACACCGGCTCACCGGTTTGCGTCACTGCAGCTTCAGGAATTGGCGATCCCTGAACAGGGGCATTAATGACAGGCTCTTGCGCAACAGGTACAGGAACCATCTGGATTGTGGTCGATGTTTCCAGCTTTTTGAGCGGAATGATTCCCGCAAACGGGTAATCGGCTGCAGGGGGTGCCTGCACAGGCTTGGCTTCAAGTGGTGCTGCCTGCACCGGTATGACCGGTGTCACAACTTGCGGCTGACCCAGTGGGGGCAAAGTCGCTTCTGCGACTGGTGCAGATGCAGGCTCAACCACGCCCTTTACAGCGTTTTTCTCTGCAATATCGGCAAAATAGGCCGACAAGAAATCCGCATTGCTCAGAGAGGGTTGGTTCACTGAATTCTGGGTCGCTGAACTATGGGTCACGGGACCACGTGGCGCGGGATCATCGGCAGCGACAGGCTCGACGGCAACAGTTTTAGGCGCAGGCATAAACGGATGCCGCATCGCGGCAGATTGCGGCAATTTTGGCTGGGAGGCCGGCGCGGCAGAAGACTGTGAAGAAGATTGCGACCAAGGAAATTCGAAATGCTGGCCATCGCTCTGCGGGGCATTCGAACGACTCGGATTCTCCATCTCTTCCGAGATAATACGACGGATCGAGGCCAAAACCTCTTCCATCGAAGGCTCGTGAGACTTGTTCGATTGCACCGACATTCAATATTTCCTCAGCGCGTCAAGTGAATGATAACCGAAAGGCAAAAAACCAAAAGGGAAAGTAATACGCACGCTATAGCCCTAACTCTAAACCAGAAAAAGCCGATGCTCTATCAAACCGCCCCATTATTGGCATTAACTCACAGCAAAATTTTATTCACCATCCATAATCGAGAAACCGACCCATTTGCCGGACACTCTCTCGTAATGGGCAGCAGGATTATACTGTTTCACATTGAGTTTGAGATTGTCGACATTGAGCTGCCCCGCTGTCTGCGCCAAAGTGTAGGAAGAGACGACGCGGTCACGTTGCGCTGTCACCAGGCTCACCCGTGCCGAGAGCAAGTCCTGATCGGTCAGCAAGACGTCGAGCGTGGTGCGCTGTCCCACTTTGGCTTCCTCGCGGATGCCGTTCAAAGCGATCGTGGCGGCTTCGACCTGCGCATTGGCCGACTGGATACGCGCTTTGGCCGCTTCGAGCTGGCTCCAGGCGGAAACGACATCGGCACG
>CAIYZJ010000256.1 GCA_903930675.1 uncultured Hyphomicrobiales bacterium
CGCTGAATCACCACGTCGCCCGGCTTCAGATGGACCTCCCCGTCCTCCATCTCCATCCACATCTCACCTGATATACAGATCGCGTAATCGACGGAGTCGGTCCGATGCCAACGCGGTTTGTTGCCAGGCTCGTAGCGGCCGTAGCGGAAAACGGAGCCCCCGGCAAGGCTGGTGCCGAGATCCCAGTTGTTGGGGTCTTCCTCGGTCGACTCCGCCGGCAATTGCTTAGTCGCCCACATCGGGATGTTGTCGAATCCCGGTCTAAAGTTGACGGAATTGATCTCGGTATCCCATTTGATGCAGGCCTTTCCCTCTTTGTTGAATCCCGTCACGACTCTTCGGTAATTTTTCATGTTCTTCAACGCTCCTTGTTGGATAAATTTCGGTTCTTGAATTGCCCTGTAGCCGAGCTTGGTTTAAGCTGAAGTGGATTTACTTGCTTCGTCGCTGGCAAGTTGTTCGAACTATAACTCAAGGAGCCGCACTTTCTAATACCTGTAACCCCAGTCCACGGAAGGAGCAATGATGCTAAAAGTAACGTTTATTCGTGCATTTGCCGCTATCGGTCTAGTCATGCTGTCTGGGTATTCGTGGGCACAGTCGGGCTATCCTGACAAGTCGATCCGTATCGTGTCACCATTTGCCGCGGGTGGCACGAACGACTATCTCGCGCGCATGGTGGGCCGCCTGCTCAGCGAGAAATGGGGCCAGACCGTTGTCGTCGATAACCGCACGGGGGCAGGCGGCAACATCGGCGCGGAATTCGTTGCACGCGCGGCGCCCGATGGCTACACGTTGCTGATGGGTTCGATCACACCAAACGCTATCAATCCCGCGCTGTATGCGAAACTGCCGTTCAACGCGCAGCGGGATTTTGCTCCGATCAGCGGTATTGCAGCGACGCAGACGGTATTGGTGGTTCATCCGTCGTTGCCCGTGAGATCGGTGAATGAACTGGTGGCGCTGGCGAAAGCGAAGCCGCAGTCGCTGCATTATGGATCCGCCGGGTATGGCTCGATCTCTCACATGGGTATGGAGCTGTTTCACGGTCTGACCGGAACCAAGATGATTCACGTTCCGTACAAGGGGGAAGGGCAGGCATCGGTCGAAGTCATGGCCGGCCAGATCGAAGTCATGTTTCCTAACATGCCGACTGTCCTGGGTGTCGTTCGTGCAGGAAGGTTGCGAGCGATCGCAGTTGGCGGTGCGCAGCGCTCGCAACTCATGCCCGAAATTCCGAACGTCGCCGAGGCAGGCGTTCCCGGATACCAGATGAGCGGCTGGTTTGGTTTGTTCGGTCCCGCAGGCGTGCCGCGTGAAGTGCTTGCTCGCATTAACGCAGAGGTGACGCGAGGATTGCAACGGTCCGACAACAAAGAGTTGCTTGCCAAACAAGGCGCCGAGCCCATGCCAGGATCGGTGGACGAATTCACAGCGTTCGTGCTTAGCGATGTTGCCAAGTGGGCGAAGGTCGTCAAGACCTCAGGGATCAAGATCGATTAGCGAAACGACGCCTTGCTCTTCCATCTCTTATCAAAGCTCTATGAGCATACCAGCCTGCTGATCACCACGAACCTGACGTTTGCCGAATGGTCGAGCGTGTTTGGGGGCGCAAAGATGACCACCGCGCTGCTTGATCGGCTGACGCAACACTGCCACATCGTGGAAACCGGCAACCAGTCCTATCGTTTCCCGCACAGTAA
>CAIYZJ010000257.1 GCA_903930675.1 uncultured Hyphomicrobiales bacterium
CCTTCGAACCATTCCACATGGCTGTCGCCCTCGAAGGCCAGCATATGGGTGGCGATGCGGTCGAGGAAGAAGCGATCATGCGAGATGATCACGGCGCAACCGGCGAAATCTTCCAGTGCCTCTTCGAGTGCGCGCAAGGTTTCGACGTCGAGATCGTTGGTCGGTTCATCGAGCAGCAGCAGATTGGCACCCGATTTCAGCATTTTGGCCAGATGCACGCGGTTGCGTTCACCGCCCGACAGCGAGCCGACCTTTTTCTGCTGGTCGCCGCCTTTGAAGTTGAAGGTCGAGCAATAGCCGCGCGAATTGATTTCACGCTTGCCCAGATAGATCACTTCATTGCCGCCCGAAATTTCTTCCCAGACATTCTTGTTGGGGTCGAGCGAGTCGCGTGACTGGTCGACATAGCCGAGCTGCACCGATTCCCCGATCGAGATGGTGCCGCTGTCGGGTTTTTCCGAGCCGGTAATCATCTGGAACAGAGTGGTTTTACCCGCGCCGTTCGGCCCGATCACACCGACAATGCCGCCAGGCGGCAGTTTGAAGGTCAGATTGTCGATCAGCAGACGGTCTCCATAGCCTTTCGACAGGCCTTCGAAATCAATGACATTGTTGCCCAGCCGCTCGGCCACCGGAATGATGATCTGAGCGGTGGCCGGCCCCTTGTCGTTCTGCTTCTGCACCAGATCGTCATAGCGCTGGATACGCGCCTTCGACTTGGCCTGACGGGCTTTCGGGCTTTGCTGCATCCACTCCTGTTCGCGCTGCAAGGTGCGCTGATGGGCCTCGGATTCGCGGCCTTCCTGCACCAGACGCTTCCGCTTGGCGGCCAGCCATGTGGTGTAATTGCCCTCGTAAGGGATACCGCGGCCGCGGTCGAGTTCCAGAATCCAGCCCGTCACATTGTCGAGGAAGTAGCGGTCATGGGTCACGATCAAAATCGCACCGGGATAGGAGCGCAAATGGCCTTCCAGCCATGCCACGGTTTCGGCGTCCAGATGGTTGGTCGGCTCATCGAGCAGCAACAGATCTGGCTGCGACAGCAGCAACTGGCACAAAGCGATGCGGCGTCGCTCGCCGCCCGACAGTTTCGACACATCGGCATCGTCGGGCGGGCAACGCAGCGAATCCATCGCCTGATCGACCTTGCTGTCGAGATCCCAAAGGTCCTTGGCCTCGATCTCGTCCTGCAAGCGGGTCATTTCATCGGCGGTTTCATCCGAATAATTCATCGCCAGTTCGTTGTAACGGTCGAGCACGGCCTTTTGCGGGGCCACGCCGTCCATCACATTGTCACGCACCGAGCGGGTGGGATCGAGCTGCGGCTCCTGCGCCAGATAGCCGACCCGCGCCCCTTCGGCCACCCAGCCATCGCCGGTGAATTCCTTGTCGATCCCCGCCATGATTTTCAGCAGCGTCGATTTACCCGAACCGTTGACACCCAAAACGCCGATTTTGGCATCGGGATAGAAAGACAGATGGACATTGTCCAAAATCTTCTTGCCGCCGGTATAGGTCTTGGTCAGACCCTGCATATGATAGATGAACTGATGAGCGGCCATGATGGACCCTTATGAGCTTGAGACAACACGAGAGGGACAGCTTGCCCTGTTGCCCCGTGTCTATACTGTCCGCCTGTCTTGCGGCAAGTGTCTTGTATGAGTGCAGTCTTGTGAGAGTGTCTTGTGCGGGCGTCATGCTCATTCGGCTCCCGAAGGCGGACTTGTCACGTGCGGGCGGCATTTTCGTTCTCAATCCCCTCACTGGCCCGTTGCACTCCTGCCAAAAATCGGATTAAGAATGATCTGTGCCGCGCTGCGCGCATCCAAACGAAATGTGGGCCTGTAGCTCAATGGTTAGAGCCGTCCGCTCATAACGGACTGGTTGCAGGTTCGAGTCCTGCCGGGCCCACCACATTTGTTCCTCATCCTGACAAGCTTATACTAAAGTGGTCGACCTTCAGGCCGCTTATCGCATGCCCTGTGCGGCCCGATCCGTTGACACAATGGCCTGATTGGTTTAGCTGATACCGCAAATATGATGATAGTTAATCGTTTATTTCATTGATATTATTGATTAACTTATCAGTTCTCAGGTGAATTTGATGCTTATCAGGATCGGAACCCGACGTAGTCCATTGGCTTTGGCACAGACCAATTACGTCATCCATTTGATCAAGCAAAAGTATCACGACGCAGAATTCTCCCTGCATTCGATTACCACTATTGCCGACAAGGACCGTGTATCCGAATTCCATCAATTCGGCATTGTCGGGGTGTTTTCTACCGAGCACGAGCAACAATTGACCTCGCACGAGGTCGATATTGTGGTGCATTCACTGAAAGATCTGCCGACCAATCTGGCCGAAGGGCTTGTTTTGGCCGCTGTGCCCGAGCGCAAGGATGCACGCGATATCCTGTGCGGCACCACTCTGGCCGATCTCAAACAGGGCGCAACCGTCGGCACCGGATCCCTGCGGCGCAAGGCGCAAATTCTCAGCCTGCGCCCCGATGTCAATGTGGTTCCCATTCGCGGCAATATCGGCCCGCGTCTGGCGCGCATTCAAGGCGAGGACGGACTTGATGCCGTGATCCTGGCTCATGCGGGCCTGCAACGGCTGAATATGGGCACCGACAAGGCCGAAGTCATGGCCCCCGAACTGTTTCCCTATGCGGTAGGCCAAGGCGCACTGGGTATCGAGGCGCGCGCCGATGATACCCATATTCTCGCCATGTTGAAGGACATCGAATGCCCGAAAGCGCGGGCAGAGGTCGATTGCGAGCGCGCCATGCTGCATGCGCTGGGTGCGGGCTGCAGCCTGCCGGTCGGCGTCAATGCGGAATGGAAAGACGGCAATCTGGTATTGCACGGACAAGTCACGTCGCTGAATGGCGAGGAATGTGTCACAGCGGTTGAAACCGCCGCACCAACCGAAGCCAGTGATCTCGGCATCCGCACCGCAGAGGTGATCCGCCAGCGCGGCGGGGTCAAAATCCTCGAACACTCCTACAAGAGCTTCTGCGGACATTATAAATTTATCAATTGAGTGTCGGTCCGGCTTAGCGGTTGGCGTCCAGCCCTTGCGCAAATTGCATGACGGCCGTCGAGACCGCCTGTCTGGTAAAGGCCAGATCGTCTTCTGAATGGACCGACGAGACATACATCAACCCGCGCGGCAGGGTGTAAATGCCCTGTTGCAGCAATTTGGACGTCAGGCACAGGATCAGCGACCGGTCGATCTTGGGCAGATCGGCCATGCCGTCCATCTGCGTCACTCCGGCGAATAGTTGCACGCAGCCACCGACATTCTGGGCGAAGATCGGCGCGTCATGCGCTTTGGCCTCGGCGTTGACATGGGCGGCAATCGCGCCGCCGATCCGGTCGAGACGCGGATAAAGCGTCGCCTGTTCGGCCTTCAAAGTCTCCAGACAGGCAATGCCCACCCCCAGCGATACCGGATTGCCGTTGAACGTCCCGCGATGCAATAAGCGACCCGAGGCGATAACCTCCATCACCTCGCGCTGGCCCGACACGGCGCCGATCGGCAACCCTGCCCCCAACGCCTTGCCCAACACGCTGAGATCGGGCGTCACGCCATAGCGTTGCTGGGCACCGCCAAGCGCAAGCCGGAAACCGGTGATCACTTCATCAAATATCAGCACGATGCCCAATCGGCGGGTGATGTCGCGCAAGGCTTGCAAAAAGCCTTCGGGCGGGGCGAAACAACCGGCATTGATGGCCGCGGGTTCGACGATCACCGCCGCAAAGCTGCTGTCGAGTTGCTCTTCCAGCCCCTGCGTGCTGCCCCAATCGAACAGCTCGACGGAATGGGAAGCCTCGGGATCCTGGCCGATGGTGGCCGCCCCGTCATTGCCGATGCTGTTGGCAATGTGCAGATTGTCGAACCAGCCGTGATAATTGGCGCGGAATTTTGCGATCCGGTTGCGTCCGGTTGCCGCGCGTGCGACACGCAAGGCCAGCTGGATCGCTTCAGACCCCGAACTGACAAAGGCACTTTGTGCGCCTGACGGCACCAGTTCGGCAATCAGATCGGCCAGACGGGCTTCGCCGCGATGGATCGAGGCCGTGCGCAGACCTTTGGCGAGTTCGTTTTGCACCGCCTCCAGCACCGGCTTGGGCGTGTGCCCCAACAGCAAAGGACCATAGCCCAAACAGTAATCCAGAAAAGTGTTGCCATCGACATCGGCGATATGCACGCCCTCGGCACGGTCGATCACCACCGGAAACGGCAGTTGCGAGGCACGCGGGGTCGAGGATACGCCATAGGCAAGATGGTTGACCGCATGGGCACGGTAGCATTTAGACTTGGAAAACACATGCCGGTCATAGATTTCAAGCGGCTGCGATAATGGCTGTTTGAGATCCACTGCACTGTCCTTATCAAGCCGGTTGGCGCTCACCAAGCCGCCTGGCCATTTGCAAATCACCCGGCTCTTTTCAATCCATCCCACGGCAAGACAAATCAGTAACTTGCCTCGCAATAGAGACTTGTTGTATCAAAGATCTAATAATAATACAAATATGGAAATGAGATCTTTTTCCAAGATCGGTCAGGGGAGAAACTTAGAGGATCTTTCGGCACGCTTTCCGGTTCTTGTATCTTGTGTCTATCCATGGCCAATCTCTATGGCCAATGTCCCGGGGAATGTTGCCAAGTGCGTTCCTCGGGTTGTTACAAGCATGCAAATGAATAGAACCTTGTTTATCGTCATGGATGAGGCTTGGCAAAGGTGGTTAAACCTATCCGGACAAGGTATCGTCGACACGCCCCATCCCACAAAGGCTGAGCGGATCGGCAAACAAGGCAAACATCAATTTTCGGGAGCAGATTTCACGCGATGACCACCAAACCGATGACACAGAATCCAGCATCCTACTCCGGCGCCCTGAGTTACGGGCGCGGATCGGACGTTGTCCCTCTTTATCATCGTGTCTATGTGATCTTGCTGCAGAAATTGACGGATGGCTCCTATCCTGTCGGCCAGGCCTTGCCGAGCGAGGATGAGTTGGCTGTGGGGTTCGGTGTCTCGCGTGTTACCATCCGCAAGGCGATGGAGCGGCTCGAACACGAGGGCCGCGTGGTCCGCCAGCGTGGCCGTGGTACCTTCCCGCTTGCTCAAGACACCAAATCGCAAGAGCATGAAAACCGTTTCATGCGCAGCCAGATTTCGCTGGCCCAGAAAACCAATATCGTCCTGCTCGATTACACCTTCACCAAATTGCCCGTGCCATGGCAAAGCCAGTTCGGTGTCGGGTCCGATCAGGATGTGTTGCGCATCATCCGCATCCGCTTTGACACGCGTTCGCCGATTTCCAAAACCAACTGCTATCTGCCGTCCGGATTTGCAGCCTATCTGCCGAAACACACCATCTCCTCGCTGCCGATTTCGGCCAGCCTGACGGAAGCGGGTGTGACCCTGTCCCGTTTCAAAGAACACATCACGGCGGTGCTGGCTGATTCAGAGACCTCCCAGCAGCTCGAAGTCGATGTCGGTTCTGCCCTGCTGATGATGACCCGCTGGATCGAGGACGAGAACGGCCGCACGGTGGAATTGCTGCAAGCCTTTTACCGCCCCGATCGCTACGAATACCGCGTCGAATATATGGGCAAAGACCCGAATGGCGGCGCGGACTGGAAGGCCATGATCACCGACAGCCATTCCTGAATGAGCCAACCACACCGACCATCAACCACTGCACTTTAACACGAACGAGGGGACTATGATGAAAAGTAAGTTGTTTGTATCCACGCTAACATCGCTCCTGCTGGCCTGTGCACTCCCATCGCTTGCCTCGGCACGCGATCTGATGGTCGTCGGGTTCGGCGGCGGTTTTCAGGACAATGCGCGCAAGCATCTGTTTCAGGGCTATGCCACAGAGAAGGGCGTCAAAGTCACCGATGATGTCTATAACGGCGAAATGGCCAAGCTCTATTCGATGGTCAAATCCGGCGACATCACCTTTGACGTGATCATGGTCGAAGCCCCCGAAATGGTGCGGGCCTGCGAAGACGGCGTGTTGGAAAAGCTCGACTGGAGCCTGATCAACAAGGACAAATTCATCCCCGGCGGCTCCAGCACCTGCGGTGCGGGTGCGGTGGGTTGGGGTGTCAGCCTGTTCTATGACCAGGCCCGTACCCCGCAGGGTCCTGCCAATTACGCCGATTTGTGGAATGTCCAGAAATTCCCCGGCAAGCGCTCCTTGCGTTCGGGCGCCAAGATGACGATGGAAATCGCTTTGATGGCCGATGGCGTGGCGATGGCAGATGTCTACAAGGTGCTGGCGACCCCCGAGGGCCAGAAGCGTGCGTTTGCCAAGCTTGACGAATTGAAGCCGCATATCGTGTGGTGGAAGTCGGGCGCACAGCCTTTGCAACTGGTCGGCAGCGGTGAAGTCGCCTATGCGGTGGGCTATGTCGGCCGCACCATCAAGGCCACCGAAGGCGGCGCGAAATATCCGGTCCAGTGGAACACCTTGCTGTTCTCCTTCGATTACTGGTCGGTGGTGCGCAACAGCCCCAACAAGGCCGAAGCCATGAAGCTGGTCAATTTCATGACCGATGAAAAGCCGCTGATGAATCTGGCGCAGGATTGGGCAGTGTCGCCTGCCACGGCAAGTGTTGCCAACAATCCCGACGTGATCAAGAAAAATCCGGGCATGGTGGCCAGCCATTCCAAGGAAGGGCTGTTCATCAGCACCGATTTCTGGGTCGAGAACGGGGCTGATCTCGAAGCCAAGTTCAACGCTTGGGTTGCCAAATAAGGCCAGTCCCAACGATTGCGCCCTGTGATGATGTCGAGACGGAACCTGCTGGCAGCGGCGCTGATTGCGCCGCTGTTGCTGCTGGTGCTTGTCAGCTTCATCGTGCCGCTGGGCGCGACACTCTATCGGGCGGTGGACGATGCGGAAATTCCGACCATTCTGCCGCAAACCACCGCGCTGCTGAAGCAATGGGACGGCAAAGGCCTGCCATCCGAGCAAACCTATCAGAGCCTGATTGCCGAATTGCGCGAGGCGCAGGAGCAGCAGAAAGCCGGTCCCGTGCTCAACCGCCTGAATTTCGAAGAAACCGGCTTGCGCTCGATGTTGTTGCAGGGCCTGCGCGCCTCGAGCCGGTTTACGGGCTCCACCAAAGAGGGCCTGATCGCGCTCAATCCGCGCTGGGCTGATCCGCATTTCTGGGGACTGGTCAAACGCAGCACGGGACCCTGGACGCCCCTCTATTTCCTGCGCTCGGTCGATCTGAAACTCGGTCCCGATGGCGCGGTCGTGCCGACGGCGGAGGAAGAGGCGGTCTTTGTCAAACTGTTTGTCCGCACTTTTGAAATCAGCCTTGTGGTCACGTTGATCTGCGCCGTGCTGGCCTATCCGGTTGCCTATACGCTGTCGATCCTGCCGCAGGTCTGGACCAATATCGGCATCATGCTGGTGCTGATCCCGTTCTGGACCTCGATCCTGGTGCGCACCACCGCCTGGTTCATCATCTTGCAGCGCGAAGGCCCCATCAATGCTTTGCTGGTCTCGCTGCATCTTGTAGACCAGCCCGTGACGATGATTTTCACGCGCTTTGCCGTCTATCTGGCCATGGTGCATGTGCTGCTGCCCTTTGCCATTTTGCCGCTCTACAGCGTCATGAAAGGTATCAAGCCCGATTATATGCGTGCGGCGGCCTCGCTGGGGGCGCCCGGCTGGCGGCGGTTTTTGCGCATCTATCTGCCGCTCACCATGCCCGGTGTCGCAGCGGGGGCTTTGATGGTGTTCATGCTCTCGGTCGGCTTCTACATCACCCCCGCGCTTGTTGGCGGGTCGGGCGACCAGATGATCAGCTATTTCATCGCCTTTTTCACCAATACCTCGGTCAATTGGGGCATTGCTGCCGCTTTGGCCGCCCTGCTGATGGGCATGACCGGAATTCTCGTGGCGATTGCCTGGCTGCTGGTGCCCGGTTTCCGCGCCGGCGGGGTCAGGGTTTAGCCGTGACCGCATCAACGATCCTCCCCGCCAGACAGCGACCGACCACCGGACGATTGATCCTCTACAGCGTGACTAGCGTGTTGCTGGTGTTTCTGGTCGCGCCCATTCTGGTGGTATTTCCGCTGTCGCTGTCTTCCGGCGAATTATTGGTCTTGCCGACCCCGGGCTATTCTTGGCGGTGGTATGCGGATTTCTTCAGCTCGCAACGCTGGCTGCTGGCCACCTATAACAGTTTCGTTGTCGGCATCCTGACCACGCTGATTGCCACCTCACTGGGCACATTGGGAGCCATCGGGCTCTATCTCGGCCGGTTTCGCGGCAAGGCCTTCGTGCTGGCCCTGTTGTCGCTTCCGATGGTGACGCCGGTGATTGTCACCGCCATTGCGCTCTATTTCTCGCTCTCGGCCGTCGGGCTGGGCAGCACCCTGACAGGGCTGGTGCTGGCGCATACGGTGCTGTCTGTACCCTATGTGCTGCTGACGGTGCTGGCCTCGCTGCAGTCGTTCGATCCCAACCTGTTGCGCGCCTCTGCAAGCCTCGGGGCCAATCCGATACAGAGTTTTTACCGGGTGGTTCTGCCGTTGATCACGCCTTCGGTTGCGACCGGCGCGCTGTTTGCCTTTGCCACCTCGTTTGACGAGCTGATCGTCGCACTGTTCATCGCCAGCCCCGACCAGTTCACTTTGCCGCGCCAGATGTATGCGGGCATCCGCGAATTCTTGAGCCCGACCATTGCCTCGGCAGCGGTGCTGATCATCCTGCTGTCGGTGCTGCTGCTGATGGTCAATGAAACCATCCGCAAACGCGCCGCCCGCCACACCCTCCCCTCCACGCACCGCACGCCATGAGGAGCACGATGTCCGATCCGATTGTCGTCTTTGACCAGATCACCAAAAGCTATGACGGCATCAACACGGTTGTGCACGGGCTGGATTTGACCATCGAGCGCGGCGAATTCGTCACGCTGCTCGGCCCCTCGGGATCAGGCAAAACCACAAGCCTGATGATGCTGGCAGGGTTCGAGGAGCCAACAAGCGGCACCATCACGCTGGATGGCCGCCTGCTCAACCATGTCCCCGCCCATCAACGCGGCATCGGCGTGGTGTTTCAAAACTATGCTCTGTTTCCGCATATGAGCGTGGCGGGCAACCTGTCCTTCCCGCTGGAGATGCAGGGGATCGGTCGTGCCGAACGCGACCAGCGCATCACAGCCGCGCTCGATATGGTCAAACTCGGCCCCTTGGGCGAACGCAGACCTTCGGAACTCTCGGGCGGCCAGCAACAGCGCGTCGCGCTGGCGCGTGCTTTGGTGTTCCAGCCCAAGCTGGTGCTGATGGACGAGCCGTTGGGCGCGCTCGACAAGCAATTGCGCGAGCATATGCAGATCGAGATCAAACATATCCACGAGCAACTCGGCGTCACCGTGGTCTATGTCACCCACGACCAGAGCGAAGCGCTGACCATGTCGGATCGGGTTGCGGTGTTCAATCAGGGCCGCATCCAGCAACTGGCCTCCCCCGCCACCATTTACGAAGAGCCTGCCAATGCCTTTGTTGCTTCCTTCATCGGCGAGAACAACCGGCTTGTCGGCACCGTTGCAAGCCGCGATGCAACCTATTGCCGGATGATGCTCGAAGACGGCATGCAGATCGAAGCGCGGTTGGCGGATGATCTGGCTGTCGGGGCGAAAGCCGTGCTCTCGCTGCGCCCCGAACGCGTGATGGTGGGCGCGAGCGGACCCGAATCCAATCGGTTCGAGGCGCGGATCGAGGAGCTGATCTATTTCGGCGATCACACAAAATTGCGGCTGTCGCTGGGAGGCTCGTCGGGCTTTATGGCGCGCACGAGTTTCAAGGACGGCTTGCGCGATCTGCAACGCGGTTCACTTGTCATGGTGTCATGGAGCCGCGATTGCGGCCGCGCCATGGCCTTCAGCGAACAAGAATAAAGGTCCCGAGGATATGACGGCGAGCACTCCCAACAGCAGCATCTCGACACAGGTGATCGTAGCAGGCGCCGGACCGGTCGGGCTGGTGGCTGCCCTCACCCTTGCGCAGGCAGGCGTCCATGTAGTGTTGCTGGAAAAGCGCGACAGCCTCAACACCGCGTCCAAAGCCTCGACCTTTCATCCTCCGACACTCGAAATCATCGACAAGCTCGGCGCCATCGAGCCACTGCTCACCCAAGGCGAACTGGTGCACCGTATCCAGTATCGCAATGTGGACGGTCCCTTTGCCGAATTCAGACTGGCCGATCTGGCCGACAAAACCCGCTTTCCGTTTCGCCTGCATCTGGAACAATCCAAGCTGACGCCCACCCTGCTGGCTCGTTTTCAGGCCTTGCCCAACACCACAACCATTTTTGAATCAGAGGTGATCGGCATCGAGCAGACTGCCGACAATGTCACCGCGCTCGCCACCCGTCACGGGCAGGACATCCGCATCACCGGCAGCTACTTGCTCGGCACCGACGGGGCCAACAGTGCGGTGCGCCAAACCTTGGGGATTGATTTTGACGGCATGGTCTACCCCACCAAAATCCTGCGGGTGATGACAACCGATGATCTCGATCCCATTCTGCCGACAATTGCGCCGATCACCTATCTGTTCAACGGTTCCAAATCGCTGAGCTTTCTCAAAATGCCTGATTGCTGGCGCGTCATCATCCGCGTGCCCGATACGGTCTCTGACGAGAATGCATTGCAAGATGCATGGGTCAGCGCGCAGATCGAGGCCGTCATGCCGACCTGGACCCGACTGCCCACCATTGTCGGACGCGATGTCTATGGGGCCAGCCGCCGTGTCGCCTCGCACTTTGCGGTCGGGCGGGCCTTTCTGGCGGGTGACAGCGCGCATGTCACCAATACCAGAGGCGGCATGAACATGAATTGCGGCATCCATGATGCGGATTGCCTCGCCAAGGCCATCATCACCGCCTTGCGCGACAACAGACCCGAACCTGTGCAGGCGGCTGCACGCCAACGCCAGCGCATCGCAGAAGAGATGCTGATCCCGCGCACCGACCGCAATATTTCCGGCGGCGAAGGCTGGCTCGACACCATCCGGCAGATTGCCTCCGACAAACAGGCCGCCACCGATTATCTCGCCACCGCCGCCATGCTCGACATGCTCGACAGGTCCCACAACGAGGCACACCAGTCATGAGTGATCTTGATCAATTGACCGAACTGCCCGCCCTCGGGCTGATCGTGCCGCCCGCCAATCCCACGGTGGAGCCGGAAATGGCGCGCCTGATGCCCGAAGGCGCGCGCCTGTTTGCCAACCGTCTGCCGGTCATGCCCGATACCACACTGGAACAGCGCAACCGCGCCTATCTCGACACCTATCTGCCGGCAACAAAATCCTTCGGCACGCTGGCGATCAAGGCGATGATTGTCGCGCTGACCGGACCCAGCTACCGGCTCGGCCCGCAAGGCGACGAGGCCTTTACCGAACAACTCAGCCGACAGGCAGGCGTGCCGGTTGAAACCGCCAGCAATGCCATCCGCAAAAGCCTGCAAGCCCTCAAGGCCAAGCGCATCTGCCTGTTTTCGCCCTATCCGCAATGGCTGACCGACGAAGCGGCCCGCTATTGGCAGGAGGCGGGCTGTCAGATCACCCAGATTGTCAAAGTGTCCGACACGTTTCGCGCCTATGAGCTGAGCACAGAGGAAGTCGAACAATCCTTGAGCGAAGTGGATATGGATTCCATTGATGCCATCGTGATGAGCGGCACCGGCATGATCACCCTGCCCGCCATTGCCAAACGGGCCAGCGCATCCGTGCCGCCGTTTCTGTCATCCAACATCTGCTGTGCATGGTGGCTGATGCGGGAACAGGGCATGGCTCCCGCCCCGCTGTTTACCAAAGCCGCGCCGCAACTGGCGGCCACTCTCACGCGAACCAAGCCTTAAACCGCCCATATATCGCGCATCGGCGTGGATAATTCCGCGGAGAGGATCCGTCGGGCCACTTCGCGGCTTTGCGCGTCACCAAGGCTCGGGGAGGCATAGGCGATGAATTTGTCTTCGACCTGCCTTGGCGTCAGCGGGCAGGCCTTATCCCCCCAGACGGCATCCACCGCCTCTGTATGCCATTGGCCGTCCACCAGCACCGACACGGTGGCACCACGGGCGTTGCGGCTTGTGCGTTCAGGATCGATCCTGATCTCGACCAGCGATTCCAGATGACGCAACAAGGGATCATCGAACAATCCGGCACGATAGACCTCGGCATCCAGCCGGTCAAAGGCCAGTGCGGCGGCGACACCGAAACTCAGCGAGAATTGCGCCTGAATCGGCGTGGCCGGATTGCGGTTGCCGCAATAGATCGTGGCTTCCTCGTAAATATCCAGCGTGATCCGCTCGATCTGCTCTGGCGCGAAACCGCGGCGCAGGATTTGGGCGGCATTGGCGCCGTAATGGACATGGCGGACCGCCGCATAGGGCTTCAAATAACCGTTCAGAATTTCATAATGGCCAGCCCCGATCCAATCGACCGTCTCGCGGGACAGGCCGATGCGGGCATAATCCATCAAACCCCCTTCGGGAGCCGTCACGCCTGCCATGGCCGACCACGCGCTTTGGATCCCCAAAACTGCGGCATGACCCAGATAGGTATTGCGGCTGGTCGCCCCCGCCCGCACCGGCAGATAGAGGCTCATCGGCACCTGACAGGCCACGATCCCGACAGCGGTGATCATCTGGTCTTGCGTCAGCCCCAGCGCATGCCCTGCTGCGACTGCGGCTCCCAAAGCGGGCCAGTTGCCATCGACATGCATGCCTTTTTTGATGCGCAAGGCATGGCCCAACCGCGCCCCGACTTCATAGCCGACAATCAAAGCCTCCAGCATCCCGCCCAGGGTCTTGTCACGGCACAGCGGGTAAAGGGCCGCCAAAGCCGCCAAAGCGGGGCGTCCGTGGGCTCCGGCATGGCCCTCGCAGGCTTCGTCCCAACAGGACGCCGTGGCAAACAGTTGCGCGGCGGACAGCACCGACAGGCCCGCCGCACCACCCATCATGACCGGACCGGCATCGTGATCGGCAAAAGTCTTTGCAATCCCGCGCACGGGTTCGGCCCGCAATCCGGCCAGCACGCAGCCATAGGTATC
>CAIYZJ010000258.1 GCA_903930675.1 uncultured Hyphomicrobiales bacterium
CACACACAATTTGTCGGCACGATGAAAGAGGCTGTATGGGCCGATTACATCAAAGAGGCCGATCAGGCGTGAGAGACCACTTTGCTGGCCACTGTTGAATCGGCATTGAGCCGGTAAATCAGCGGAATTCCGGTTTCCAGCTCCATCGACGGAATGGTTTGCGGCGACAGGCGATCCAGCACCATCACCAAAGCCCGCAAAGAATTGCCGTGGGCTGCAACCAATACGCGCTTGCCAGCCAAAACCTGCGGCAGAATGTCCTGACAATAATAGGGCAGCACCCGCGCCACCGTGTCTTTCAGGCTCTCGCCATTGGGCGGCGGCACATCATAGGACCGACGCCAGATATGAACCTGCTCCTCGCCCCAGCGGGTGCGGGCATCGTCCTTATTGAGACCCGACAGATCGCCGTAATCGCGCTCGTTAAGCGCCTGATTTGGGGTCACAGGAAGGGAAGTCTGGCCCATTTCGGAGAGGATCAACCCGCAGGTCTTCTGGGCGCGGGTCAGATCGGAGGTGAAGGCCATGTCGAAATGCAGATCGAGCGCTTTCAACCGCTGTCCTGCGGCTTTGGCCTCGCTGACGCCTTGGGCTGTCAGATCGGGGTCCTTCCAACCGGTGAACAGATTTTTGAGATTCCAATCACTCTGACCGTGCCGTACCAGAACCAGAAGCCGTTCCATTGCGCAAAACCCCGTTTTCAAATTGTTCAGGTGCCATCCACTATCAAGAAAGCCCCAAAACATCCATCATGGAATAAAGTCCAACAGGCCGGCCTTTGCTCCACAATGCGGCTTTGACCGCGCCGGAGGCAAACAGGCTGCGGTCTTCGGCATGATGGGACAGGGTAATGCGCTCGCCATTGCCGGCAAAAATCACCGAATGGTCACCGACCACCGTGCCGCCGCGCAATGTCGCAAAACCGATTGTGCCTTCGGGCCGTTGGCCGGTTTCACCGTCACGGCTCCGAATCGAATGGTCTTCCAGCGCAATCTGGCGGCCTGCGGCGGCCGCTTCGCCCAGTAAATAGGCAGTGCCGGACGGGGCATCGCTTTTCATGCGGTGATGCATTTCGACGATTTCGATATCGAAGCTCGGGTCGAGCGCTGCGGCCACTTTTTGCACCATGGCGGCCAGCAGATTGACCCCCAGACTCATATTGCCGGACCGGATGATGCAGGTCTGGTATGCCTGTTCGGCAATGAAAGCGAGGTCATCGGCCGAAAGGCCGGTGGTACCGATGATATGGGCGATGTGGTGCTTTGCCGCCTCGCTTGCATAAAGGCGGGTGGCGGCCGGAATGGTAAAATCGATCATCGTATCGGCTTTGACCGAAGCATCGGGAAATGTCGCGCCGATGATCACGCCGGAGGCGCCAATTCCCGCCAACAGTCCGGCATCCTGCCCCAGAAAGGCAGAATTCGGGGCATCCAATGCGGCCACCAGAAGCGTGTCCGGATGGTCCGCAATGGCTTTGACCAACATCCGGCCCATGCGACCGGATGCGCCGGTGACAATCAATCGCAACGGATGGGCTGAATGTTCGCTCATATCGAAGAATCCTTGTTATCAGGCGGGTTGCGGACCGTCATAGCCGTTGATGATGATCAGATCGACAAATGCGGCATTTTTGCGTGCGGCGATGGCGGCTGAATATTCGGGTGAATGATAGCAGGCGACGGCCTGTTCATAGGACGGGAATTCGATCACGACATTGCGGCTTTTGGCGCCGCCTTCGGCGACTTCGAAGGAACCACCGCGCACCAGAAACCGCGCGCCATATTTGGAAAAGGCCGCGCCGTTCAAAGCGACATAGTTTTTATATTCATCCATATTGGTCACTTCGACGCGACCGATCCAATAGGCTTTGGTTGTCATGGGGTCTTCCTCCGGTGGTTTTTGATTATTGCTGAGTTGCGGCTTTGATTTCTGCCAGAATCGCCTCGGCGGCGGCTTTGGGATCGGGATTTTGGGTGACAGGACGGCCGATGACCAGACGATCGGCACCGGCCGAGATGGCTTTGAGCGGCGTCATTACGCGCTTTTGATCACCGACAGCGGCGGAAGCGGGCCTGATCCCGGGTGTGATCAGCGTCATGCGCGGACCCAGCAAGGCGCGCATCGCACCCACTTCTTCGGGGGACAGGATCAGCCCGTCAATGCCGATCCGGTCGGCGGCCAAAGCCCGCAGGGTAACCAGATCGGTGACAGTTTTGTCATAGCCTGCTTCGATCAGGTCCTGATTGTCGTAAGACGTCATCACTGTGACTGCCAAAAGCTTCAAATCACTGCCCGCTTTGCCGGCCATCGCGGCTTTCATGGTTTGCGGAAAGGCGTGAATGGTCAGATAGGTCATGCCGAGACCGGCGATTTGCTCGGTCGCTTTTTGCACAGTGTTGGGAATATCGTGCAATTTGAGATCGAGGAACACCTGCTTGCCGGATTTGACCAGATCACAGGCAAATTCGAGACCGCCCGCATAGGTCAATTCCAGCCCGACCTTGTAAAAGGATACCGTGTCACCGAGCGTGGCCACCAACTGTTCGGCGTCACGCGTGGACGGCACATCAAGGGCGACAATCAGACGATCACGCGGGGTTAGCGACATCAAACGGCTCCGGACAGCTTGTGGTTCATACTGTGCCTCTTTATGGCACAGCGAATCAACGTCTGTCTTGCCAGATCATTGCGCGCCGGTTTCACTCGGCGGGTTTTGAAAAGAATTCCTTGATGCGCGAGAAAAACCCGTCGCTTTCGGGCTGGGTATCGGCCGAGCTCTGGCCGTCGAACTCGCGCAGCAATTCTTTCTGGCGGGCATTGAGCTTTTGCGGGGTTTCCACCACGGTTTGCAGATAGAGATCGCCGACATCGCGCGATTGCAGAACCGGCATGCCCTGCCCGCGCAAGCGGATCTGCTTGCCGGTTTGGGTGCCTTCGGGAATGGTCACGATCTTTTCCTTGCCGGACAAAGTCGGCATTCGGATTTCACCGCCCAGAGCGGCTGTCACCATCGAAATCGGCACGCGGCAATACAAATCCGCACCGTCGCGCTGGAAGAAATTATGCGCTTTCAGCGAGATGAAAATATAGAGATCGCCGGGCGGGCCGCCGCGCAACCCGCCTTCTCCCTCACCGGCCAGCCGGATACGGGTGCCGTCGTCGACACCGGGCGGCACATTGACCGACAGAGTGCGCTCGCGCGTGGTGCGGCCCGAGCCAGAGCAGGTCGGGCAGGGATTTTCGATCATCTCGCCGCGCCCCTGGCAATGGGGGCAGGTCCGCTCCACCGCAAAAAAGCCCTGTGTGGCTCTGACACGGCCGTGTCCTCCGCAGGTGGTGCAGGTTTTGGCCTTGGTGCCTGCTTTGGCGCCGGTCCCCGAACAGGGTTCACAGCTGATCGAGATCGGAATGGTCAATGCGGCTGTTTTGCCGTTGAAGGCATCTTCCAGCGTGATTTCGAGATTGTAGCGCAGATCGGAGCCGCGCTCGCGGCCATTGCTGCTGCGCGAGCGGCGTCCGCCCATATCGCCGAACAGGTCTTCGAAAATATCCGACATGCTGGAGGCAAAATCGCCGGAAAAACCACCGGTGCCTCCCCCGCCGCCGTTTTCAAAGGCCGCATGGCCAAAGCGATCATAGGCTGCGCGTTTTTGCCCGTCCGAGAGTGTCTGATAGGCCTCGTTGAGCTCTTTGAAACGGGCTTCGGCCTCGGAATCATTGGGATTGCGGTCGGGATGATATTTCATCGCCAATTTGCGGAAGGCCGATTTCAACTCGGCTTCGTCGGCCGTCCGTGCGACGTCAAGAACTTCATAATAATCGCGTTTGCTCATGACAGCGCCATTCAATCAGCAAGAGGTCGGAATATGCAGGGTTCAGACAGCTAGAAACCCGATACGTGACCGCACCGGGTTTCCATAGAGGAGATCAGACCGCTAAGCGGACATGATTACCGCTTCTTTTTGGCATCATCGCCGCCGACTTCACGGAAATCGGCATCGATCACGTCATCCTTGTGGTCGCCTTTGTGAGGCTCGTCATGATGGGCTTCATCATGGGGGGCCTCACCGGCGCTTTGCGACGCGGCATAGACAGCCTCACCCAGTTTCATCGAGGCCTGAACAAGTTCGGCAGTTTTGGCTTTGATACCCTCGATGTCTTCGGTGCCAAGCACGGCTTTCAGACCGTCAACGGCTGACTGGATATTGGTTTTTTCGGTTTCACCGACCTTGTCGCCGTGTTCTGCCAGCGACTTTTCGGTCTGGTGCATCAGGCTTTCGCCCTGATTCTTGGCTTCGACCAGCTCGCGGCGGATTTTGTCCTCCGAGGCATGGGCTTCGGCGTCCTTGACCATCTTTTCGATGTCGCCATCCGACAGGCCACCCGAAGCCTGAATGCGGATCTGCTGTTCCTTTCCGGTCGCCTTGTCTTTGGCGGTGACAGAAACAATGCCGTTGGCGTCGATATCGAAGGTCACTTCGACCTGCGGCATACCGCGCGGAGCCGGCGGCAGGCCGACCAGATCGAACTGGCCGAGCATCTTGTTATCGGCGGCCATTTCGCGTTCGCCCTGGAACACGCGGATGGTCACAGCGGTCTGGTTGTCGTCGGCTGTCGAGAACACCTGACTTTTCTTGGTCGGAATGGTGGTGTTGCGGTCGATCAGACGGGTGAACACGCCGCCCAGTGTTTCGATACCGAGTGACAAAGGCGTCACGTCGAGCAACAGCACGTCTTTCACATCGCCTTGCAGCACGCCTGCCTGAACGGCAGCGCCGATGGCCACGACTTCATCGGGATTGACGCCCTTGTGGGGCTCTTTGCCGAAGAATTGTTTGACCACTTCCTGCACTTTGGGCATGCGGGTCATACCGCCGACCAGAATAACCTCTTCGATTTCGCCAGCGGTCAGGCCTGCATCTTTCAGGGCCTTTTTGCAGGGTTCGATGGTCCGCTGCACCAGATCATCGACCAGAGCCTCGAATTTGGCGCGGGTGAGTTTCAGGGTCAGATGTTTCGGGCCGGAGGCATCGGCGGTGATGTAGGGCAGGTTGATTTCGGTCTGGGTGGTCGAGGACAGCTCGATCTTGGCCTTTTCAGCCGCTTCTTTGAGACGCTGCAGGGCCAGCTTGTCCTTTTTCAGATCAATGCCCTGCTCTTTTTTGAATTCGTCGGCCAGATATTCGACCAGACGCATATCGAAATCTTCACCGCCGAGGAAGGTATCGCCATTGGTCGATTTCACTTCGAACACGCCGTCGCCGACTTCGAGGATCGAGATGTCGAACGTACCGCCGCCAAGGTCATAGACCGCGATGGTTTTATTCTCATCCTTGTCCATGCCATATGCAAGCGCAGCGGCGGTTGGCTCGTTAATGATACGCAGGACTTCAAGACCCGCAATCTGGCCCGCATCCTTCGTGGCCTGACGCTGGGCGTCGTTGAAGTACGCAGGAACCGTGATAACGGCTTGCGTGACGGTTTCGCCGAGATAGGCCTCTGCTGTTTCCTTCATTTTCTGAAG
>CAIYZJ010000259.1 GCA_903930675.1 uncultured Hyphomicrobiales bacterium
CGTGAATATTCCGGCCAGCGCGTTCTGGGCAACGAGAAAAAGATCGTGTTGACCTATGTGGCCTGCCTGTCAGCCATGGGTTTCGCCTTCAACGATGCTGTCGCCAGCATGGTCAGCATGTTCGGCATTGGTTTTTTGCTGACCTATTGCTTTTGCTCCTTGTTGTGGATGCTGGCCAAGGGCAGTCTGCTCCGATCCAAGATCGGAATTCTTTATTTCGTCTCCTTCTTGATTACCGATACGATGTTTTTTCGGGATTTCATGCTTCTGCCCGGCAATGCCGCGATGTTTGACGGCGTCAAACGCATGATCAATATGCCGCCGTTTTTGCAGGAGGAGATCTATTTCTCGCCCTCGGCTTTGATGCTGTTGCTGTTCTCGATGATGGCGGTGGTGATCCAGCGCTATCAGGCTGCGCGTGAATACGAGGAGGCCGAGGCCGTCCGCATCTATGGTGCTCTGGCGCAAAGCGAGGCGGAGTTGCGTACGGTGCTGGGCCAGCAACATGCGGTGGAAAGTGCGCAAGTCGTCCAGAGCGAGCGCCAGAGACTGTTACTCGAAATCCATGACGGCATCGGCATGCAACTGGCCGAGGGCTATCGTCGCGCCAGCGAAGGCAAACTGACCAGCGAGCAATTCGCCGATGTGTTCCAAATCTGTATCGACGATATGCGCCTGATCATGGATTGCATTTCGATGCGCCCGCGCGCCGATATGGAGGTGATCCTCGGTTCGCTGCTGCATCGCTTGCAACCGCGCCTTGCCAAGTCGGGCATCGAGGTCGATTACCGCCCCTTCAAACGCCAGCAGGCGCATCTGGGCCTCTCGGATGTGCAATGCCTGCATGCGGGCCGCATCGTGCAGGAATGTCTGATTGCCGCCATGCAGCACAAAGCCTGCAATCGGGTCGTACTGGTGCTGCGCGAAAGTGCGCAGGGCATTTTGATCTATATCCACGACAATGGCGCGCCTGTGGCAGGCCAGTATGGTGCGGTGCGCCTTGCCCAGCAGGCGGAATTGCGCAAGCGGGCGGCCTCATTGGGCAGCAATATCCGCTTCCATCACGGTCATCACGGCCATGCCACGGCACTCCTCTATCGCTTCAAAGAGAGGCGGTGACATGCGGACAGACTGGCGCAGGTTTTAGAGACCGAAAGGCTCGATATCGTCGGCGCGGGTATAGGCCGCCGACAGCACGCCGCCGATGGAATTGATCAACAGTATCAGCGCGGCAATCAGGGGAAGACGGTTTGGCAGCATGACGGTAGAAGACATGGGATCACTCCATAAAAGCCGGACCACGGTACGAGAGGGCAACGAGTGGCAAACAAGCTGACAGTATCATTGGTTTTGTTCGTTTTTTGGCATGCCAGATACCAAATGCCAATATTAATGCTGCATCGCAGCTAAGTATTTTTTGCATTGCACCGTTTGAAATTGCTGCAATAATGCGGTTTGACAGAGGTTGAAAAACTTATTTATCCGATCATTATCAATGGTTTGAGCCGGGCGTTGAGGGCAAGTGCCTGCATTGACAGGTGGCATTTGGTATGCCAACTATTTACCCAAGATGGGATTGTCGGATCAGGGGGGTGATCTGTCCGTTTTGGCTCTGGTCCGCTTGTCGGGTCCCTGGCCGATAAAGGCAGGCCAGAACGAAGCAAGGCAGGCAAAACCTAAGCCACACCGTGGTAATGCCTGTCGGGTGTTTGACCGATTGTGACAAAACCACACACAACCATAAACCCGCTCACACAAGTGAGACATGAAGATTGCGGAGGAACAGCTGATGAGTGAGGCTTCAACCCATATGGATGCCGCCCAAAATCCCGCTGAAGAGCGCGAACTGACAGACGGCTTCCATCTCGTCATCGACGCGTTGAAACTCAACGGCGTGGAAACCATCTATCATGTCCCCGGGATTCCGGTGACAGATCTGGGCCGCATGGCGCAGGCGGAGGGAATCCGGGTGATTTCGTTCCGTCACGAGCAGAATGCGGGCAATGCGGCCGCCATTGCCGGTTATCTGACGCAGAAGCCGGGCATCTGCCTGACCGTATCGGCCCCGGGCTTTTTGAACGGGCTGACGGCACTGGCCAATGCCACCACCAATTGCTTCCCGATGATTTTGATCTCGGGTTCGTCCGAGCGCGAAATCGTCGATCTGCAGCAGGGCGATTACGAGGAAATGGACCAGCTCGCCATTGCCAAGCCTCTGTGCAAGGCGGCGTTCCGCGTTCTGCATGCCGCCGATATCGGCATTGCGGTGGCGCGTGCCATCCGCGCGGCGGTGTCCGGCCGTCCGGGCGGTGTTTACCTCGATCTGCCCGCCAAATTGCTGTCGCAAGTCATGGATGCCGAAAAGGGCGCGCAATCGCTGGTCAAGGTGATTGATGCCGCACCGGCCCAGATCCCTGCACCGTCTGCCATCAATCGCGCGCTGGATGTGCTGGCCTCGGCCAAGCGGCCGCTGGTGATTCTCGGCAAGGGCGCGGCCTATGCGCAGGTCGACGAGACCATCCGCGAATTCATCGAGAAAAGCGGTGTGCCGTTTTTGCAGATGAGCATGGCCAAGGGCCTGTTGCCCGATACCCATGCCCAATCGGCAGGGGCTGCCCGCTCTACCGTGCTGAAAGACGCCGATGTGGTGATGCTGATCGGCGCGCGCCTCAACTGGCTGTTGTCGCATGGCAAGGGCAAGACATGGGGCGATGCTCCCAAAAAATTCATCCAGATCGACATCGAGCCGAAAGAGATGGATTCCAACATCGAGATCGTCGCGCCCGTGGTCGGCGATATCGGCTCCTGCGTCTCGGCTCTGCTGGCGGGCATGGGGTCCAACTGGGCCAAGCCGCCGGCCGACTGGATGGCAACGGTCGTCGCCAAGCGCGACGAGAACATCGCCAAAATGGCCCCGCGCCTGAGAAACAACAATTCTCCGATGGATTTCCACGGGGCTTTGGGCGCGTTGCGGACGGTCGTCAAAGAGCGGCCCGACATGATCCTGATCAATGAAGGCGCCAATACGCTCGATCTGGCGCGCGGCATCATCGACATGTACCAGCCGCGCAAGCGTCTGGATGTCGGCACATGGGGCGTGATGGGCATCGGCATGGGCTATGCGGTTGCTGCGGCCATCGAAACGGGCAAGCCCGTTTTGGCGGTCGAGGGTGACAGCGCCTTCGGCTTCTCCGGCATGGAGGTCGAAACCATCTGCCGTTACAACCTGCCGGTCTGCATCGTGATCTTCAACAACAGCGGC
>CAIYZJ010000260.1 GCA_903930675.1 uncultured Hyphomicrobiales bacterium
CCCAGACATAACCGCCCGACCACTTCAGTGCCGAAGCCACCATGTCGTCGATCAAACGGTGCTCATAGGTGATGCCGGCGGCTTTGAACTGGCTCTTGAATTCGGCTTCGAACACTTCTTCGAACAGATCCTTGAAGCGGCCGTCATAGGCCTTCAGGATGGTGTTCTTGGTCGACAGATAGACAGGATATTTGCGGTTCAGGCCGTAATTGAGCGAAGCGCGGGCGAAATCGCGGATCGAGTCATCCAGATTGTACATGGCCATGGCCACGCCTGCCGACGGGAACTTGAACACTTCCTTCTCGATGACGGTGCCGTCATCACCTTCGAACTTGATGGTCATGCGGCCCTTGCCGGGCACTTTGAAATCGGTGGCGCGGTATTGGTCGCCGAAAGCGTGACGGCCGACGACGATCGGCTGGGTCCAGCCGGGCACAAGACGCGGCACGTTTTTGCAGATGATCGGCTCGCGGAAAATCACGCCGCCCAGAATGTTGCGGATGGTGCCGTTGGGCGACTTCCACATTTCCTTCAGCTTGAATTCTTTCACGCGTGCTTCATCGGGGGTGATGGTGGCGCATTTGACGCCGACGCCGGCTTCACGGATGGCATGGGCGGCATCAATGGTGACCTGATCGTTGGTTTGGTCGCGGTGCTCGACGCCCAGATCGAAATATTGCAGGTCCACATCCAGATAGGGATGGATCAACTTGTCTTTGATCTCCTGCCAGATGATCCGTGTCATTTCATCGCCGTCGAGTTCGACAACGGGGTTATTCACCTTAATCTTTTTCATCGGACAGAACCTTTATATGTCGGGACGTTGCGCTTACTGTCGTGTGCGGGCTTACAGAGACTCGCGCACGGTGTGGCTTCTCATATCAGAGCCTTAGCCGCTCGCAAAGCGCACCTTTTGGACAACATGCCAGCATTGCACCATGATATGTCATTTGAAGGCCGGTTTGCCGGAAAGGCTTCCGCTCTTTTGCGGTTTGGTTTAGGGATTTGGCCTCGTCTTGTGTGAATCGGAACAGCAGATGCCCGGAGCCGGTACAGATCACTCCCGCCCGTCCTTGCGCGCAGGGCCGGTCATTCTTTTGGTCGAGCCGCAATTGGGCGAGAATATCGGCATGGTGGCGCGTGCCATGGCCAATTTCGGCCTGTTCGAGCTGCGCATCATCCGCCCGCGCAGCCATTGGCTGCACCAAAAGACCCGCGCGGCTGCAGCGGGGGCCGAACATATTCTCGACAGTGCCGAAGTGTTCAAAACCCTGCCCGAGGCGATGGCCGATCTGAATTTCGTGTTTGCCACCACCGCGCGCGAGCGCGGGCAGGGCAAGGTGGTGATGGGCCCGCCCGAAGCGGGCCAGCAGATGCAGCAGCGGGTGGCGCATGGCGAGCGGGTCGGGATCATTTTCGGGCGCGAGCGCACGGGGCTGGAAAACGACGATATCGCTTTGGCCGATGCAATCCTGACCTATCCGGTCAATCCGGCCTATGCCTCGCTCAATCTGGCGCAAGCGGTGCTGCTGGCAGGCTATGCATGGATGGCGGCTGGCGAAATGCCGTTGCCGTTCGAGCGGCGCGAAAGGTGGCCGCCAGCCAAGCGCGAGATGGTGCTGTCGTTTTTCGATTATCTGGAAGACCAGCTCGAACAACGCGGCTTTTTCCGTCCCAAGCACAAGCGGCCGATTATGAGCCGCAATCTGCGCAATATGTTCCATCGGATGGCGTTGAACGAGCAGGATGTGCGGACTTGGCGGGGCATGGTGGTGCGGCTGGTCGAAGGCCCGCGCGACAATCCGCAAACCCGCAAGCGTGTGCGCAATCCGCCCAAAAAGCCGGTTGAGGGGAGCGACACGCCATGAGCCTGTCAACCGATGTCGATCTGGTGATGATCGGGGCGGGTGCGGCAGGCATTACGGCTGCGCGCACCGCCCTTGCTTTCGGGGCCAGTTGTATGGTGCTGGAAGCGCGCGACAGGGTGGGCGGGCGCGTGCATACCGATGCCAGTCTCGGCCCGCATTTCGATGCGGGAGCCGCCTATATCCATTTTTGCGAGCGCAATCCTTGGGTGCGCGAGGCGCGGCGGGTGGGGATCGAAACGCGTCCTTGGCGCGGTTTCATGCATTTCGAGCCTTTTATCGGCGGGGTGCGGGTGCCCGAAGAGGCCGTGTTGCGGCGCAGGCGGGTGCGCGAGGGGTTCTGGACCCATCTCGAAAGCATCGAGGATCAGGATCTCGACCAGCCGATTGCCGAGGCCGCGCTTGTGCTGCAGGACGAGGGCCGCGATGCCATTACCGATATGTCGCGGCTCGGCTTGGGGGAAGACCCGCAACACGTCTCGCTGCGCGATTACATGGCATTGTGGGACGGGCCGGACCGCATCGTGCCGCAAGGCTATGGCACGCTGGTGAGGGCGGCTGCGGCGGGTCTGCCGATCCGGCTGGATTGTCCGGTGTCTCAAATCAACCGGACGGCGGCGGGTTTCGAGGTTTTGACAGCCAAGGGCACCATCAAGGCGCGGGCGGTTGTGCTGACGGTCTCTGTCGGCGTGCTGAAAGCGGGGCATATCGGCTTGCCGTCGGGCCTGTCGGCCGATTTCACCGCGGGGCTGGATGGTTTGGGCATGGGCGCGCTGACCAAGGTGGCGCTGGCCTTTGACGGCGAGCGCTTCGGGATCCCGCAAGGGGCCGACAAGATCGCGCTGGATGCGCCCGAAGGCTCGATGACCTTCGAATTATGGCCGTTTGACCAAAATCTGGTGCTGGCAGTGTCGGGCGGGCAGGGCGGACGCAGGCTGATCGCTCAAGGCGAGGCGGCCTCGGTGGACGAGGTGGCGCGGATTTTTTCCACCATCATCGGCCGCGATTGCCGCCCGCATCTGCGCGGCGGGCGGTTGAGCGGCTGGTGGGGAGACCCCTATAGCGAGGGCTCCTATGCCTATGCCAAACCCGACCAGCACCATGCGCGCGCCAAGCTGCTCGAGACCGGAATCGAGGGGTTTTATTATGCGGGCGAAGCCACCGCTGGCGGGCGTTTCGGGGCCTGCATGACCGTGGCAGGGGCCAGTTACGCCGGGTGGGATGCCGTCAAAAAGGCCTTGAAAGCTCTGGGCCATCCGCTTGATCGCGCGGCTTCGCCATGAGTGGTCCCACAGCACCGACCATTGTGGTGTTCGATTCCGGCTTGGGCGGGCTGTCGGTGCTGTCGCCCATTGCCGCCAGCCTGCCGCAGGCGCGGTTGGTCTATGTGGCCGATGAAGCGGGCTTTCCCTATGGCGGGCGGTCCGAACAGGATTTGCTGGCGCGGGTCGGGTCGGTGATCGGGGCCGCGATGGACCGGTTCCGGCCCGATCTGGTGGTGGTGGCCTGCAACACGGCTTCGACGCTGGTGTTGCCGCAATTAAGGGCGCGGTTCACGGTGCCGATTGTCGGCACCGTGCCTGCCATCAAGCCTGCGGCCGAGCAATCACAAAGCCGCTGCTTTGCCATTCTGGCGACCGAGGGCACCGCCAAGCGCGATTATACCCGTGCTTTGATCGATCAATTTGCCAAAAATTGCCGCGTCATCATCCATTCCCCGCCCGCCCTTGCACCGCGCGCCGAAGCTTTTTTGCGTGGTGAGGGCTTGGACGGGCAGGCCTTGCTGGCCGATATTGCGCCGTGCTTTGTGAACGAGAACGGCAGCAAGACCGACACGATCGTGCTCGGTTGCACCCATTATCCCTTGTTGCTGGAGGCGATGAAGCGGCTTGCGCCGTGGCCCGTGACATGGATTGATCCGGCCCCCGCCATTGCCAGGCGGGTGGCGCATCTGCTAGGTCAAACAGCCAGCGCGGCACAGATGCGGGCGGGTCCGAATCTGTTCGTCTCCACCGGTCCCGTGGACCTGACCGCAGGCTTGCGCCATGCTTTGCAGGCCTATGGGCTGGCCGATGAGGCGATTGTGCATCTGGAATTGGTCTGATTGGCCGCTTTTTGCGATTTTTCGGCTATTGGGTGTTTGACTTCGTGCTTTGGCTTCTTTATCAGAGCGGGAGATGGTGAGCGGGCCGCAATCCCTGATTGACGGCCTGTTTGTTATTTGACGCACCCGTGAACCGCTGGCTACGCGCCATCTGGTTCTGTCGGCTCTCTGTTGGCTTCGGCTGATCGGGGTAGAGGAGGGCGCGTTCCTAGAAACCTGATTGTTTTTGAAGGAACTGCGATGACAAAGCGCATTGAAGCCAAGCATAAAATTGACCGTCGTTTGGGTCAGAACATCTGGGGCCGTCCGAAGAGCCCTGTGAACCGTCGCGAATACGGCCCCGGCCAGCACGGTCAGCGCCGCAAGGGCAAGCTGTCGGATTTCGGCACCCAGTTGCGCGCCAAACAGATGCTGAAAGGCTATTACGGCAACATTTCGGAAAAGCAGTTCCGTCGTTACTACCACGAAGCGCTGCGTCTGAAGGGTGACTCGGGCGAAAATCTGATCGGCCTGCTCGAGCGTCGTCTGGATGCGGTTGTCTACCGCGCCAAATTCGTCGCCACCGTGTTTGCGGCCCGCCAGTTCGTCAACCATGGCCATGTGAAGGTCAATGGTCGCCGCGTCAATATTTCGAGCTACCTCGTCAGCCCGAACGACGTGATCGAAGTGAAAGAATCCTCCCGCCAGCTCGCTGTCGTGATCGAGGCTTCCCAGCTCGCCGAACGCGATGTGCCCGATTATATCGAAGTCGATCATCACAAGATGACCGCCAAATATATCCGCATCCCGGCCAGCTCGGATGTGCCTTACCCCGTGCAGATGGAACCATCGCTGGTGGTCGAATTCTACAGCCGCTAACTCGACCAGCAATATTTTACTACCTTATATTGTTGTAATTGCTACATAAAGAGCGACCGCATACAAGATGTGGTTGCTCTTTTTTTTACACACTGTTACACAGAACAAAACGTGAACTAAAAGACTAATCCAGTACCTTTTAGTGAATTTTCTGCAATAATAACAATTGTGTAGCGGTTATAGGGCAATGAACGATCACCCCAAAGAAGTGAGACTGCATGATGATCAGATTGTGCTTTATCAGCGTGAGGATGTGGAAAGTGCCGTCTGGCATGCACGAATGTCCTTTCCCAAAAAATATAAGGGCTGGGTTCGCCGCACGACAAACAAAACAAATTTAGAAGAAGCCAAGTTATCTGCTGTGATGCTGTATGCAGAATTTACACAAAGGCTTGAACAAAATTTACCCGTAAAGCGTGTGACCTTTAGGGAGATAGCATCTCTTTTTATTCAAGATGCGCATAGAAGGCACACAGAGGGCATCCGCAGTATTGGGCGCACACAGGTCATAGAAGGCACGTTGAGGCGTTATTTGGTGCCTTATTTTGGCGATAAAGACATTGCTGCAATCAACAAGCGCGATGTCATGAACTATCGGCAATGGCGCAAGGATTTTTACATCACAGGCGAGGGCAGTCGAGGTCATAGCACAGTAAAGAAACTGCCTTCGAGTGCGACAGTCAAACAAGAATGGAGCGTCTTACGCGGTGTGTTCCTGCATGCGCTTGATTTGGGTTATGTGACGCAAAATGTCATGCCAATGCTCAAATATGAGCCTTCGAAAGTAAACAAACGCCCTGGATTCACAGCACAGGAATTTGAACATCTCGTTGGCTTTATGGATCAATGGGTTAATCAAACCAATCACACCCGCGTGTTCAAAGACCGTTATCTCATGCGTGATTATGTGATGATCATGACCAATAGCGGCATGCGTAAAGGCGAAGCCCGTGTGTTGAAGTGGCGTGATGTCAATTATTATAAAAATGATATTGGCACATGGGTCACGCTCAATGTGCGGGGAAAGACGGGATCACGTCTTGTCGTCTGCCAACCCAATACCGAACAATATTTTGCACGCCTTAAACGCAGAGGCTTTTTGACTGAGCCCGATGATCTGGTCTTTTGCCATGAAGATGGATTGCCGATCAATGACTACCGTAGTTACTACAACATGATCAGAGCAGCCGGACTTGATAGGGATACAACGGGCAAGCCGCGCACTGTCTACAGCCTGCGTCATACTTATGCGACCGTTCGGTTGGAAAACGGATCAAGTGTTTACTGGCTTAAG
>CAIYZJ010000261.1 GCA_903930675.1 uncultured Hyphomicrobiales bacterium
ACACCGATGCACATGGTGCACAGGGCATAGCGTCCGCCCTGCCGGTGCAATTGGTACATGGCGGTTGTGACCAGCCGCGCACCGCTCATACCGAGCGGATGACCCAGTGCAATCGCCCCGCCATTGGGGTTCACATGGGCCGCATCATCGGGCAGGCCGAGATCGCGTGTTACCGCCAGAGCCTGCGCGGCAAAGGCCTCGTTCAACTCGATCACATCCATCTGGTCGAGGCGCAGGCCGCTGCGTTCCAGCACTTTGCGGACGGCGGGCGCGGGACCAAAACCCATCACGCGCGGCTCGAGCCCCGCCGCCGCCATGCCGACAATGCGGGCCCGCGGGGTCAGACCCTGCTGGTCGGCCATCTGCTGCGAGGCGATCAGCAAAGCCGCCGCACCGTCATTGACGCCCGAGGCATTGCCCGCCGTCACCGTCAGATCGGGTCCGTTGATGCCCTTCAATTTGGCCATCTGTTCGGTGGTGGTGCCGGGGCGCGGATGCTCGTCGGTGTCGATCACCAGCGGATCACCTTTTTTCTGGGGCAGGATCACCGGTGCGATTTCATACTTGAACAGGCCTGCGGCCTGTGCGGCGGCCCAACGCGCCTGCGAGCGGGCGGCAAAGGCATCCTGATCGGCACGGCCGATATGGTAATCGGCAGCGACATTGTCCGCCGTTTCTGGCATCGAATGGGTGCCATACAGGCTCTTCATTTTCGGATTGACGAACCGCCAGCCGATGGTGGTGTCATAGACCGCGTTGGAGCGCGAAAAGGCCGTATCGGCCTTGGGCATCACGAAAGGCGCGCGGCTCATGCTTTCGACACCGCCGGCAATCATCATGTCGCAATCGCCCGACCGGATGGCGCGTGCGGCCATGCCGACCGCATCCATGCCCGAACCGCACAGACGGTTGACCGTATTGCCCGGCACGCTGACCGGCAGGCCCGACAGCAAAATCGCCATGCGCCCGACATTGCGGTTGTCTTCGCCCGCCTGATTGGCGCAGCCATAGATCAGATCATCCACCTTGGTCCAATCAACCGAAGGGTTGCGCTGCATCAAAGCCGACAGCGGCAGGGCGGCCAGATCATCCGCGCGGATCGAAGACAGCGCCCCGCCGTAGCGTCCGATCGGAGTGCGCACCGCATCGCAAATAAAGGCTTCGGCCATGGTCTTCTCCCGTTGGTCTTTCTGGGCGTCCGGATCAGTCCGTCTCCGGACCGCACCCGTCGCAGCAATGAACAGATTGATGTCGATAAAGCCGCACAACACGGCCCATCGGTTTGTTGTCCGGCTCAGGTTTGTTGGACGCCGCCATCCTGCAGACGATAGAGCGCGATCACGGCGGCGAGGCCCAAGCGGCGGAAGGCGTGAAAAGGGAAGGGCTTGATCGGCCTGAGCGGGAAAGGCAGCGCAGCTTCGTTGCGGTCGATCACATAGGCCGCCAGCCGCGCCCCCATCGCCGTCTGCATCCCGACACCGCGTCCCATGCAGCCGATGTCGATCAACAGGCCGGGTTCGGGTTCATGCAGATGCGGCAGCATGTCCTGTGTGATCGCCACGCGTCCTCCCCAGCGATAGGCAAAGGGAACGCCTTTGACCTGCGGGAACATCTTGCCCACCACCCGCTCCAGATGCGCCCAGTCATCATCGCTGACCGGCTCGCGGAACGGACCGCGCCCGCCCATCAGCAAGCGGCCTTCGTGATCGAGCCGGAAATAGAGCAGCAATTTGCGGGTATCGGAGGAGACATGCCCTTCGGGAAAAATCGTCTTGCGGACATTGTCGGTCAAAGGCTCGGTCGCGATCTGGAACGAATTCACATCGATGATGGTGCGCTTCAAATCGGGGATCAGATGATCGGAATAGCCATTGGTGCAGATCACCACCTTGCCTGCCAGCACCTGATGGCCGCTGTCCGTGGTCACGCAAAACCGCTCGCCCTGCTTGCTGATCGACACCACGGGGGACTGGCCGTGGATGCGCGCGCCCAGCCGGATGGCGATACGGGCCATTTCGCGTGCATAGGACAACGGCTGCACTGCTCCGCCGCGCGGATCCATCCAGCCGCCCTGATAGGATTGGGTGCCCAGACAATGCACCATCTCGTCACGGCCCAACAGCCGTGCATCGACCCCGTGCTTGCTCCATTGGCGCACCCGCGACTGCGCCAGTGCCAGTCCGTCCGCTGAATGGGCGGCCTGAATCCAGCCTTTGCGGGCCGAGGGCACATTCATTTGGTACTTGGCGATCAGATCGAAAGCGCAATCGGCGGTGGTGGCCGCAAATTGCAGCAGGGCACGGCCCTTGTCCTCGCCGTAAATATCGATCATCTCGTCCGGATCATATTTGAGGCCGGGGATCACCTGCCCGCCATTGCGGCCAGAAGCCCCCCAACCCGGTTCGCGCGCTTCGAGCACTACGGGCTTGATCCCCGCCTCGGCCAGATGCAACGCCGTCGACAGGCCGGCATAGCCGCCGCCGATGATACAAACCTCCGCCTCGATGGTTTCGGCCAGTGCGGGGGCCGGCGGGGCGGCAACGGCGGTGGCTGCCCAAAGCGATGGTGCAAGCGGGAAAGGCGCGGTCATGGGGCTTCTCTCGGTTCGGGCAAAGGGGCGGATAGTCAGTCGGTCTCGATCGGATGGGTAACCCGACGCAGAAAATCCTGTGTGCGCGGATGGCTGGGATGCGCCAGCGTCTCGCGCGCCGGACCCTGTTCGACAATCACGCCCTGATCCATGAAAATCACACGGTCGGCCACTTCGCGGGCAAAGGCGATTTCATGGGTGACGATGATCATCGTCATGCCCTCTCTGGCAAGATCGCGCATCACCGACAACACCTCGCCGACCAGTTCGGGATCAAGCGCGGAGGTCGGCTCGTCGAACAGGATCGCCTGCGGCTCCATCGCCAGCGCGCGCGCAATTGCCACGCGCTGCTGTTGCCCGCCCGACAGCTCGCGCGGAAAGGCGTTTTCCTTGTCCGATAATCCGACACGGGCCAGCAATTCGCGTCCCCGCTTTTGGGCGGAAGCGGCATCTTCGCCTTTGACGAAGACCGGCCCCTCGGTGACATTGTCGAGCACGCTGCGGTGGGGAAACAGATTGAATCGCTGGAACACCATCGAAACATTCTGGCGGATCGCCACAATGCTTTTGGCCTTGTTGTCGACCAGCGTGCCATTGACATGAATGGAACCGCCTTCATAGGATTCCAGCCCGTTGATGCAGCGCAGAACCGTCGATTTTCCTGACCCCGACGGGCCGATGATGCAGACAATCTCGCCCTTGGTGATGGCCATCGAAAAGCCGCGCAGCACATGGTTGCTGCCAAAACTCTTGTGCACATCCTGCAGGTGGATCATGGCGGTCTGGTCCATCAGCGTTGTCCCGAAGAAAAACGTTTTTCAAGATAGGTCACCAGAGCCATCAAAGGCAGGCTCATGCACAGATACATCAAAGCGACCAGCGTAAAGACCGAGGTGTTCTTGAAGGTGGAAGAGGCAATCAGCTTGCCCTGCATCGCCAGTTCGGCCACCGTGATGGTGGAGGCTTGCGAGGAATCCTTCAGCATCATGATCATGATATTGCCATAGGGCGGCAAGACGATGCGGATCGCCTGCGGCAGGATCACCCGCCGCATCACCATCCACCAGCCCATGCCGATCGATTGCGCAGCCTCGATCTGGCCATGGTCGATCGCCTCGATGCCCGCCCTGAAATTTTCCGAATGATAGGCCGAATAGGCAATACCAAGACCGATAATCGCGGCCTGCATCGCGGTCAGGGTAATGCCGAGATCGGGCAGCACGAAATAGATGTAGAACAGCTGGACGATAATCGGAATGCCGCGGATAAAATTGACGAACAGCTTGGCCGTGCCGCTCAACGCCCAAACCCCCGACACCCGCATCAAAGCCCAGACCAGACCGAGCAGCGTCGAGATCACCAAAGAGCCGATGGTGAGGCCGATGGTCAGCACGACGCCTTGAAACAGGATCGGAATGAACTCGGCGGCATCGGCAAGAAATTTCTGCATACATTCACCCGCTTGCCGTTCACCGGTTGGACAGATCAGACAGACACCGGCCCTTGAAGGAGCCGGTGTCTTTGGAGTTCAAAGACGCTCTTATTCAAGACCCCATTTGGCAAGGATTTTCTTGACCGTGCCGTCGGCCTGCATGGCCACAAGCGCGGTGTTGATCTTGCCCAGCAATTCGGCCTCGCCCTTGCGTACACCGATGCCGATCGAACCGGCCATGGTCGCCTTGTAGCTGTTGACCACACGGGCTTCGGGGAAATTGCCCTGCTGGATATTATAGGCGGCAATCGGATAATCGGCGAAACCGGCCTGCA
>CAIYZJ010000262.1 GCA_903930675.1 uncultured Hyphomicrobiales bacterium
AGCACCTGATCGCCGGATTGGGCCTGTATGATTACAAGGTGCGGATTTTCCACGGCGGCTCGGATGCCGTCACCCGCGTGCTGATCGAATCCGGTGACGAATTGGGCGGACGCTGGACCACTGTCGGCGTCTCCTCCAACATCATCGACGCCTCGTTTCAGGCTTTGATTGATTCGATCACTTACAAATTGCTGATCAGCGGAGCCGCGGTCTGATCGGCTTTGCTGCGGCGCGCGGAGTCCAGAATCATAGGCACGGCATCTTGCGGCTTTTCGGCCACCAGATAGCTGACTTCCAGCCCCTCGCGGATGAATTGCGCCTGCCGCATATGGGCCAGCAAGACCAGCAGCGGCTTCCAGAAGCCGTTCACATCCAGCATCAGAATCGGCTTTTTGTGGCGGCCCAACTGCGCCCATGTCAGCTGTTCGACCAGCTCTTCCAGCGTGCCGATCCCGCCCGGCAATGCGATAAACGCATCGGAGCGCTCATACATCATCTGTTTGCGGGTGTGCATGTCGGGCACGATGACCGTGTCCTGCACGGCATCCAGCATCAATTCGCGCTTTTTCAGAAATTCGGGAATGATGCCGGTGACATAGCCGCCATGATCCAGCACGGCGCGGGCAACGGTACCCATCAAACCGACATTGCCGCCACCATAGACCAGCCGCAATCCGGCTTGGGCTATGCTGGCTCCTAAAATCTCAGCGGCTTTGGCATAGGCCGGATCATTGCCGAAGCCTGATCCGCAATAGACACAAATTGTTTCAATCTTGCTCATATTAAAATCTCGCATGGCGGGATGGTCAGGGTCAATCATGATCTGCAGGGTCAATAGTGATGAGACTATCTTGTCGCGCGGCTCCTTGCTATTCTAATGCCCGATTATTCCGGTCTGGTGAGTGTAGGAGTTGATGATGACATTCTGGCGTCTGTCCCTCTGGATCATAGTTCCGGCTCTGTGCATCGGTTTGGGCGTCGTGCTGCTGTCACCGTCTTCCGATCAAAAGCCAGCTACGCCTGTTACAGCCTCTCCCCAACCCGCGCCCAAAACCGACAAGCCGGCAGAGGTCAAGGCCGAGCCAAGCCTGACACCGAGTTTCGATATTGTCAGGCTGGAGCCGAACGGAGATCTGGTGGTGGCCGGTCGTGCCGGACCCAAAGCGGTTGTCACCCTGCTCATGGACGGCAAAGACTGGGACAAAGCCACGACCGACGAGACGGGCCAATTCGCCATGACTCCGAAATCGCTCGCCCAAGGCCCGCACCAGCTCTCACTGGTCGCCAGAATGCCGGATGGCAAAGAATTCAAATCAGCGCAGGTTGTGGCCCTTGATGTACCGGCGCGCGGAGGGCAGGCTGTAGCCGCTCTTATTTCACCCGATCAGCCCGCCAAATCGCTGTTGTCGACGCAAGGCATGTCGCTGGCTCCGGGCCAACGCGCCCCCGTGGTGATTACGCTGGTTGAAACCCAGCCCAACGGCACATTCTATGCCGCAGGACGGGCCGTCAGTGGTGCACTGGTCCGGCTTTACCTCAATGACAGTTTTGTGGCGCAAGGCGGCACCAGTCCTACCGGCGAATGGTCGTTCGCCATCGTCAAAGGTCTGACGCAAGGCCAGTATCGGGTGCGGATCGACGAGATGGAGGGGGCAGGCGGCAAAGTGATGTCGCGTGCCGAAGTCCCGTTTGACTATACCATGCCTGCTGCAGCACAGACGGCACCCCCTTCACCGCGCGCGGCGGCGGTGGAAGTGGCCGAGGTACAATCGACCACCGTCAAACGCGGTGACAATTTGTGGAACATCAGCTCGAAATTCTACGGCGAGGGCCTGCGCTATACCGTGATCTATCAGGCCAATTCGGGACAGATCCGCGATCCCAACCTGATTTACCCGGGTCAGGTCTTCGTGGTGCCC
Source organism: uncultured Hyphomicrobiales bacterium (assembly GCA_903930675.1). Classification (GTDB taxonomy): domain Bacteria; phylum Pseudomonadota; class Alphaproteobacteria; order Rhizobiales; family Beijerinckiaceae; genus CAIYZJ01. Next base: position 1,920 of record CAIYZJ010000262.1, read on the forward strand.
AAGGACAAACCGTAATCCGACCGGAATAAACGGCAGATATGCGGGAATTGCGGTGCAAAGGGTTACGGGCAGGTTTATAGAGAGTGAAATTCACTCTCCCAGAGATCAAGTCCATGGTTGATTCGCCCTCTTCGTCCGCCCATCCGGCCACCGTCAAACCCCTGCCGCCCGAGGCTTTGACCAAACGGATCGAGGCGCGTCCGGCGCGTTCCCGCGTCAGTGCGGACAAGGGACACCTTCTCTCGACCTTCCGTGAATTATGGACCTATCTCTGGCCGCGCGACCGTGCCGATCTGCGCTTGCGGATTCTGTGGGCGACCCTGTTGCTGGTGATCGCCAAATTGGTGACGCTGGCGGTGCCGTTCACGTTCAAATGGGCCACCGATGCGCTCGCCCCGCTGCTGGAGCGCAAAGCGGCGGGTCAAACCTTTACCTTCACCTCCGCGCTCTATATGGCGCCTTTGATGCTGACGCTGGCCTATGGCGCGATGCGGGTGATGATGGCCCTGCTGACCCAGTTGCGCGATGCGCTGTTTGCCTCGGTGGCGATGCATGCGGTGCGGCGTCTGGCGATTGAAACCTTCGAGCACATGCACCGGCTGTCGCTGCGCTTCCATCTGGAAAAGAAAACCGGTGGTTTGACCCGCGTGCTGGAGCGGGGCCGCTCCGGCATCGAAACCATCGTGCGCATGACCATGCTGACGGCGATCCCGACGCTGGTGGAATTCGTGCTGATTCTGGCGGTGCTGCTGTATGAATTCGACTGGCGTTATGTGCTGGTGACGCTGGTAATGATTTTTGCCTATATGCTGTTCACCACCAAGGCGACGCAGTGGCGCATCGGCATCCGCCGCAGCATGAATGAATCCGACACCGAGGCCAATACCAAGGCTGTCGACAGCCTGCTCAATTACGAAACCGTCAAATATTTCGGTGCCGAGGACCGCGAGCGCGACCGTTACGACCGCTCGGTCGCCCGATTTGAATCAGCCTCGGTGCAGGCCTATAATTCGCTGGCGGTGCTGAATGCCGGACAGGCCACCATCTTCACCCTCGGCCTCACAGTCTGCATGGCTCTGGTGGTGGATGGCATTGTCGAAGGCCGCAATACGCTGGGGGATTTTGTCTTCATCAATGCCATGTTGCTGCAGCTCTATCAGCCGCTCAATTTCATGGGCATGGTTTACCGCGAAATCAAACAGGCGGTGACCGATATCGAAATGATGTTCGATGTGCTCGACCGCGCCCCCGAAGTGGCCGATGATCCCTCTGCCAAGCCCTTGCAGGTCGGCACCGGCACGGTCCGGTTCGACAATGTCGTGTTCAGCTATGTGCCCGAACGCCCGATCCTGCGCGGCATCAGTTTTGAAATCCCGGCCGGAAAGACGGTTGCGGTGGTGGGGCCGTCGGGAGCGGGCAAATCGACACTGTCGCGGCTGCTCTACCGGTTTTACGAGCCGCAATCGGGTCAAATCACCATCGACGGGCAGGACATCACCCACGTCACGCAAGTGTCGCTGCGCGCCGCCATCGGCATGGTGCCGCAGGATACGGTGCTGTTCAACGACACGATCGGCTACAACATCCGTTATGGCCGCTGGGATGCGACACAGGCCGAGATCGAGGAGGCCACCCGTCTGGCCCAGATCGACCATTTCATCGCCTCGCTGCCCGAAGGTTACGAGACAAGCGTGGGCGAGCGCGGGTTGAAACTGTCGGGCGGCGAAAAGCAGCGCGTGGCGATTGCCCGCACCTTGCTGAAGGCCCCGCCGATACTGGTGCTGGACGAGGCCACCTCGGCACTCGACAGTTTCACCGAAAAAGACATTCAGGATTCGCTCGAACAGATGTCGCGCGGCCGCACCACGCTGGTGATCGCGCATCGCCTCTCGACCATCGTCAATGCCGACGAGATCATCGTGCTGGATGACGGCGTGATCGTCGAACGCGGCAACCACGAAGCCCTGATCAGCAGCGGCGGCGTCTATGCCCAGCTCTGGAACCGCCAGCGCGAGGTCGACGAAGCCCAGCAAACCCTCCAGCGCGTCGCGCAGGAAGAGGGCAAGCGCGGGCGGGGCGATGATAAAGAGCAGGCTTGATACTTGCTGTCCTGTTTTTTGAAATTGTATTTACAAAAAAGCAAAAGCGAATTGATACTCCATCATCTTTGAATTAGATTTTGACTATTATCCTTCCATCCCTTGCGGATGATTATTCTTTAAAAGCCTCCGTCGCGTAAAAGCGTCGGGGGCTTTTTGATTTTGGAGGTCCGATGAAAACGGTTCTTCTGGTCGATGGTGGCTATCTCAGGGCTGGCGTCCGCACTGTCAATTTAATCTATAATAATGATTTTATTAAGCAATTTTGTCTAAATTGCTTTCATGGGGATGAGTATCGGTTTCGGATTTTCTACTATGATGCGCCGCTCTATCGGGGAAAAGTGACGCTGCCTGTGTCTGGGCGCAGCTATCAATTCCAGTCCAGTGATCAATGGCTCGATGCACTTGCCAAAAAAGAACGCTTTGCTGTCAGGCGAGGTGCAATCGGATTTAGAGGCTGGAAACCCAAGACGATACCGATTGCGGGGCGGGAGCTTCAAGATCAGGATTTTTCACCGCTTTTCGAGCAAAAGGGCGTCGACATGCGGATCGGCCTCGATATCGCAACCTTCGCACATGCGCGGATTATCGAGAGAATTGTTTTGGTCAGTGGCGACACCGATATGGTGCCTGCCATCAAATTGGCGCGCACAGCAGGCATAGAAGTGATCATCGTGCAGTTGCCCAAGCCTGTATTGGACTTGCATGCATCATTGCTTGCCCATAGCGACATGGTGCGTTCTGTCGTCTGGCCCATACAGCCTGCTGTGTGATCGGATGACGGATTATCGACAATTCCACTCAAAACCAACCATAAAACCTGCGAATGGACTGCAAAACAGCGACGAATCCTTGACCCATCCCCGCGAGCCTGTCACATGCTGGAGGCAGGATTACTTTTGAGGATGATGAGATGAGCCTGGTTGCCTCTGTTCGACGGATTTTTGTGCCGATCCACCCCGAGGGTCTGCCCTTTATTGCGGTGTTTGCGGTGGCTGCCCTGTTGATGGGTTGGCTGTGGCTGCCGTTGTTCTGGGTCGGGTTTGTCCTGACGCTGTGGTGCACCTATTTCTTCCGTGATCCCGTGCGCGTGACGCCGCAGCGGTCCGGTCTGGTCGTGTCGCCTGCCGACGGGCGGGTGTCGATGATCATCCGCTGCCTGCCACCTGTCGAATTGGGCCTGTCGGAAGAGCCGATGCAGCGCATCTCGATCTTCATGAATGTGTTCGATTGCCATGTGAACCGCGCCCCTGTCGAAGGCAAGATCGAAACAATCGCCTATCGTCCCGGCCTGTTTCTCAATGCCGAACTGGACAAAGCCAGTGATGACAACGAGCGCAACGGGTTGGTGATTGTGACCGAAGAAGGCGCGCGCTACGGCGTGGTGCAGATTGCCGGTCTGATCGCCCGCCGCATTGTCGGCTTCCGTCACGAGGGCGACCATCTGGAAGCCGGTGAACGGTTCGGGTTGATCCGTTTCGGCTCCCGCGTCGATGTCTATCTCCCCGATGGCGTGACGCCGCTGGTGGAAGTGGGGCAGACCATGCTGGCCGGTGAAACCGTGTTGGCCGATGCAGGGCCTGTGAAACGGCCGTCCTTTGCCCGCATCTGAGATACGGCGTCTCTAATTTGGCCATAATCGTGTGATGTTGGTTGAACCCAGCGGATGATCGGGTAAAGTGGCAGACATGACAGAGTTGTTTCCGCCTTTCGAGCCGGGTGACGAGCCCAAGACGCGCCGCTTCAAGCCGGTGCCGATGCGTCTGCTGTTGCCCAATTTCATCACGTTGCTGTCGTTGTGTTCGGGCCTGACGGGCATGCGGCTGGCGCTTGAAAACAAGCTTGAAATGGCTGTCGTGGCTATTTTCGTGGCCGCCATTCTCGACGGGCTCGACGGGCGCGTGGCCCGTATGATGAAGGGCACATCGCGCTTCGGGGCGGAACTTGATTCGCTGGCCGATTTTGTCAGCTTCGGCGTCGCGCCTGCGATGATCCTGTATTTCTTCTCGCTGCATAACCTTCATTCGCCGGGCTGGATCATCGTGCTGCTGTTCGCCTGCGCCTCGGCGTTGCGGCTGGCCCGCTTCAACGTGGCGATCGACGATCCCGACCGTCCGGCATGGCAGAAGGATTTCTTCGTCGGCATGCCGGCGCCTGCGGGCGCTTTGACCGTGCTGTTGCCGGTCTATCTGCATCTGGTCGGCGTGTCGCATCCGCAAGGATCGGCTGTCTTCGAGGCGGTCTATATCCTGTTTATCGCTTTCATGATGATCAGCCGGATTCCGACCTATGCGGGCAAAACGCTGGGGTCCCGCGTGCCGCGCTCGACAGTGGTGCCGCTGTTTATCCTTGTCGTGGCGTTTGTGGCCCTTTTGGCCACCATGACCTTTGAAATGCTGGCTTTGCTGACGCTGCTTTATCTGGCCGGTATTCCGCTGATGGTCAGGCGTTATCGGCAGTTGGAGGCGCTCGAGCCGCGTGCGACGGCCACTGAAATGCCAAGCCGGAGCCAATAAATAGCATTCTAGTTGCATTGTGGCGGTTCGGGCATAGTTTTTCCATCAAAGGTGTTCACAAATCTGCTGATTTCGATTAGGGTCCGGCCCTCTCGATACGCTTCAACTGGTGAAGCGACGGAAAAAGGTTTTGCATGGCGAAGGAAGAGCTTCTCGAATTCCCGGGCGTGGTCAGCGAATTGCTGCCCAACGCGATGTTCCGGGTTCAACTGGAAAATGATCACGAGATCATTGCCCATACGGCTGGCAAAATGCGGAAAAACCGTATCCGCGTTCTGGCAGGTGACAAGGTGCTGGTTGAAATGACCCCCTATGATCTGACCAAGGGGCGGATC
>CAIYZJ010000263.1 GCA_903930675.1 uncultured Hyphomicrobiales bacterium
CGGTTGCCGGTTTCTGGAATATGATCAAACTGGGTTTGGGAAAGACCCCGCCGGGGTCCGGACCGGACAAAAGATTTTAAGGTTTCTTGTCTGGCTCGGGCTGATTCCGATCCGGCAGGGATCCGACGAGACGGGTGGACCCACCCAAACCGAGTGTAGACAGGCCCAATCCGGGCAGGGAGCGCAACGTGGCGGCTGAGAGCGAAGCGGGGATCGATCCGATCCACCAGTTCATCATTACCCCGATGGCCCATATCGGACCATTGACGCTGACCAATTCGGCATTCTTCATGCTGGTTGTTCTGGCGCTTGTGTCGTTCATCATGATCATCGGCACCTCGCAGCGCGCACTGGTCCCCGGCCGGTTGCAGTCGCTCGGCGAACTGGCTTATGAATTCGTGGCCTCGACCGTCAAAGGGTCGGCCGGTCAGGAAGGCATGAGGTTCTTCCCGCTGGTGTTCACCCTGTTCATGTTCGTGCTGGCCTCCAATCTGGTCGGTCTTGTGCCTTACACCTTCACGGTGACCAGCCACATCATCATCACCTTCGCGCTTGCCGGTCTGGTGATCATGACGGTGCTGGTTTATGGCTTCTACCGCCACGGCTTCCATTTTCTCAATCTGTTCGTGCCATCGGGCGTGTCGCCGGTTCTGTTGCCTTTACTGGTGATGATCGAGGTGATCTCGTTTGTGTCGCGTCCGATTTCGCTCTCTGTCCGTTTGTTCGCCAATATGCTGGCCGGTCACATCACGCTGAAAGTGTTCGGCGGATTTGTCACCATGCTGGCGGCGGCCGGCGGATGGGTGCTGCTGGCACCTTTGCCTTTCGCTATGACTGTGGCTCTGACGGCCCTTGAACTGCTGGTTGCCGTTCTGCAAGCCTATGTTTTTGCCATTCTCACCTGCGTCTATCTCAACGACGCCCTTCATCCCGGCCATTGATCATCGGTGGCAGGCTTACTCTAACCGATCCTTCATCTCACAGGAGCTTCACATGGATCCCGTTTCCGCAAAATACATCGGCGCTGGTCTCGCAGCTATCGGCATGGGCATTGCTGCCGTCGGCGTGGGCACGATTTTCGGCAATTTCCTCTCGGGCGCATTGCGCAACCCTTCGGCAGCTGATGGCCAGTTCGGCCGCGCCTTCATCGGTGCAGCGCTTGCAGAAGGTCTTGGCATTTTCGCGTTCCTTGTCGCGATCTTGCTGCTCTTCGTGATCAAATAAGATTGTTGGGCGCAGGTCACTGCGTTCAAGTCTCCTTTTGCATCCTTTGACTTCGCCGGTCGCTGACCGGCGGGGTTGTCGTTCAGGGGTGCAGATCCTTTCTAGAGTCGCAATCGAGAGGCGATCATGGCTCAGCCCGTTAAGTCAGGAACCGAAGCCCATGGTGGAAACCATGACAGCGGCGTGTTTCCACCCTTTGACAATGCCACTTTTGCAAACCAGCTGGTCTGGTTGGCCCTGGTGTTTGGCGCGCTGTATCTGTTGATGTCCCGCGTGGCTTTGCCGCGAGTCGAAGGCATTCTTGCCAATCGCCACAAGATCCTGAACGACGATATCGCAGCCGCGCAGGCCTTCAAGCTTGAAACCGACCACTCGATCGGGGCCTATGCCAAGGCTTTGGCCGAAGCCAAAACCCATGCCCAGCAGATTGCCGCTGAAACCAGCGATGCCATCAAGATCGAAAGCGACACCAAGCGTCGCGCGGTCGATGCCGAACTCTCGGCACGTCTGCACAAGGCCGAGCATGATATTCTCGACAAGCGCCGGCAGGCGATGGAGCATGTCGCTGACATTGCTGCCACCGCGACGTCGGATATCGTTGTCCACCTGACAGGCACTGCCCCTGCTGCCGGCGATGTGAATGCCGCAGTGGCGCAGGTTCTGAAAGCCTGAGGAGGCCCTGATGCATCTAGACGCTGAATTTTGGGTCGCCGCCGCTTTCGTCACCTTTGTGGCGATACTATGGAAAGTGGGTGCTTTCCGCACTCTGATCCAATCTCTTGACCATCGCTCCGAGCAAATCGCCCGCGAGTTGGACGAAGCCCGTACCCTGCGCGAAGAAGCGCGTCAGGTTCTGGCCGATTACCAGCGCAAGCGGCTTGAGGCCGAGGCCGAAGCCACCGAAATCGTTGTCAGTGCCAAGCAGGAAGCCAAGCGCATCAGCGTCGAGGCCGAGGAAAAGCTCGAAGAGTTCGTCCGCCGCCGCACCGCTCTGGCCGAACAGCGCATCGCACAGGCCGAAGCACAGGCAGCATCCGATGTGCGCGCTGCTGCTGCCGAAGCGGCGGTGAAAGCGGCCGAAGTGATCCTGCGCGGTTCGATGGACAAGAATGGTCCGGCCTTTGTTGAAAAAGGCTTGGGCGAAGTCAAAGCCCGCCTCAGCTGATCTTCTTCACTGACCAAGCAAAACCAAGCCGCCTTCGGGCGGCTTTTTTGTGACTGTCTCGGGTTTTTCAGGCTTTTGGATCAGACGAGGTGCCGTGCTCGCGCGGCAGCAAGGCGTGATGGGCCTCGCGCAGGGCTTTGAGATCGCGCCAGGCTTGCGCTTTCTGGGCGGGATGTTTGAGCAGATGGGCGGGTGGCAGGGTGGCCAGTGTCGGGATCGTGTGGTCGCCGTCGCGGTAATCAAACCAGCGGCCGCGCAGTTTGATCTGGCTGTCCTGCACACCGAGCAACAGATGGGCTGGCAAAGTCCCCAAAAACACCAGCAAATCCGGCTTGATCAAAGCGATATGGCGGCGGATGAAGGGTTCGCACACCGCCAGCTCCTGCTGGGTCGGTGCACGGTTGCCCGGGGGCCGCCACGGGATCACAAGACCGAGCGCGACCTGTTGCCGGTCAAGCCCGATGGCTTTCAACATGCGGTCGAGCAACTGGCCGGCGGGTCCGGTAAAGCCCTCGCCCAAACGATCTTCGTCGGGACCGGGCACGTCGGAGACGAGCATGATCCGGCTGTGCGGATTGCCTGCGGCAAAAATCAGGCTTTTGGCGGTTTGCTTGAGCGGGCAACCGTCATAGTGCGCCAAAGCGGCTTGCAAGTCTTCAAGGGTCGCGGCATTGCCGGCCAGTGTTTTGGCCTCTGCGGCGGCCTGTGCAATATGCTGGTCGAAGCCGGTGGCGGGTTGCGGCGCGCTTGCAGAGGCATTGCCTGAGGTGCTGCGCCCCGTTTGCGCTGGCTGGCGCGGGGCCTCGAGAGCGGCGCGGGCTTCGGCCAGCCGGTCGCGCGGGGTGTCATCCAAGGCACAATCAACGCCGGCATCGCGATACCAGCGCAAAATCTCTTCGGCAGGTTCACCATAAGGCATAAAGCCCAGATCATCAGCGGCCATGGGCCCATTGTAAGGGGGGAAGGTTGTGAATGCCACTGCCATCACGCAGGCTGAACACAGCAAATTATCCATAATTCCATCTTGCCAGTCTTGCCGCAGGCCCTATGACAGGACATAGATCAATCTGATTGGGACCGGATGGAGAACGAGCGCATGGAACAGGACGACCCACGCACAGCCCCGCGCGAAAGCATGGAATTCGACGTTGTGATTGTCGGGGCAGGCCCAGCGGGTCTCAGCGCGGCCATCCGCATCAAACAGATCGACCCCGATCTGTCGGTAGTGGTGGTTGAAAAGGGCTCCGAGGTCGGCGCGCATATTCTGTCCGGCGCGGTGATGGATCCGGTGGCCGTTGACAAACTGCTGCCCGAATGGCGCAACGAGGATGACCATCCCTTCAAGACGCTCGTTACCGATGACCAATTCATCTGGATGACGGAGCAAAGCGGCGTGCGCCTGCCCAATCTCCTGATGCCGAAGCTGATGTCGAACCACGGCAATTACATTGTCTCGCTCGGCAATGTCTGCCGTTGGCTTGCCACCAAGGCCGAAGCGCTGGGCGTGGAGATCTATCCCGGTTTTGCCGCCGACGAAGTGTTGTATGGCGAACACAATCAGGTGACCGGCATTGCGACCGGCGATATGGGGATCGGCAAGGATGGCGAGGCCAAAGACGGCTTTACCCGCGGCATGGAACTGCTCGGCAAATTCACGCTGTTCTCGGAAGGCGCGCGCGGGCATCTGAGCAAGCAGCTGATCGAGAAATACCGGTTGTCCTATGAGCGCGAACCGCAGAAATTCGGGATCGGCCTGAAGGAATTGTGGGAGATCGATCCGGCCAGGCACAAGCCCGGTCTGGTGCAGCATTCGTTCGGCTGGCCGCTGGACATGGAGACGGGCGGCGGGTCGTTCCTCTACCATCTCGAAGACAATCTGGTGGCGGTCGGTTTTGTGGTGCATCTGAATTACAAAAACCCGACTTTGTCGCCGTTTGACGAGTTCCAGCGGTTCAAGACGCATCCGCTGGTGCGGCCGACATTCGAAGGCGGCAAGCGTATTTCCTATGGCGCGCGCGCCATCACAGAGGGCGGCTGGCAATCGGTGCCGCGTGTGGCCTTTCCGGGCGGAGCCTTGCTGGGCTGCGCGGCGGGCTTCGTCAATGTGCCTCGCATCAAGGGCTCGCACAATGCCATGCTGTCGGGCATGCAGGCAGCCGAGCATTGCGTGATCGCCATCCATAGCGGACGGGCGGGCGGCGTGCTGGGTGATTACGAAAAGGGCTGGCGCGACAGCGAAATAGGGCGCGATTTGAAGCCCGTGCGCAATGTCAAACCGCTGTGGAGCAAATATGGCACCGTGCTGGGCGTGGCGCTGGGCGGTATGGATATGTGGCTGAACAGCCTGTTCAACTGGTCGCCCTTCGGCACGCTGTCGCATGGCGGGCCGGACCATGCCAGCCTGAAGCCATTGGCCGAAGTCACCCCGATTGCCTATCCCAAGCCCGACGGGGTTGTCTCGTTCGACAAGCTGTCCTCGGTGTTCATCTCCGCTACCAATCACGAGGAAGACCAGCCCGCCCATCTCAAACTGACCGATGCCGGACAGCCCGTTCAGCGCAATTATCTGCTCTATGGCGAGCCTGCACGGCTCTATTGCCCTGCAGGGGTTTATGAGGTCGTCTATGGGGATGCGGACGCCAAAACCGATCCGCAGCTTGTGATCAATGCGCAAAATTGCGTGCATTGCAAAACCTGTGACATCAAGGATCCGGCCCAAAATATCACATGGGTGACGCCGGAAGGCGGCGGCGGCCCCAACTATCCCAATATGTAAGGGCGGCGCGGTTTGAATTGCGTAACCATAGCGCGTTTCGCCCCTTGCCGATTGGCCGATAAAAGCCCATGCTGTGCGACAGCATCCAAGGTTGGGGCAGGGCGTCAAATCTGCTGCAATCGTGACAGTGCCTAGCCATGTTTTCGTTTAGACAGAGAGATTATTCCTGACCGTGTCTTTGCCCGTCCAATTGCCTGCCGCGTATGGCTTGATCAGATCGTTCCGCTTTTCTTTGGCTGGGCTGAAGGCGGCTTGCGCCGCTTGTACCCTTGTCGCCTTGTTCGTGCTGGCTATTCCTGCTGATGGGATGGCCTCGCAAGCCAACGGAACTGCAAAAAACAAGGCCGACAGGATATCGTCCGAAAGATCCACGCTGTCTGGCAGTTATCTGGCCTCGACCATTGCGGTTGCCGGTCACGATACGGCGGCAGCGGCCTATTATTTTCGCAAATTGTTGATGCATGATCCGCGCAACAACGAGATGGCCGAACGGGCTTTCATTGCCTATCTGGCCGATGGTGACGTGGCTTCGGCGGCAGTTCTCGCAGAGCGGATGCTGGCGCGTGATCCCGGCAACAGCCTGTCGCAATTGGTTCTGGGCGCGCGCGCTTTGGGTACCAAGCAATATGACAAGGCCAAAAGCCTGCTCAATCGCGGCGGCCGCGGACGGCAGGCCGATGTGACCGCAACCCTGCTTTACGCATGGGCGCAGGCCGGTGCGGGCCAGTTCAAGCAAGCGATCGAAACAGTGGACCGCCTGAAAGGCGAGGACAGCTTCTCCATCATCCGTGATCTCAATGCCGGTTTTCTGGCTGATCTTGGTGGCATGAACGAGGAGGCCGAGCACCGTTATCGCGCCGCCTACCAGGCCGATCCGCGCACCATGCGGATTGTCGATGCGCTGGGACGTTTTCTGGCCCGGACCGGACGGATGCAGGAGGCTGTCGCAATCTATGACGGGCTCGACAAAAACATGCGCCGCAATCCGATGCTGGCGAGCAGCAGCAAGGCGTTGAAATCCGGCCAGCCGGTGACGCGTTCGATTGCCAGCGCAAAATCAGGTGCGGCCGAAGCCCTGTACGGGCTGGCCATTGCGGGCGGGCGTGACGGCGATGAAACAGCCTCGCTGATTTATCTGCGGCTTGCGCTGTCGCTCGACAGCGAGCACGAGCTGGCGGTGATTGCCCTGTGCGATATTTACGAGCGGCTGAAAAGCCCGCAAGAGGCCAACAAGCTCTATGACACCATGCCGGCTTCAACCCCGTTCTACCGGACGGCGCAGTTGCAGAAGGCCCTGAATCTGGAACAGATAGGCGAGGGAGACAAGGCCGTTGCCCTGCTCGAAACGCTGGCACGCGACAATCCCAAAGATTACGAAGTGCCATCCACTCTTGGCACGCTTTACCGCTCGCGCAAGGATTTTACCAAGGCGGCAGAGGCCTATGACAAAGCCGTGGCAGCCGCCGCCGCCAATGGCGACGAGGTGTCGTGGAGCCTGTATTATTTCCGCGGCATTGCGCATGAGCGCACCAAGCAATGGCCCAAAGCCGAGAAAGATTTCCGGCAGGCTTTGGCACTGCAGCCCGATCAGGCACTGGTGCTGAATTATCTCGGCTATTCATGGGTCGATCAGGGGATGAACCTTGACGAAGCCTTCGACATGCTGCGCAAGGCGGTCGAACAACGCCCGCGCGACGGCTATATCGTCGACAGTCTCGGCTGGGCCTTTTACCGGTTGGGCCGTTATGACGAGGCCTTGCGTTTTCTTGAACGCGCGCTGGAATTGCGCGCCTCCGACCCCACCATCAATGACCATCTCGGCGATGTCTATTGGCGGGTTGGCCGCAAGATCGAGGCGGGCTTTCAATGGAACCATGCCCGCGATTTGAAGCCCGAGCCGGATGATCTGGTCGAGATCTTGAAGAAGATCGAGCATGGTCTGCCCGACGAGGTCAAACCGATTATCCCGCCTGCCCCTGCCAAAACCGGCAATGGCGGCTGAGGACGACAGAGGCGGGATTGTGTCCCCTGTGTTGACCACCCGCGCCCGCGCCAAGCTCAATCTGAGCCTGCATGTTGTCGGCCGCCGCCCCGACGGCTATCACGCCCTTGAAAGTCTGGTGGCTTTTGCCTCGGTTGCCGATCATCTGTCGCTTGATGCCGACAAGCCCGAAGGCCTGATTGTGCAAGGCCCCTTTGCCTCGGCTGCGGGCGAGGATCAGGACAATCTGGTGTTGAAAGCCGTGCGGCAGTTGCGCCAATTCAAACCCGCTTTGCGCTGTGGCCATCTGACCCTGACCAAATATCTGCCCGCCCAGGCGGGATTTGGCGGCGGCTCGGCCGATGCCGCGGCCACCTTGCGCCTGCTGGCGCGGTTGAACGGCTTGTCGCTTGATGATCCCGAACTGCTGGAAGCCGCCCGCCTGATCGGCGCCGATGTCCCGGTGTGTCTTCGCTCGAGGCCCGTGATGATGCGCGGCATCGGTGATGAGTTGGGTGAGGTTTTAAACTTGCCCAAGATTCATGCGGTGCTGGTTAAACCACCCGTCGGCATGGCGACCCCCGAGGTGTTCCGGCAATTGGGGTTGGAGAAGGGCGAGCAGACAAATCGTCTGCCGCATCCGGAATGTTCTGCAACGTCGGCACAGGAGCTCATTGTCCATTTGCATCGGCTTGGCAATGATTTGCAGGCGCCAGCCAATGCGATCGGGCCAGTGATCGGTGAAGCCTTGGCAGCTTTGAGCCAGCAGCAAGGCTGCCGACTGGCCCGCATGTCGGGATCGGGGTCGGCAGTGTTTGCATTGTTCGAGAGTGCCGCCCAAGCCAAAAACGCCGCAGGTCTTTTGGCGGGAACCTATGGAAATTGGTGGGTCAAACCGACGGTGATCGGCTAGCCCCCGCCCTCAATGGGCGCGGGAGATGCAGAAGTCGATGGCTTCGACCAGAGCGGCCTTCATCGGGGTCTGCGGGAACAATTCCAGCGCATCATGGGCCATGGCGCCGTAATGGCGGGCGCGTTCGATGGTGTCCTCGATCGAGCGGTGCTTGGTCATCAGCCCCATCGCCTTGTCGAGATGCGTGTCTGACGCGTCGCCGGCTTCCAGAGCCTCTTTCCAGAAGGCGCGTTCAGCATCGTTGCCGCGGCGGAAGGCCAGCACGACGGGCAAAGTGATCTTGCCCTCGCGGAAATCGTCGCCGACATTCTTGCCCAGTTTGGCACTGGAGCCGCCGTAATCCAGCGCATCGTCGATCAGCTGGAAGGCAATGCCGAGATTGGTGCCATAGCTGCGGCAGGCTGAAATTTCGGCCTTGCCGTGTCCGGCGATGATCGGTCCCACCTCGCAGGCGGCGGCGAACAAAGCGGCGGTTTTGGCGCGCACCACGGCCAGATATTCGTCTTCGGTGGTGGCAGTGTTTTTGGCAGCCGACAGCTGCATCACTTCGCCTTCGGCAATCACAGTGGCGGCGGTGGACAGCACATCGAGCGCTTGCAGCGAGCCGACATCGACCATCATGCGAAAAGCCTGACCGAGCAGGAAATCGCCGACCAGCACCGAGGCCTCGTTGCCCCACAGCATGCGCGCAGCCAGCTTGCCGCGGCGCAATTCGCTTTGATCGACCACATCATCATGCAGCAAAGTGGCGGTGTGCATGAATTCCACAGACGTCGCCAGCTTGATATGGCCTTCGCCGGTATAGTTGCACAAAGCGGCACTGGCCAAAGTCAGCATCGGGCGCAGGCGCTTGCCGCCGGAATCGATCAGATGACGGGCAATCTCGGGGATCAGGGCGACATCCGAGCCGACCTTGGAAATGATCAACTGGTTGACCCGCTCCATATCGGCAGCGACCAGCCGCATCAGCGGTTCGATGCTGGGGGTGGATGACAGTTTGTCGTCGAGTGATATAACAACGCCCACGCGAGAATGTCCTTGGCAAAGAGGGTCGGTCAACAGATGGTCGGGATAGAAGCGGATCAGATTTATCCCTGCTTACATAGAGCTTTCCGGCGGACTTGGCGAGATGGAACCGTGAGGAATTGATGCAAGATGAACGATTTAACGGTCCTCATGCGTTTTTCGGGGGGCTGATCTCGGTGTTTGAAACAAAAGCCGGCCATCAATCGGGCACCGATGCGGTGCTGCTGGCGGCCTGTCTGCCCGATCAGGCCGGCGGTTTGCTGCTCGATCTGGGCTGCGGATCGGGCGTGGTTGGCTTGGGTGTGGCCGCCCGCTGCAAAGGTTTGAAAGTCCAACTGGCCGATCTGGATGCCGATATGGTGGCTTTGGCCCGCCACAACATCCTCCATAACGGGCTTGGCGGGCGTGTCACGGCCATTCAGGCCGATGTTCTGGCACCTTTCGCCATGCGCGACGCGCAAGGGCTAGGGGCCGATCTGGCTGATTTCATCCTCTCCAATCCGCCGTTCCACCCCGCAGGACGTGTGCAGACCTCGCCGGTCGAACCGCGCGCCCGCGCCCATGTGCTCGATGATGACGGCATGCGGCAATGGGTCAAAACCCTGCACACAACACTCAAACCCAAGGGTCGTTTCGCGATGATCCACCGTCCCGATATGCTGCCTTTGCTGCTGGAGGCGATGCAGGGGCGGTTCGGGGCACTCCATATCCGTCCGGTGCATGGCAAAGCGGGGCGTCCGGCAACGCGTATTTTGCTGTCGGGCGTCAAAGGCTCGCGCGCGCCGCTGTCTTTGCTCGAACCGTTGGTGCTGCATGACACCGAAGGCCGGCGCACGCCAGCGGAGGAGGCGATTGCCCGCGGGCGCAGCCTGATCGATATGGGCCTCTGAAAAAGGTCTGTCGGGGCGGCTTTGCGGGGTGATAGGCGCAAGGTCGGCCTTGATTCTCGCCCCTCACGCTTCTAGGGTGCGCTCATCTTTTGACCCCTTGGCCACCGGATCTTGTCTATGACCCAAGCTGTTTCGCCGCATCGGTCCTTTCAGGGCCTGATTTTGACCCTGCACCAGTTTTGGGCGCAACAGGGCTGCGTCATCCTGCAGCCCTATGACATGGAAGTGGGTGCGGGCACCTTCCATCCGGCCACCACCTTGCGTTCGCTCGGCACCAAGCCGTGGCGCGCCGCCTATGTGCAGCCCTCGCGCCGCCCCAAAGATGGCCGCTATGGCGAAAACCCCAACCGCTTGCAGCATTATTACCAGTATCAGGTGATCCTGAAACCCAATCCGCCGAATTTGCAGGAGCTCTATCTGGCCTCCCTGAAGGCGATCGGCATCGATGTCGCCTTGCATGACATCCGCTTTGTCGAGGACGATTGGGAAAGCCCGACGCTTGGCGCGTGGGGTCTGGGCTGGGAGTGCTGGTGCGACGGCATGGAAGTGTCGCAATTCACCTATTTCCAGCAGGTCGCAGGCATCGAATGTGCGCCGGTGTCGGGCGAATTGACCTATGGGTTGGAGCGTCTGGCCATGTATGTGCAGGGCGTCGAAAATGTCTATGACCTGAATTTCAACGGTCTCGAAGGTGATGAAAAAGTCACCTATGGCGATGTGTTCAAGCAGGCGGAACAGGAATATTCCCGCCATAATTTCGAACACGCCAATACCGACATGCTGTTTGCCCATTTCAAGGATGCGGAAGGCGAATGCCGCGCGCTGTTGGGCAAGGGCGATGCCGGAGACCATCACCTGATGGTGCTGCCCGCCTATGACCAATGCATCAAGGCCAGCCACGTCTTCAATCTGCTGGATGCGCGCGGGGTGATATCGGTCACCGAACGTCAAAGCTATATTTTGCGTGTGCGCGAACTGGCCAAAGCCTGCGGCGAAGCCTGGCTGAAAACCGAAGCGGGCGGGGCGTAACCCACGCTGTTTTGCTCTTATTTGATCCTCTTGATCTCAGGAAATTGACCCTCATGCCTGACCTTCTGCTCGAACTCTTTTCCGAGGAAATTCCGGCCCGCATGCAGCGCAAGGCGGCCGAGGATTTGAAGTCTTTGGTCACCCATGCGCTGGTCGAGCGCGGTTGTGTGTATGAGGGGGCCAAGGCCTATGCGACGCCGCGCCGTCTGGCGTTGCATATTGCAGGCCTGCCCGCCCGCCAGCCAGACCAGCGCGAGGAGAAAAAGGGTCCGCGCGTCGGCGCGCCCGACGGGGCCATTCAGGGCTTTTTGAAAAGCGCGGGCCTGAGCGATCTCTCGCAAGCCACAATCGTCAATGACCCGAAAAAGGGTGATTTTTATGTCGCGGTGGTGGAAACCGCCGGCCGCGCCGTGCCCGAACTGCTGGCCGAGATCGTGCCTGCCATCATCCGCCAGTTTCCGTGGCCCAAATCGATGCGCTGGGGCAAGGCGTCGCAGCACGCCGGTGCCTTGCGCTGGGTGCGGCCTTTGCAATCGGTCATCTGCACCTTCGGGCCGGAAACCGAGGCTGTCGAGGTGATCCATTTTGACATTGACGGGCTGGTGTCGGGCGATACCACACGCGGCCACCGTTTCCATGCGCCGGACACAATTCAGGTGCGCCGGTTCGATGATTATGTCGCAAGCCTCGAACGCGCCAAAGTGGTTCTGGATACCGACCGCCGCAAGGACATCATCCTGCATGACGCCAAAAATCTGGCTTTCGCACGCGGGCTGGAACTGGTGGAAGACGAAGGTCTGCTGGAGGAAGTGGCAGGGCTGGTCGAATGGCCCGTGGTGCTGATGGGTTCGTTTGATCCCGGTTTTCTGGTCATCCCCCCCGAAGTGGTGCGCGCCACCATTCGCGCCAACCAGAAATGCTTTGTGCTGCGTGATCCCAAAAGCGGCAATCTGTCCAACCACTTTTTGCTGACGGCCAATATCGAGGCGACGGATGGCGGCAAGCAGGTGATTGCGGGCAATGAGCGCGTGGTCCGCGCCCGTCTGTCCGACGCCCGCCATTTCTGGGAACTGGATCAAAAGCCGCTGCCCGGATTCGAGCATGTCGAAGGCACCTTGCTGGATCAACGTCTGGCCAAATTGCGCGCGCTCAATATCGTGTTCCACGAAAAGCTGGGCACGCAAGGGCAGCGGATCGACCGGATTGTGGCTCTGGCGGCCGAACTCGCACCCGTCGTGGGGGCTGATACCGCTCAGGCCAAACGGGCAGCACACTTGTGCAAGGCCGATCTGGTGACCGAAATGGTCGGGGAATTCCCCGAAGTGCAGGGCCTGATGGGCCGTCGCTATGCCGAAATGCAGGGCGAAGCGCCAAGTGTCGCCGCCGCCATCGAAGATCATTACAAGCCGCAAGGCCCGTCCGACCGCGTGCCGCATGATGCCGTGGCGGTCGCCGTGGCACTGGCCGACAAACTCGATACGCTGGTGGGCTTTTGGGCAATCGATGAAAAGCCGACCGGTTCGAAAGACCCCTACGCTTTGCGTCGCGCCGCTTTGGGCGTGGTGCGCTTGGTGCTTGAGAACAAGTTGAATTTGGGTTTGACCGCATGTCTGAGCGGCCATTTCGGAGTGATCGGTCAGGCCCGCTCAATTGCTCCTGATGCGGGTGCCTCCGGTGATCTTCTGTCCTTCTTCCACGACCGCCTCAAAGTCTATTTGCGCGATTCCGGTGCGCGGCATGATTTGATCGATGCGGTGCTGGCTTCTGGCCAACTCGATGATCTGTTGATGATCGTGCGGCGTGTCGAGGCGCTCGGGTCCTTGCTTGACAGCGATGACGGCAAAAATCTGCTGGCGGGCTACAAGCGCGCCGCCAATATTTTGCGCGCCGAGGAAAAGAAAGACGGCGAGGGCGCATTTGCAGGCGCGGTGGATTCCGGCCTGTTGCAGCTGGATCAGGAAAAGGCGCTGGCTTCTGCACTTGCCAGTGTCACCCGACAGGTCAGCGAGGCGGTGAAGGCCGAAAACTTTACCGGCGCGATGACTGCGCTGGCCACGCTTCGCCCCGCTGTCGATGCGTTTTTCGATGGGGTCACGGTCAATGCCGACGAGGCCGGATTGCGCATCAACCGTCTGCGGTTGTTGTCGCAATTGCGCGAAGCCACCCGCTCGGTTGCGGATTTCGGAATGATTTCGGGCTGAATCGGAGCCGAATCCCATATTTGTGATTCGGCTCTCCCCTGATCTGCGTTCAACCGAAACGGGTAAAATGATGCGTGTCTGACGCGTTCAGATGCTATTCAGCTGCGAATTGGTATACCAGTTGGCGTTTTCTGGGCGCAAAACAAGGCCATAGTCCATTTGCAGGATTGATTTTTCTGCGTCGATCGGCAAAGGGATGGGCGCGTTCGCAATTGCGAAATAAAGGATCAATCGCATGATGAAATGGGTTTATTCTTTCGGTGATGGAAGCGCGGAAGGCCAGTCCGGCATGCGCAACCTGTTGGGTGGCAAAGGCGCCAATCTGGCTGAAATGAGCAATCTCGGCTTGCCGGTTCCTCCCGGCCTGACAATTTCAACCGAAGTCTGCACCTATTATTATGCACATAACGAGACCTATCCGCCCGAACTCGAAGGGCAGGTCGAAGCGGCACTGGCGCAAGTCGGCACGCTGACGGGCCGCGTGTTCGGCGATTCCGAAAATCCCCTGTTGCTGTCGGTGCGCTCGGGCGCGCGCGCCTCGATGCCCGGCATGATGGATACCGTGCTCAATCTCGGCCTCAATGATGTGACGGTCGAAGCGGTGGCCAAAAGCTCCGGCGATGCGCGGTTTGCCTATGACAGCTACCGCCGCTTTATCCAGATGTTCTCGAATGTCGTGCTCGATATCGACCATCATCATTTCGAAGACATTCTGGAAGGATACAAGGACCGCAAGGCCTATCAGCTCGACACCGATCTGAAGGCCGATGAATGGAAGCTGGTGATTGCCTCTTACAAGGATCTGGTGGCGCGCGAGAGCGGCAAGCCTTTCCCGCAAGATCCCAAACAGCAGTTGTGGGGCGCAATCGGCGCGGTGTTCGGCTCGTGGATGAACCAGCGCGCGATCAAATATCGTGAATTGCACGCCATTCCGGCCTCGTGGGGCACGGCGGTCAATGTGCAGTCGATGGTGTTCGGTAATCTGGGCGAAAGCTCTGCGACAGGCGTGGCCTTTACCCGCAATCCGTCGACCGGCAAAAAAGAGCTTTACGGCGAATTCCTGATCAATGCCCAGGGCGAGGATGTGGTGGCGGGGATTCGCACACCGCAAAATATCACCGAGATTGCCCGCATCGAAGCCGAATCCGACAAGCCCTCGCTCGAAGTGGCGATGCCGGACGCCTATGCGGAATTCATCCGCATTTGCGGCCTGCTCGAAAAGCATTACCGCGATGTGCAGGATGTCGAATTCACCATCGAGCGCGGCAAGTTGTGGATGCTGCAAACCCGCTCGGGCAAGCGCACCGCCAAGGCCGCGCTGAAAATTGCGGTCGATATGGTCTCCGAAGGCCTGATCACCCGCGAGGAAGCGGTGGGCCGGATCGAGCCTGCATCGCTCGACCAGTTGCTGCATCCGACCATCGACCACAAAGCCGAGCGCAAGATCATTGCCACGGGCCTGCCGGCTTCGCCCGGTGCGGCGGCGGGTGAAATCGTGTTTGATTCGGATGAAGCCGAAGCCGCCAAGGCGGCGGGCCGCAAGGTCATTCTGGTGCGGGTGGAAACCTCGCCCGAAGATATTCACGGCATGCATGCCGCCGAAGGGATTTTGACCACGCGCGGCGGCATGACCTCGCACGCCGCTGTGGTGGCGCGCGGCATGGGCAAGCCTTGTGTGTCGGGCGCGGGCAGTTTGCGCGTCGATTACGTCACCCAGACCATGACGGCAGGCGGTGTGAAGCTGAAAAAGGGTGATTTTATTACCATTGACGGCTCGCTTGGTCAGGTCTTGCAGGGGCATGTCAAAATGCTCGAGCCTGAATTATCAAGTGAATTCAGTACCTTGATGGAATGGGCGGATTCGATCCGCAAGCTCAAAGTGCGTACCAATGCCGATACACCGCTTGATGCCCGCACCGCCCGCGGTTTCGGTGCCGAAGGGATCGGCCTGTGCCGCACCGAACATATGTTCTTCGAAGGCGAGCGCATTGTTGCCGTACGTGAAATGATCCTGTCGGATGACGAGAAGGGCCGTCGCGCCGCTCTCGCCAAATTGCTGCCGATGCAGCGCAGCGATTTCTATGATCTGTTCACGATCATGAAGGGCCTGCCGGTCACCATCCGCCTGCTCGATCCGCCTTTGCACGAGTTCCTGCCGCATTCGGACGCAGAGATTGCCGAAGTGGCCAAGGCGATGGGTGCCTCGGAAGACAAGCTGCGCCGTCGCGCCACCGAATTGCATGAATTCAACCCGATGCTCGGTTTCCGTGGGTGCCGTCTGGCGATCGCCTATCCCGAAATCGCCGAAATGCAGGCCCGTGCGATTTTCGAAGCGGCTGTGGATGCCGCGCGCGATACCGGCGAACCGGTGATCGCCGAAGTGATGGTGCCTTTGGTGTTCGGCAAGCCCGAATTCGATCTGGTCAAAGGCCGGATCGATGCGATGGCCGAAGCGGTCCGCAACGAGAAGCAGATGCCTGTCGAATATCAGGTCGGCACGATGATCGAATTGCCGCGCGCCTGCCTGATGGCCAAGGAAATTGCCGAAACGGCAGAATTCTTCTCCTTCGGCACCAATGATCTGACCCAGACTTGTCTGGGCATTTCGCGTGACGATGCGGCCAGCTTCCTTGGTCCTTACACCGCGCAGGGCATTCTGCCCGCCGATCCCTTCGTGACGATTGACCGCGAAGGCGTGGGCGAACTGGTCAGGATCGGTGTCGAACGCGGCCGCCAGACCCGTCCCGACATCAAGCTCGGCATTTGCGGCGAGCATGGCGGGGATCCGGCTTCGGTTACCTTCTGCCACGAGGTCGGGCTGGATTATGTGTCTTGCTCGCCTTACCGCGTGCCGATTGCCCGTCTGGCTGCCGCACAGGCCGCTTTGGGCGTCAAGCCTGCCGGTCAGGCCTGATCATGATGAAATTCACCATCACGACACGTGTATTCCTTGCCGTGATGGTGCTGTCGGGCGTGGCAACCGGTGTTCTGGCCATGCTGTTTCCCGATATCGCCCATGGGCGATTCCCGTCCTATAGCTGGCCGTTGATCGGGGCGTTTCTGTGCGAATTGCTTCTGCGCCCGCGGATCGAGTCGGGCCAGATGCCGCCTTTGGCGATGGAGATGCGCTTTTTCGGTGTGATCGGGGCGAC
>CAIYZJ010000264.1 GCA_903930675.1 uncultured Hyphomicrobiales bacterium
ATCCAGCCTCGCCAGCAGACCTGCCGCCGGATGGTCCGCCTCCTCGGGCAAGCTGCCATCCAAGCGCAGATCAGGGTCAGGCTGCCAGCCACGCTCCATCGCGAGATGATAGATCGTGCCGGCCCCGATCCGGTCGGGCTTAAAGCTGGCCCAGGCCTTAAGCGTGGTCGCGGGCACATCCTTCGCCGCCTGCGCTGACCAATCGGCAAAAAGATCAGCCCCTTCCTCGCCAAGCGCTCCCTTCAGGGCCATGCCCACCCGCATCCAGCTGTCATAGTCGAGTTCGGCATTATGCAGCCACGAGAGCGCCGCCTCAATTGCGGGTAAGGTCCCGATTTGACTGTGGCTGCGTGCGATGTCGACTGCTGGTGACAGGGCAGCCAGCCCACGTTGTCGCAGGTTTTCTGGCAGCAACGCGTAGGCCTCGTCGAGAAACGCAACTGCCGCCTCGGCCGTGATTTCTGGCAGGTCAGTAATGTCGATGTCGGCAAGCCCTTCCTCGGGCCAGACATAGGGCGCGCCGGTGTCGGGGTGGATGGCATAGGCGATGAACTGCTGTCCGAGGCAAAGCACCTCCAAAGGATGACGTTTGATGCCTCGGAAGGGTTCTGTGGTGCGATAGATCAGCATGCGCTTGGGCGCGCGTCCTATCCGCAAGGCCGGCGTATCGCCCAAGCGTGCGCGTGCCAGTTGCTCTATCTGCAGGGCCAGTTCGGCATCCTCGACGATATCGATATCGACCGCTGCAACCGCGCCACCGACGATCCCTATGCCGCAATCCGGCCAACTGGACCAAGTAGTAACCTCAACCTCTGTGGTGCCACGCTCGGCATGCCGGTTCCATTCCGGATAATCGGCCCAGGCACCGCGTTTGAACTGCCCGGGCTTTTTGGTTCCAGGAGCGATGGGAAGGATGGCATAGCCATTTGTGACCAGCCGAGCACCAAAACGCGCCATGAAAGATGGGTCAGTCATCAGAAGGGCACCTCGGGGGTCATGGCGTCGAGACGTTTGCGGTCTTTGGCCGCAAGCTCGCGCAGGTGGTCGCAATATCCGGTGACGACCGCATCGATGAAGCGGTCCCATTCGGTCTCGGTCAGGGTGGCGAGATCAGATTTGCCGAGGCTTTCGAGATAAGCGCCGCCCTGGTGGCCGCCGACGGTCATTGCTTCGGCCTCGTTCGGGGTCGGATCAATCATACCGGACCTCCCGTGAAAGATGTCCTGACAGGGTCGGCTGCAGAGGTGCATGCGGCTGGCGTCACGGCGCGGGTCAGAGCGCTCAAATTGTGGGTCAAACCAGCCAAAGCCGCGAGGTTGCCGGTGGCAGACGGCGCAGAGGCCGGGATGGGATTGGGGCATGGGTCGAACCTGTGGCCGGAGACTTCGACATAGCGGCCCGAGGGTCGGACCGAGATTTCGCTTGGTCTTGCAAGGTGCGCGGCTCTCGCAATGGCTTCATCAACGCTGAGCGGCACCGCAAACCCCGCGGCGCGCTTACACCACCAGTCCACCGCCTTTTGACGCGCATAGCCCTGATGCTCGAGGCAGACCCATTCGCTGTAGGATTTGAGCCCGCAGATATAGGTGACCTTCAGCGAAGGGAGGCCGTCCAGCTTGTCGTGGCGGCTGTAGGAGACGCCGTCGACCGGCAGCCATTGAACCTTGGGTGAAAGCACGGGCAGGGTCGCGGCCGTCGGAGCGATTTTTACCTCGCGGGCCGGGAATTCGTATCCGCAATCAGGGCATTCGGCG
>CAIYZJ010000265.1 GCA_903930675.1 uncultured Hyphomicrobiales bacterium
CGTTCGATGCGCTCGACAACCCGTTCGACGATCTTTTCGGCCATGGCAGTGGCACGCGCCGCGGCTGGCTGGTTGAGCAGGGCTTCCAGACCCTCTTCGGCCTCTTCCTCGTCATCCGAGATCAGCTGGCTGTTGAGCGGCTGCGACAGTTTCGAGCCGTCGCGATAGAGCGCATTGGCCTTCAAAGCCAGTTTCCATGAGAGCATATAGGCGTTTTTGCAATCATCGACGGTGGCATCATTGGGCATGTTGATGGTTTTGGAAATCGCGCCCGAGATGAACGGCTGTGCCGCGGCCATCATGTGGATGTGGCTTTCGACCGACAGATAGCGCTTGCCGATGCGGCCGCACGGATTGGCGCAATCGAACACCGAATAATGCTCGACCTTCAGATGCGGAGCACCTTCCAGCGTCATCGCGCCGCAGACATGGATATTGGCCAGTTCCAGATCGGCCTTGTTGAAGCCGAGGAAAGGCAACAATTCGAAGGTCGGATCCGACAGCTTGTCGGCGGGCACTTTCAGGACATTGACGAGGAAATCTTCGCCCAGCGTCCATTTGTTGAACACGAATTTGATATCGAAAGCCGAAGCCATGCCCTTTTCGAGGGTTTCGATCTTCTCGTCCGTAAAGCCCTTGGCGCGCAGCGAACCGTGATTGACCACAGGAGCCTGGGCAATCGAGCCGTGACCGACGGCATAGGCCTCGATTTCGGCAATTTCGGCCTCGGTGTAACCGAGCGTGCGCAGGGCTTCGGGCACGGCGCGGTTGATGATCTTCCAATAGCCGCCGCCGGCCAGCTTTTTGAACTTCACCAGCGCGAAATCGGGCTCGATGCCGGTTGTGTCGCAATCCATCACCAGACCGATGGTGCCGGTCGGCGCAATCACGGTGGCCTGTGCGTTGCGATAGCCGTTGCGCTCGCCCAAGGTCAGCGCCTTGTCCCAGGCCGCGCGGGCATGGGCGACCAGTGTCTGGTCGGGGCAGGAGGCGTGGTCGAGCGGCAGCGGGTTGACCGAGAGGTTTTCGTAGCCCGAGGTCTTGCCATGGGCCGCCGCACGATGGTTGCGGATGACCCGCAGCATGTGTTTGGCGTTTTTCTTGTATTCGGGGAACGGACCCAGCTCGCCCGCCATTTCGGCGGAGGTGGCATAGGCCGTGCCGGTCATGATCGCGGTCAGCGCACCGCAAAAGGCGCGGCCCGCATCGGAATCATAGGAGATGCCGTCGGTCATCAACAAGCCGCCGATATTGGCATAGCCGAGACCGAGGGTGCGGTAGCGATAGGACAATTCGGCAATTTCCTTCGAGGGGAACTGCGCCATCATCACCGAGACTTCGAGCACCACCGTCCACAAACGCACGGCATGCTCATAGGATTCGACGTTGAACCGGCCATCGGCCTCGCGGAACTGCAACAGGTTGAGGGACGCCAGATTGCACGCCGTATCGTCAAGGAACATATATTCCGAGCAGGGATTTGAGGCACGGATCCGGCCCGAAGCAGGGCAGGTGTGCCAGTCATTCATGGTCGAATTGAAGTGCAGGCCCGGATCA
>CAIYZJ010000266.1 GCA_903930675.1 uncultured Hyphomicrobiales bacterium
GTTTTGAGTGTTAAGCCCGAATTGTCATTCACATTCTTTTGGGCATCAAGCCGCCCCAACTGGCTGCCCACCGTCGTCTGGACGTTGGAGAAGTGATTGACCAAGCCCTTGATTTGCGAGACTGTCCCCGCAGTGGACTTGCCCTGATTGAGCGCATCGATCGCATCGTCGACGATGGTAAATGCAGAGCGCGGATTGGTCTCGCCGGCCACACGCACCGACATGAAGCTCGACAAGCCGTCGGTACCCGTCGGTGCTGTCACGCCATCGCCGATTTCAACCATACGAACGCCGTTATCACCGGAATAGCTGACTTTACCGTTCACATCCGAAACGAATACGGGAGCTTTCGCGCGAAATCCGCCGAAAATAGCTTCGCCGTTCTGGTCGGTGGTGTTGCCAAGATCGATCAACTGGCCCTTCAACTGGGTCATTTCAATGGCGATCGCCTTGCGGTCGGTCGCCGACATCGTGTCATTGGCGCCCTGCAAGCTCAGTTCCTGAAAGCGGGTTGCAATATTGGCGGCCTGGGTGATCATGGTCGCCTGCATGTTCAGCTTGTTCGATGACAGCGTGATATTGCGTGAGTAGTTATTGATATTATCAAGCTGAAGCTGCAACCGCGAGGCCTGCGAGAATACGATCGGATCGTCCGAAGGCTTGGTCAGCTCTTTACCGGACGAGATCTGCTGCTGCAGTTTGCCCACATCGCTCTGCAAATCCTGCATGCTCTTTAGCTGGGTGTCGTAGAATTGCTTGGTGCTGATTTGCATGGTTCAATCTCCGACGATCACATCATTTGTAAAATTGTATCGAACATGGTCTTGGCGGTGTTGATCACCTGCGCCGAGGCCTGGTAGGCCTGCTGGAACCGCAGCAGATTGGCTGCTTCCGTATCAAGGCTCACACCGATCTTGCCGTCATAGGCCGACAACAGGCTGGCTGCCGATTGCTGGGCCGAGGTCGAGGTGTCATTGGCCGCTTGCGTTGCCGATGTCAACTGCGCGGCTACCGAGGCATAAATATCCTGGAAATTACCGGAACCGACCCCGTAGGCATCCTTCGACTGCAAACCGCCCAACAAAGCCGCATTGCGGTTGTCGCCGGTGCGGGTCATGTCGGACACGATGGTATAGGTGTCGCCGACCTGCGCATTGCCGTTGATTTTGAACGACAGGCCCATGTAGTCAATGGTTTCGCCCGTCGAATAATTGCGGTTGGCAAGGCTCTTTCCGGTATTCTTGTCGAGGATTTCGATCTTGCCCAGATCAATCACCCGCACGGTGATATCGGGAGCTACAGGGTTGGCGCGTGCCAGATCGATCGGATAGCTGGCAATCAGCGAGCGTTGCACATTCTGCACGGCATTGAGTTGCGACACGCTGACTTCGGGCACATCGCCGACACCGCTCCAGGTGAAAGTCACTTTGCCGTTCAGATCAATGGATGCCGCGACGGGCGCCGGAGTGGCATTGCCGGTGGCCGCCGCAATCGCCGCATTCAATTTATCAACAAAATCAGCCTTGGCACTGTTGCCGAGCGGGTCGATTTTGAAGGTCCGCAAATTGGTGGCATCCGAGGTCAGTTTCATTGTCACTTCGAAACTGTCACCGGTGCGCATATCCTGCGCCAGACTGAGGTTTTGAACCTCGCTGACACCGGTGCCGGGCTTGATCCCGTTATTGGTTGAATTGACAATCAAAGGGACCGGCTGCTGGTTGCCGCGCAACATAGCCGCAACGATTGTCGGCTTTGGCCCCAGATCAGCAAA
>CAIYZJ010000267.1 GCA_903930675.1 uncultured Hyphomicrobiales bacterium
CCTGTGTATTGGACACTGGGGCAAGGTCGGTTTCGCGCGTCGATGACGCGGTCGCTGTCCGGTTTGCCGGATGCACAACAGGTTGGCCATGCACTTGGGCCGCCAGAGCAACCTGCTCCTGCATCGTCGCGTCAACAGCAGGAACGGGCTGGCCTGTCACCGGAGCCCGGGCAAGGTTTTCATGAGCTTTGGCAGGCTCGTCCTTGCCGGATACGGTCTCGATAGCGTCAGTGGCTGCCAGAGGCGAAAGGGTTGAGGCCCCGGCCTTCTGTCCCGCTGTTGCTTGCGAAGCCAGCGATATCTTGAGCCCCGCCGCCTGTGCCAAAACGGATAAATCGGGCGAAGTCAGGGGGGCTGCAGTTCCAATCGAGGCAGGCTCGACCGTCTCGACACGCTTCACCCCATCGGCAAGAACCGCCAGAACTGATTGATCCTGTCCACTGACCGCAACAGCCTCATCCGCCGCGACACTCAATACACCAAGTCCGTCAGACACCGGCAGTCTTTTGGCAACCGGCTCGACAGTTAGGGCCTGATCGGGCCGGACCAGAGAAATTTTGAACCCGGTTGCCCCGGCAGTGTCATCGATGATCAGAACGGGGGGTGCAAGAGTGGCATCGGGAACCGGAAGCGGCTCAAGCAAGTCCGGTGGCGTCGCAGCCACAGGCGCGTCAGAGGCCGCCGGAACCACAGTCACTTCGGTGTACACCTCGACGGGGGTAACGGCATTGGCAGCAGTACCTTGCGGCTGGGTTTGAACGACGCCCAGCGTTTCAGGGCCGATAGGCTGCACAGCAGCATCGGCAAGCACAGTCTGCAAAGAATCCACCGCGACAGGGATAGCCTCTTGCGCCTCAGGAGCGGTTTGGATTGTCTGCCCGGTCACAACAGGCAGACCCCCGTCAACGGACGATTCACCACCAGAAAGTTCGGCAACAGGCACGGTGTCAAGATGGACTGCAGCAACCGGATCAGGGGTCTGGCCATCCAATGGCAATTCACCCGCGGGCAACGCCAAAGCGACCGGCTCCACAGGCTGCACGAGCGGTTCCATTTCGGGGGTGCGGTTGTTGAATTTGAGGGTCAGCGAAATATTGGCCAGATCGGCGGCAGGGCCGGATGTCGGCAATTTCGCCTCTGCACTGGCCACCAGGCCCTTGGATGCGGTTTGTTTGAGCATCAGCAAGGAGGCCAGCCCCGCATCGACCGATGACAGCGAGGACACATCGAGCGGCTTGGAAACGGCAGCCGCGACCAATGACGGATTGGCCGTCAGTGCTGCCACGGCAAGGGCTGCAGGCGGTGCATCGGTGGCAGGCACGCCGGAGAGTGCGGCATTGGCCGAAACAGTATCAAGTAGGCCGGTCAAATTGAACAGCACACCATTTCCGGCCGATGATGGAGCAGTCACGGAATCGCTGGCGATGGTCTCCACCGCCGTTGTAGCCACTGCCTGCCCTGTTACGCTCTGAACCACGAAACACCCCACACTACGAAACACAACAATTCGCAATTATATTGCAATTTTTGTGCCACACCCGATACGCATTACGGCAAGCGATTTGCTGCCGCAATTACAATGCTCTGCCCCGTTTTTCCCCGCTAGCGGGGGCGCGGTGCGGGCATCATTCTGTCCGCAATTTCCTGCTTTTCCTCACGTTCCTGTATGGCCATGGATTTGGCCTGGTCTTCGAGCTTTTCAACCTCGCGCTTTTTGCTGATGACGATGCCGGTCAGGCGCGAGCGTTCGGTTTCCAGCATGTCGTAACGGGCCTGATCGAGCCGTCTGCGTTCCGACAGGCGATGGAAAATGTCGATAATGGTCATATATTCGGTCGCGCTCATTTCCGGCATGGCCAATTGCTGTTTATAGCCGGCTTCAAGTTCTGCGACCTGCTCGATACGCTTGTTCAAACGGTCAAGCTCGCTTTTAAGCTGGTCGGCCTCGCGGCGAAAGCCCAGCAATTCGATGTTTTTCTTGATCGAATATAATTTCACACGGCGCGAATTCATTCAGCCCTCCTCACGGGAACAGGGCTTGCAGACGCGCTTCGCTTTCGACAAGCCCGCTGCGTTCGTGCATGGATTGGGTGATAAAGCTCAACAATTGCGGATACATCGCAAAGGCCTGATCGAGTTCGGGATCCTGTCCGGTCTGGTAGCCGCCCAACAGCACAAGGTCGCGGTTCTGCTCCCACAAACTCAGCAAACGGCGGAACTTGCGGGCGCGCGTCATCTGTCCGGGAGAAACACAATCTGTCATGGTGCGGCTGATCGAAGCACCCAGATCAATGGCAGGATAGATCCCCTGCTCGGCCTGACGGCGCGACAGAACGATATGTCCGTCCAGAATAGCGCGCGACGTATCGACAACCGGATCATTGGTCGTGTCATCGCCATCGGCCAGCACGGTGTAAATAGCTGTGACGCTGCCGCCGGTATCGCCGTCCAGTCCTGCGCGTTCCAGCAGACTGCCGATCAGCGAAATCACCGAAGGCGGATAACCCTTGGCTGTCGGATGCTCGCCCAAAGCCAGCCCCAATTCGCGCTGGGCATGGGCCACGCGGGTCAGACTGTCGATCATCAGCAAGGTATTCTTGCCGCGGGCGCGGAAATATTCGGCATAGGCGGTGGCACGATAGACGCCGCGGATACGCAGCACCGGCGATTGATCGGCAGGCACCGCAACCATGATTGTATGGGCGAAAGACGGGGATTGCTGCAATTCCTCGACAAAGCCCGACACTTCGCGTCCGCGCTCGCCGATCAGCCCGATCACCACCACTTCGGCGGTGGTATAGCGCGCAATGGTCGACAACAGCGAGGATTTACCGACGCCCGAGCCTGCGATAATGCCGATACGCTGGCCGACACCCACGGTCAGCAGGGCATTCATGGCCCGCACGCCGGTATCAAGAGCCTGCTTGACCGGACGTCGGCGCAAGGGATTGACCCGCTCGCCGCGCAACGGCCATTTCTCGCGCAATACCGGCGCTTCCATGCCGTCCAGCACATTGCCCGCGCCATCAAACACCCGCCCCAGCAAGCCGTCACCGCAAGGCACGAGATCGACCCGCTTGACGGTCTCGACGCGGGCTCCGGCGACAATCGCACCCTTGCCGCCCGTCAACACCAGAACAGTATATTCATCAAGAAAACCAATGACTTCAGCCTCGGCCCACGAGCCGTCATCCAGATAGATCCGGCATTCCTGCCCCACCGAGGCCGGAAAGGCACTGGCATGGATGATCTGGCCGTCAAAACGTTTCACACGACCGACAGCATGGATCACCCGTTCGGAACGGATCGACGACAGTGAGCGTTCCAGATGCTTGATGGCCTCGGTCATGCCTTATTCCTCTTCCCCGCCCTCGATCAGCGGGGTGTCCTCGACTTCGAGATCACGGGAAGACAGGCGGAAGGCTCCGCGCACCAGATCGGGATCCGCAATCACGCGGATCGAGGCAAACACTTCGTCTCCGGCCAGCGCATCGGTCAAGGCTTTGGCATCGTGACGGGAAATCGAAATGGTGAATTCGGTATTGGCGCGGATGAACAGATCGGCGGCACGGCGGATGCGCTCGATGAATTCCTGCGGAATTTCGGCAAATACCGTGCCTGCCAGATCCTGCGCAATGCGGCGCACATGCTGGGCCATCATATTGGCAGCCTGCTGGCGGGCTTCGTCGGCCTGAAAGACCAGTTCGGATTCCATGGAGCGCAAAGCCAGCAGGGCTTCGCTCAATTCCTGACGGGCAGCGGCAATGCCCTGGGCATAGCCATTGGCGCGGCCTTCCTCGCGGGCCGCTTCGATCTCAGCCAAAATCTCTTCGGCGGAGGGTGGCGGATCCTGATCGACAGGCGGCGGCGGGGGTGGCGGCGGGGCGGCGGCAGCTTCAGCGGCCGCAAGCATGGCGGCTTCTTTGCCAGCCTGTTCGGCCTGCGCCTCCTCGGATTGTTGTTCGGCTTCGGCTGACTGCTCGGGCACGGCAGGCGGAGGCAGCTCGGGCACGACTTCGCGGAAATTGGCACGCCCCCATGCCACGAAGTTGCCGTCCTTCTGGCGACCGCCATGGCTTGTTTCGACGAAGCCGCCATCCCGTTTGAACAGGCCTGACACTTCGTCGATACGAACCCGGCGTGTCGACTGATCAGACATAGTCGTCGCCTCGGCCTGCTAGGACCATCTGACCCGCATCCGACAGACGACGGGACACTGCGATAATTTGCTTCTGTGCTTCCTGCACTTCGGTGACGCGCATCGGGCCTTTGGCTTCGATTTCGTCTACGATGGCGGCTGCCGCACGTGCAGACATCGAACCGAGGATCTTGTCGCGCAGACGTTCATCCGCACCTTTGAGGGCAACGGCAAGATTTTCAGGATCAACGTTACGCATCAAGACGCCGAGGTTCTTTTCGTCGACCATGATCAGGTTTTCAAATACGAACATGTTGTCCTGAATGTTGGTCATCAGGTTCTTGTCGACCTTCAGCAAGGCCTTCATGATGCGTTGCTCAACCGGCGTCTGGGTAAAGTTCATGATCTTTGCAGCGGCCTTGATACCGCCGACTTTGGAGGCGCGAAGCGACGTCGAGGCCTGGAAACGCATCTGCATGACGCGTTCGAGCTGGGCAATGGCTTCCGGCTGCACCGAATCCAGTGTGGCGACGCGCTGGATGACTTCGTGTTGCAAGGCTTCGGGCAATTGCACGAGCACGTCGGCAGCGACTGCGAAATCGAGATGGGCGACGATCAGTCCGATGATCTGGGGATGTTCGCCCTCGATCATTTCGGCGATCGAGCGGGCATCCATCCAGTCGAGAATTTCAATGCCCTTCGAGCCGCTCGACGGCGCGATACGTGTGATGATACTGCCTGCTTTGTCCTCGCCCAGCGCCTTGGTGAGCACCCGGCGGATATAAGCATCCGCTCCCAGACCGATACTGGTCTGGGCCTTCATGATATCGAGAAATTCGTCGAGCACCAGATTGACGGTTCGCTGGTCGAGATCGGCCACCGAATACATGGCACTACCGAGCTGTTGGACTTCGCGCGGTGACAGATTTTTCAGAATTTCGGCGGCTTCGTCCTCGCCGAGCAAGAGCATGACAATGGCGCACTTCTGCGTACCGCTCAACAACTGATAGGCACTGTCTTCGTGGAGTTCTACTTCAGCCGCTGACTCAGCCATGGTTACGCCCTTTGTCCATTTCTACCAGATCATCGCCGTCGGTGTTTTTGTTGTTCAAGCCAGCGATAATTTTTAAAAATGCCTCGATTGAATGACCATTCTCAAACATCAAGCCCGCCTGAGCGGGCCGGATGCCGTTGGTATCAGTTCAAGTCCCTTTGGATCATCTGCTTGAGCACCGCCGTCACACGGCTGGAGTCATCGCCCACCAGAATTCGGATAACGGCCACTTTGTCGTCATAGGAATTGGCCGTATCCAGCATTTCGGCGGTGATCGCCGTCTTCTTCGGCTTCAGGCGGGCCTTGATGTCTTCAAGGCTTTCACCTTCCTGCACTTCGATGGTCTCGCCTTCACCCATCACTGTTTCGCTCTGCAGTGCGGCATAATCGGCACGCGACATCAGACGGACCAGCAGCGGACGCAGGGCACCCAGAACAATCACAGCCAGCACCAACAGGATGCCGCCCTGACGGATCGCATCTTCAACCCAAGGCGCATCATACCATGAACGCGACACCATTGGTTGTTCGTCGGCAAAACTGGTCGACAGGATCGACACGCGGTCGCCACGGTCCTGATCAAAGCCGACAGCCTGTTGCAACAAGTTGGTCAGACGGGTGCTTTCGGCTTCCGTCATCGCCTTTTCGACAGACTTGCCTGTCTTGGGATCAACGGTAGTGGAGGAGCGCAAAAGCACCGCCACGGACAAACGTTTCACTTCTCCGAGTGCTGCCTTGCTGGAGCGCACTTCGCGGCTGACCTCAAAATTTTGCAACGAGCTGGCTGCATGGTTTTTCGGACCCTCGGAGGGTGCTGCCGGAGTGGAAGCTGCCTGCGCCAGTTGCGGGGTTGTCGGAGGCTGGTTCGAAGTTGCACCGGGTACACCACGGGCAATCCCTTCGGACGAGTCGGTCACAGATTCCTGCTTGGAGCGGATCGCACGCGATTCAGGATCGTAAATCTCGCGGGTCTGTTCGGAGCGGGTGAAGTCCATCTCGACATTCACTTCGGTCGTCACATTGCCATAGCCGACAATCGGGGTCATCAGATTGACCACACGCTCGCGCAGCAGTTTCTCGACACGGATCTTGTGTTCGAGCTGCTGGGCGGTCAGGCCCATATCGGCATCACGCTGGGGATTGGACAGAAGATTGCCGTATTGATCGACCAGCGTCACGCTCGCCACGCTCATGAACGGCACCGAAGAGCTGACCAGATGCAGGATCGACTGGACCTGCCCGGGACCGAGACTGCGGCCAGCGGCGAGTTTCACAAATACCGAAGCCGAGGGCGGCTGCTGATCGCGCACGAAAGCCGAACGCTCGGGAACGGCCAAATGCACGCGTGCCCCCTCGATATCACGGATTTCCATGATCGAGCGGGACAGTTCGCTTTCCTGTGCCTGACGCAATTTAACCGCTTCGACCGAGCGGCTGGTGCCCATGGGCATTTGTGTCAGCAGATCATAACCGGAGGTCGATGCCTTGGGCAGACCATTGGCAGCAAGGGCCATTTTCGCACGGTAGAAATCGGGACGCTGAACCGTGACCTGTCCTGTCAGATTGTCGAGCTGGCCCTTGATGCCCTGATTGGTCAGGATCTGCATCACCTGGGCTTTGTCTTCTTCGGCCAGTTTGGGGAACAACACCACCATCGGCGGTTCGCGCATCATGATGATCAGGGCAATGCCGACCACAACCACGAAACCGACAAGGATCATCGGCATCGAGCGGATAACCGCAGGCTGCTTCATATAGTCCTGCAAGGACGAGAAGACTTGCAACGCACGTCCGCCGGGAGAAACATCCCCGCCTTGCGACGAATAGGTCATATTATTTTCGGCCATAGCCTAGTCCCCGAACCCGTTCAATCTCAGCAGTTCAACCGGAATGGGTGCCATTCCGGACTTAACAAAAACGCCGTATCAGACCGGCATCGAAATCACGTCTTTGTAGGCGCTCAGCAATTTGTTGCGCACCTGCAATGTGGCTTCAAACGACAGCGAGGCCTTTTCACGGGCCAGCATGACCTTGGTCACGTCCACTTCATCACCCGCCTGAAACGATTTCACGAGGTCTGCGGCTTTGCCCTGGGCCTCGGACACCTGATTCAAGGCATTGCTCATCACATCCGCGAAATTCGCGCTGCCCTTGCCTTGCGGCTGGAGCTTGGTCGAGGCTTGCGAGAGGATTTCGTTGGCTAACCCAGTCGAGGTAATAATGGACATGATCGTATTCCCTAACTAATCGTTTGAACCGGATTAAGCACTGACAGCCTGCAAGGGCGGACGTTTGTCGTCCGAACCATCGGAGCGAAAGACATCATTCGGGTCGATCATCAGATGATCGGTCTCGATCATGCCGTTACCTGCCAGAACCAGAGCGCGCTGGACCACATTTTCCAGCTCGCGCACATTGCCCGGCCAGCTATGGCCTTCCAGCTTCTCGATCGCAGCATTGGAGATCGAAGGAATTTTGGCAAATCCGCCCACATGCTTGGCCAGCAAGGCAATGGTGATCGGCAGAATGTCGCCGGTACGTTCTTTCAGCGACTGGGTCGCGAGGGGGAACACGTTCAAGCGATAGTACAGATCTTCGCGGAAGCGGCCGACCTTCACTTCGTCCAGCATATGACGGTTGGAGGTGGCAATCACGCGGATATCGACTGGAACCGGCTTGGAACCGCCCAGCGGGGTCACTTCCTTTTCCTGCAACACGCGCAGGAATTTGGCTTGCAGATGCAAGGCCATTTCCGACACTTCGTCTAGCAGCAAAGTGCCGCCATCGGCTGCGCGGAAAATCCCCTTGTTGGGATGGTGCGCGCCGGTAAAGGCCCCGCGCTCGTAACCGAATAGCACGGCTTCCAGCATGGTGTCGGGCACGGCCGCGCAATTGACGGCGATAAAAGCTTCTTTGGAACGTTTGGAGCAATTATGCAGGAAGCGCGAGAACACTTCCTTGCCGGTGCCGGTTGGTCCCACCAGCATCACAGTCACATCCGACATGGCCACGCGGCGGGCCAGACGCAAGAGATTATAGGTTTGCGGATCGCCTGCGGCCACATTCTGCTCGTCATCGACGAAACGGGCCACGACTTCGGAGGCAAAACGCCAGCCGTCTTCCGCAGGGGTGATCTTCAACACCGCACCGTTGAATTCGCCCTTGATGGCAAATTGCGGGGCTGGCGGATCAATCAGCACAATGCGGTCGGCCTTCAGGGCCCGACACTTGGCCGCAAATGCAGCATTGTCTGCCGCAAATTGCTTGACACTTGCATTGGCGATGACCAAGGCGCAACGCGACCACTGGTCGCCTTTCATGCTGGCAAGGGTTTTCAAATCAACCGCCTGCGCATCATGGCCGCGCATATAGAGATGGGTCACCCACGCTTCGCTATCGGGCAAGCCATCTGTCACACACAATACAACACTCATTCTCTACTCCAACGCCGGTTTGAGGACCGCGACACAGGGAATGCAAAGACCTTGCCAACCGCATTGTGCGAAACTTGACTGTTATGATTAAAATCCGACACCTTGGTCATAAGTTACTGTTTGTTAACATTAATTTTTCGTAAATTTAATTTATAACAAATTTATTGTCGGATAATTTCATTTTGCAACCATAAGGATTGTTGACACATTCCCTGCATATCGTCAAAACCAGCACTGAGGATGTCAAAAGTTTGACAGGGCTGTGGATCACGCACCCGAATACCTCTCAAGACCAGGGTGTTGTGTTGAATAGAGTGGGTTTAAAGCGTGAAATGGTGGATAGCTACTTGGATCTTCCAAGTGCCGTCATGCGTCACGTTGTCGACCTTGTCACCCGTGTCGCCCCCTTGGATACAACCGTAAGTATATTCGGCCCCTCCGGCAGCGGCAAAGAATTTATCGCCCGCGCGGTGCATGCCTATTCCAACCGCGCGCATGGTCCATTCATTCCGGTCAATTGCGGGGCCATCCCGCGCGATCTTCTGGAAAGCGAATTGTTCGGCTCCGAACGCGGCGCCTATACCGGCGCGGTCAAGCTGCGTCAGGGTTATATGGAAGCGGCCATCGGCGGCACTTTGTTTCTCGACGAAATCGGTGAAATGCCGATGGAGATGCAGGTCAAGCTGCTGCGGGTGCTCGAAGAGCGGTCCTTTACCCGCATCGGCGGCAATGAACCCATCCATGCGGATGTGCGTTTTGTCTGCGCCACCCATCGCAATCTCGACCAGTTGGTCGATATGGGCCATTTCCGCGAGGATTTGCTCTATCGCCTGAACGTGTTCCCCATTTCGATCTCGGGGCTGGACGAGCGGGTCGAGGATATTCCGAAATTGATCGAGCTGACGCTTGTTCGCTTTCAGGAGCAAGGCTTTCCGCATCTGCCCGATCTGTCCATTTCCGGCGTCGAGGCACTGCAAGCCATGCGGTTTCCCGGCAATATCCGGCAATTGCGCAATGTGCTGGAGCGGTTGGCGATCCTCTATCCCAACAAGCAGATCGACGGCGCGATGGTGCAGAGCATCTTCCGTTCGGCGGTCAAACCGTCCCCCGTCAATGAAACAGAAAGTCTGCGCAAGTCCGTGCAGGGTCTGGCACAGGTCAATCTGGCCGCGCATGAGCGCAATCAGGCGGCCTATCGCACACCAATGGGCGGAATGTTCGATCCCCTGCCCTCCGGCAATGCCGTCCCATCGGCGATGAGCAGTGCGCTGGCCTCTATCGATGCCTCGATGAGTGACCAGAGCGGCAAGCCGTTTTCCAGCCAGTCCTTTGGCGTGGCCAGCCGTCCGGTTGATCCGCGTCAGGTGATCGGGATGAGTGACGCGTTCGATCTGCGCGAATATCTGCTGGATGTCGAAGGCAGTTTCATCCGTTATGCGCTGGATGATGCCAAAGGCTCGGTCAGCAAAGCCGCCCGCACGCTGGGGCTGCACCGCACGACTTTGATCGAGAAGATGAAAAAGCTCTCGCTCGACGAACCAGACCGCTGAGCCACGGTTAAAATCCTTTTTCAGACTTTTGGGGTGCAACACAACAAAAAACCGGCCTTGCGGGCCGGTTTTTGATGGAGAGGATTTGCGGAATCCGCTCCCACTTTCGATCAGAAAGTGTTGTCTCAGGCTGCTGCTTGCGACGAAATCTGGTCCCATGCATCGGCAATTTCGAAGATCGCGTTGCGGATACCGCGGCAACGCTCGAGCGAGTTATCCTGTGTCAGAGCCAGCAGCTGGCCACGCACCCATGCGTAGAAGGCCGACAGAGACTGTGCCACTTCGCCGCCGCGCTCGAAATCGAGGCTGGTCGAGAGCACATAAACGATTGTCAGGGCTTTTGAGGATGCAGCGGACTTGCCGGCCAGATCATTGGCTTCCAGCGAGAGAGCCGTGCGATCCATCGAAGCGAGAAGTTCGGTGAAAAGGATCTGCACCAGACGATAGGGATCGGAACCATCAACGAGAAACTCTTGCTCAGCCTGCTGGTAAGCGCGCACTGCGTTCATGTTCAACATTATCGTCTCTCCGCATTCATTCGACATCCACTAAGACGGTCACTTGCAGGAATCCTTTAAGGGTTTGCGCGTGCTTTTTATCAAGTTTGTGGATCTTTTTATGCAACCCCGCAAAAACCCTAGACAATCCCTCGGTTATTTGGCATCTCTCTCGCCATCCCCTGATGGTGGTTTTGCCGAAATTCCGTTATTTACCCGTCGAGACAGAGTTGGCACGGGACTTGCTGAGGTAGGTTATCGAATAACTCTACCAGTGGGGTAAGCCATGTCTCTCTCAGTTACCATGTCGGGTATGAAGGTCGCCCAAAAGGACCTCGACGTGATCGGCAACAACATCGCCAACGCC
>CAIYZJ010000268.1 GCA_903930675.1 uncultured Hyphomicrobiales bacterium
ACGACCCTCTGGTCCCAAACCAGATGCGCTACCAGGCTGCGCTATACCCCGTAACCAAATAATCATGCCGGAGCATCTCCGACAAGTGATCCTCTACGCCCTTAGGGCCGCAGGATCAAGCCTCAGATTCAATAATTCATACAAGAATCATGAAACTGTTTCTTGCACAATGGTTTTTGATGCTGCAAAAGCCATGGCATGCTCCATATCAATGATGTGACCTATCGCCTCGGCGCCCGCTTGTTGTTCGATCACACCAGCGTCGCCCTTCCCCCTGATGGCAGAATTGGCTTTGTCGGCCGCAACGGAACCGGCAAAACAACGCTGTTCAGGATGATTCAAGGCGAATTATCGGGCGAATCCGGCTCCATCACCATCGGGCGCGGCATGCGAATCGGCTCGGTCGCCCAAGAGGCCCCGTCGGGCCCCGAAACCCTGCTCGAGGTCGTGCTGGCTGCCGCCACAGAGCGCGCTGCTCTGCTGGCGGAAGCCGAAACGGCCACCGATCCGGCCCGCATTGCCGAAATCCAGATCCGTCTGGTTGATATCGAGGCCCATGCCGCGCCCGCCCGCGCGGCCTCGGTGCTGCATGGTCTGGGCTTTGACAGCGAAGCGCAAGCGCGGCCCTGCTCGTCCTTTTCGGGTGGCTGGCGGATGCGCGTGGCACTGGCCGCCGTGTTGTTTGCCGAACCCGACCTCTT
Source organism: uncultured Hyphomicrobiales bacterium (assembly GCA_903930675.1). Classification (GTDB taxonomy): domain Bacteria; phylum Pseudomonadota; class Alphaproteobacteria; order Rhizobiales; family Beijerinckiaceae; genus CAIYZJ01. Next base: position 702 of record CAIYZJ010000268.1, read on the forward strand.
GCTGCTGGACGAGCCGACCAATTATCTCGATCTCGAAGGCACGCTGTGGCTGATGGAATATCTGGCGCGCTATCCGCACATGGCGCTGGTTATCAGCCATGACCGCGATTTGCTCAACCAGTCGGTCGACCACATCCTGCATCTCGATCAGGGCAAATTGACGCTCTATCGCGGCGCTTATGACAATTTCGAGAAGCAACGGGCCGAAAAGCAGGCCTTGCAGCTCAAATTGAAAAAGAAGCAGGAAGACGAACGCCGGCATCTGCAAGCCTTTGTCGATCGCTTCAAGGCCAAAGCCTCCAAAGCCAGACAGGCGCAATCACGGGTCAAACGGCTCGAAAAAATGGCCCCCGTCGCCACCATTATCGATTCCGACGTCTTGCCTTTCGATATGCCCTCGCCCGAACGGCCCTTGGCCCCGCCGATCATCTCGATGGATGATGTCTCGACCGGCTATGGCGACAAGGCGATTCTGAAGCGGCTCAATCTGGTGATCGCCGATGATGACCGCATCGGCCTGCTCGGCTCCAACGGCAACGGCAAATCGACCTTTGCCAAGCTGATTGGCGGAAAGCTCGCGGCCATGGGCGGCACTCTGCGACGCTCCAGCAAGCTCAAAGTCGGCTATTTCGCCCAGCACCAGCTCGATGAATTATCCGAGGCCGCATCACCCTTCCGCCATGTCGCAGACCGGATGCCCGATGGCACCGAGGCCAAAATCCGCGCCCGCTGTGCCCGTATGGGCTTTCCCGGCGCCAAGGCCGATACGCCGGTTGCCCGCCTGTCGGGTGGCGAAAAGGCCCGTTTGATGATGGGGCTGGCGGCCTTTGAAGGCCCGCATATGCTCATTCTCGATGAACCGACCAACCATCTCGACATCGATTCGCGCCTCGCATTGATGGAAGCCATCAATGATTATGAAGGTGCGGTCATCCTGATCTCGCATGACCGCTTTCTGATCGAAGCCTGTGCCGACCGGCTCTGGCTGGTCAATAACGGCACGGTCGCGCCGTTTGATGGTGATCTTGATCTTTACCGGCAATTGGTGCTCGACGGTCCCGCCAAGCCCCCTGCCCCCAAAAGCGAGCAGAAACTGGCGCAAGAGGCCGCACAGAAAGTCAAAGATTCCACACCCAAAAAGGTCGATCTGGCAGGTTTGCGACGCAAAATCGATGCGGCCGCCGCAAAAATGGACAAATTCCAGACGCTGATCACCAAAATCGATCAGGCCTTGGCCGCCCCCGATGCCTTCAGCCGCGATCCTTCGAAAGCCGCCACATTGTCAGCCCAACGCGGCGAAGTGCAACGCGCGCTCAATGCCGCGGAAGAGGAATGGTTGAGCCTCTCGGAACAGCTGGAAGCGGCGAGTTAAGTCTTACTGTGCGTGACCACGCAGGTTTTCATTATTGTGCGTGACCACGCGGGTTTTCATTATTGTGCGTTACCACGCACGACGCGCACCATCTGGTTGTTGGCAAACAGATAAACCGCTTTGCCGGTCGCTTCCATATAGAGAATGGTGGTTTCACGCTTGGCGGTCGGGCTTGAACCGCTTTGGACGCTGAGCGGCTCGCCTTTCAGCGCCACCAGTTCGCATTCGCTGATGCCAACCAAAGTTGCATCTGTATTGCGGGTTTTGAGGTTGGCCAGATCAATGCCCGGCGAGCCCTTGCAACGGCCATCCTCGCCCACTACGGGACCGAACGGATTGGGGTCAACCACCGGCAAAGGCTGGGCAACCGGTTCGGGCGGTCTGGACGGTGTGCTGCAAGCTGCCAGCACCGAGACAGCCAATGCGGGAACCATCCAGCGCAAAACAGATGAGAAAACCGGACTAACTATCTTGTTTTTTCTCATGCTTTTTCTCCCAGCCGCCTGTTTCGCCTTGCTGCCAATAAGACAGGTCAACACCAAATCCCATCGCCTGCTTCCATTGCAGACGCGCATGGGCCAAAGCCGCCTCGTCATTGCCGTCAAACATGATCATGACGCGATCATAATCGGCAAGATTAGCGGGAAAAGGCGCCTGATCCAGCAAAATCCGCATGGTGGCGTGGTTGGGATTGGCCTCGCTGGTGGCCAGCACCACCGGATCGGCCTCGATCGCCGGATCACCCTCGCGGCCATGCGGCAGAAAACCATCCTCGCTATAGGTCCAAAACAACTGGTCCAGCGCATCGATCCGCTCCGGCAAGGGAGACTGAACAACGATGTTCACATCCCGCTCTACCGCGATTTCGAGCAATCGCGGCAGGCTCACGTCGAGCGGTTTGGTTTGCAGGTGATAGAACCAGATTTGGGTCATTTGGCTTCGTGGTAATCATGCACCAAGCGGTCCAGCAGACGAACGCCCCAGCCCGAGCCCCAGCTCCGGTTGATATCGCTGTTGGGAGAGGACATGCCGGTGCCTGCTATATCGAGATGCGCCCAAGGCACATCGCCGACAAACCGCCGCAGGAATTGCGCCGCCGTGATCGAACCGGCAAACCGGCCGCCGGTGTTTTTCATGTCGGCAAAGCGGCTGTCGATCATCTTGTCATAGGCCGGACCCAAAGGCATCCGCCAGACGGTTTCGCCCGTGGCGCGGCCCGAAGCACTCAAACGGTCCGACAAACCGTCATTGGTCGAAAACAGTCCGGCATTTTCCTGCCCCAGAGCCACCAGAATCGCCCCTGTCAGGGTCGCCAGATTGATCATGAAAGCAGGCTTGTAGTGATCGCGCACATAAGCGAGCAGATCGCACAGCACCAGACGGCCTTCGGCATCGGTATTGATGATTTCGATGGTCTGGCCGTCATAGGATTTGACAATATCACCGGGCCGCTGGGCATTGCCGTCCGGCATGTTTTCCACCAGTCCGATGACGCCGATGGCATCGACTTTGGCCTTGCGGGCTGCCAGCGCATGCATCAGGCCGACCACGCAGGCCGCCCCTGCCATATCGCCCTTCATGTCTTCCATACCCGCTGCCGGTTTGATGGAAATGCCGCCGGTATCGAACACCACGCCCTTGCCGATAAAGGCCAGAGGCTTGCTCTTCTTGCCTTTGGCGGACTTGTCGCCATGCCAGCGCATGATTACCACGCGGCTTTCCTGCCGCGAGCCCTGGCCGACCGCCAGCAAAGCGCGCATGCCGATCTTGCCGAGCTGCTTTTCGTCCAGAATATCGACATCGACACCCAGTTTCGACAATTCAGCCGCTTGTTTGGCAAAGGCGGTCGGTGTCAGCACATTGGGGGGCTCGTTGACCAGATTGCGGGCGATGGTCACGCCGCCTGCCACGGCCTCGGCATATTTATAGGCCTTTTTCGCTCCTGCGGCATCATGCACGCCAATGATCACCTTGACGCTGGCAGGCTTTGCGGCATCGTCCTTTTTCTTGGTCTTGTAATGGTCGAAATCATAGGTACGCAAGTGCATGCCCAGTGCCAGATCGGCGGCGGCCGCAGAATCGACACGCCAGTCTTCCGGCCCGAAGAGCAACAGCATGGCGTGCGTCGCCTTGCCCAGTTTGCCGGCAATCAAACCGCCTAAATTGACATAATTGGTCTCGGCCCGCTGTTGGGAACCGCCAATACCCACCAGCACAGCCCGGCTGGCCGAAATCCCTTCGGGGGCCGGCACCACCAGAACCTGTTTTTCCTTGCCGGTAAATTGCTCGGCCTCGGCAGCGCGCTTGAGGTGGTTTTCGGCCTTTTTGCCGATCAGAGCGGATAATTCACGACCAAAAACCCCGCCTTCGGCAATAAACATCACCAAAGTGCCGCTATCGGCCACGGTTGGTTCGGCAAAAGTGATTTTGATATCAGTCGACATTGTCAGGCTCCATCCCTGTTTGGCGGGCTCGTGCACGGTCATCGGTGGTGAATCAGCCATTAAGACTGGAATCACAGTGCATCTTGGTTTAATGGCATTTGAGACGAGAGCAAGAGCAGAAGAAGCGCTATCCCAGCATGACCCTAATCGAACGCTATCTTTTCAAAAACGCCTTTGTTGCTTGTTTTGTGACATTGCTGGTACTCGCGAGCGTGGTCTGGCTGTCGCAAGCCGTGCGCGAATTCGATCTGGTGGCCATCAAGGGCCAGTCTTTGCTGATCTTTCTGACCGTCACCGGCCTGTCGTTTCCCTCGCTGATTGCCATTATCGCGCCTGTCGCGCTGTTCATTGCGGTTCTGTACACTTTGAATCGTCTGAACGGCGACAGCGAATTGATCGTGATGAGTGCCGCCGGCCTGTCGCCGTGGCGTTTGCTGCTGCCTTTTGCCACTTTGGCCTTGATCATGTCGCTGCTGGTGGCGTTTCTGACCATCTGGCTGATGCCTCAAAGCTTTATGGCCTTGCGCGACGTGATCACCAAAATCCGCGCCGATGTCGTCTCCAATATCGTGCGCGATGGTCAATTTACTCCGCTCGACAAAGACATCATATTCCACTTCCGTGAAAAATCCGGTCCCGCTTTGATGGGAATTTTCATTCAGGACCGCCGAGACCCCGAGCGGACGGCCGTTTATATCGCCGAGCGCGGACAAACCATCGAAGTCGACGGCCAATCCTATCTGCTGCTTGAAAAAGGCAGCGTGCAGCGCGAAATCAGCAACAATCCCACCCCGCAAATCGTCACCTTCCAGCGTTACGCCTTCGATCTCAGCCAGTTTGGCAACGAAGTCACCTCCGTCTATGCCAAACCGCGCGAACGTACGACATGGCAGTTGATTATCCCGCCCGATGACGAGACATTGACACCAGCCCAGCGCGGCCGGATCCGTGCCGAATTGCACGATCGTTTTACCGCCCCGCTTTATGCCTTTGCCTTTGGTCTGATCGGCTTTGCTGCCCTTGGCGTGGCACGCACCACACGACAGGGACGCGGGCTGGCGATGGGTCTGGCGGTCATTGCCGTGGTCGGCCTGCGGATTTTGGGCTTTGCACTGTCGAGCCTGACCATCCGTTTCACATGGGTGGTTCCGCTGGTTTATCTGACACCGTTGCTGGCGATTGCCGCATCGATTTTCATTGGCTTTGGCGGCACCTCGTTGTTTGCCCGGCGGAGGCAAATGCGCAAACAGGCACAAATTGCAGGGGGGCACCCCGCATGATTTTCGCCTCGCCGACACTGTCCCGTTATCTCGCCATCCGCTTTGCCCGCGCCATGCTGATGGTCTTTATGACCGTGTTTGCGCTGATCTATACGCTCGATTTCGTCGAATTGATCCGCCGCACCTCGGATGTGCCTGCAGCCACGAGTCTGGTTGTGGCGCGTCTGTCGCTGTTCAGGACGCCGGCGATTGCCGAACAGGTGTTTCCCTTCGCCGTCCTGTTCGGTGCAATGCTGACTTTGCTGGACCTGTCGCGCAAACTCGAATTGGTGATCGCCCGTGCTTCGGGTCTGTCGGCCTGGCAGTTCCTGTTTGCACCTTTGTTGGTGGCCTTGTTCTTCGGCGTATTGATAGTCACCATCTACAATCCGATCTCTGCTTCGATGAAAGAAAAGGCCACGTCGATGGAAACCGCCTTGCTGGGGCGCAATCGCGGGCCGTTGACCGACGACATCTGGATCCGCCAGAAAAGCATCGACGGGCAGGCCATTATCCGTGTGGGATCGATGGATGCGGCCCAGGGGCGGGTCAGCGCAATCACGGTATTCAGCTTTAACGACCAGAGCGTTTTCCAGCAACGCGTTGAAGGAAAGACTGCTTTTTTAAAAGATGGTTACTGGCGTATAACCGGTGCGCGTGTCGTTGTTCCAGGCAATGAACCCGAGGATCACGAGGAGTTTCTGGTCGCCTCCAATCTGACCCGTCAACAGCTTCGTCAATCCTATGCTTCAGCCGATAGTGTGCCGTTCTGGTCCCTGCCCGCCCATATCGATCGCACAGAGATGGCAGGGCTGGATGCAACCCGATATCGTCAACAATTCAATACACTTATGGCGCGTCCCTTCCTGTTCGCGGCCATGGTTTTGATTGCTGCGGCCGTGTCTTTGCGCTTCTTCCGCTTCGGTGGCGTTACGCGCATGGTGCTGGCAGGTGTGGCCTCGGGTTTCTTGCTCTATATCGCGACCAAATTGATCGAGGATTTGGGGGCAGCCGGTATCTTGTCCACAGTTGCGGCGGCTTGGTCTCCCTCGATTATCGGCGGATTGTTGGGTAGTCTGGCGTTATTATATCAAGAGGATGGTTGATATCGTCCCGTCATCGTTTAATGATGGGTCTGTCTTGTTTTAGGAAATACCTATGGGGTTTTTGCCTCGCATTGGTCGTCTGGTTCTTGTTGCCTCTGTCCTGCAATTGGCGGGCGGCTTTGCTGTGTTTTCACAAACCCTGTCCGACAAGTTCGGTTCCCGCAGTGTTGCCAAAGAGGATGACCGTCTGTTGGTAGAAGCCAATACCCTTGTCTATGACAAGGACAAAGGCACGGTTTCGGCTGTCGGAGATGCCCAGCTGTATTATCAGGGCAAGGTGCTTGAGGCTGACAAGGTCATTTATGACCAGAAGAGCAAGCGCGTGCAGGCCATTGGCCATGTCCGGATGCGCGAGCCATCCGGCGAGATCGCCTATGGCGACAAGATGGAACTGACCGACGATTTCAAAGACGGTTTCATCCAATCCCTGCGGATCTTGCGCGCCGACAAATCCCGATTCTCCGCCCCGCATGCCGAGCGCATTGACGGCGATGCGACCGTTTTTGAAAAAGGCACCTATACGGCTTGCGAGCCCTGCAAGGATGATCCAGAAAAGCCGCCTTTGTGGCAGGTGCGCGCCACCAAGATCATCCACAAAAACGAAGAGCGGATGATCTATTATGAAAACGCCGTGATCGAGTTCGGCGGTTTTCCGGTATTCTGGATGCCCTATGCCTCTGCGCCCGATCCGACCGTCAAACGCAAGACCGGCTTTCTGCCCCCCCACTACATCGCCAATACGGCTTTGGGAACCGGTATCAGCCTACCGTTTTTCTGGAATCTGGCCCCCGATTACGAATTGCGTCTGGCGCCGACCTTGCTGTCACGCCAAGGCGTATTGATGCAGGCGGAGTGGAAGCAGCGGCTCGAAAACGGCATCTATAATATCCGCGCCAGCGGCATCAAGCAGAACGATCCTTCGGCCTTCACGCCTGCCCCGGCTGGCGCGGGTGGGCGTGAAATGCGCGGCTCGATTGAATCAACGGGTCTGTTCTATCTCACCGAGAAATGGAAGACCGGTTGGGATATCAACCTATTGTCCGACCGCTGGTTCTTGAAAAACTACAGGATGAAAAGCGAGAGCCTGACCTCTTTCATCAGCTCCTCGCTGCAAACCTCGACCTCGACAGCCTATTTGACAGGACAGGGCGACCGCAGCCTGTTCGATGCTCGCGGATATTATTTCAAGACGCTGACTTCCAGCAATGATGTGCAAAAAAGCCAGCCTTTGATTGCGCCGGTGATCGATTACGACCGTCGTTTCGAGACGCCGTCCTTCTTGGGTGGCGAAACGCGCCTCACCGGCAACTTTACAAGTTCCAGCCGCCAGGAAGCCGATTATCGCAGTCTGTACCGCACCGGTATGATTTATGGCGATTATCAGGGTGTCGGCCATTCGACCTGCCTTCCAGGCCAATACAACCGCAGAGATTGTATTTTGCGCGGCGTTGCCGGCCATTATGACCGTGCGACCATGGAAGTGGCTTGGCGCAAAACCTTTGTCGATCCGCTCGGACAGTCATGGACGCCGTTCGGCTCCCTGCGCGGCGATGCAACCTTCCTGGCGCTCAATGAAAGCGGCACATTTAACAGCTACCAGAACAATTTCATTGGCTCGAGCAATGAAGCGACTGTGCGCCCGATGGCGTCTGCCGGGATCACATACCGCTTCCCCTTTGTGGCCCGTCAATGGGGCATGACGCATGTGGTCGAGCCGATCGGCCAGATTATCACCCGTCCGGGCGAAATCAACATCAACCGCATCCCGAATGAAGATGCGCAAAGTCTGGTATTCGATGATACGACCCTGTTCGAGGTCAACAAATTCTCCGGCTATGACCGCGTCGAAGGCGGCACACGCGCCAATCTGGGTGCAAAATACAGTCTTACAGCCGATGGAGGTGCCTCGGCCAATGTGATGTTTGGTCAGTCCTTCCATCTTGCGGGAACCAATTCGTTTGCTAATGGCGGTGCAGCCGTAGTGGGACCGCAGTCGGGGCTTGATACAAGCCACTCCGATTATGTCGGCCGTATCCAGTTGATCCCTTCGGCCAATTATAGCTTCGCCAGCAAAGCGCGCTTTGATGAAGTCAGCGGCGCGATGAAACGTCTGGAATTACAAGGGGCTGCAACTGTGGGGCGTTTTTCGACCAATGTCACCTTTGGTCGCTATGCCGCGCAACCGCTGATCGGTTATTCCTATCGCCGTGAAGGCATATTGGCCTCGACCCGTTATGCGATTGACGACAATTATTATGTGTTCGGTGGCACGGCCCTTGATATGGCACGCAAGGAAGCCGAATTGTCCTTGCTGGGTTCAAGCAACAGAACAACCAATCTGCCGGTTGTGTCGGGTGTATTCGGTGGCATTGGCTACAAGGATGAATGTGCCGTGTTCGAAGTGAGCTATTCCGAGGCGATGGGCGGAGCCGTTTACGGCACGACACAGCGCAACCGCACTTTGCTGCTGCGGATCGAGTTGAAGACGCTGGGCGCCACCCGCTTCAGCCAGAGTTCAACACCCGTTCAGCAGTAAGCCATTCGCTTCTTTTTGCCGCTTGTTTACAATGTTCGAGGCTAGAATGATTCCGCCCCTGCTGGTGACAAGCGGTGATCCTGCCGGTATCGGCCCCGATGTCATCGTGACAGCCTATCATCTGCGCCGGCAACACAATCTGCCGCCCTTTCTGGTTCTGGGTGATCCCGATGCGCTGGCCGCGCGGATGCAGCAATTGGGCCTCGCCATTCCTGTTGTGCCGGCCACTCCCGAAAGCGCCAATCAGGATTTTGACACCGGTCTTCCTGTCTGGCCCGTACCTGTCAAGGCTCCCGTAAAAGCGGGTAAACCCGATCCTGCCAATGCCGATGCCATCATCCACGCCATCCGCCTCGGTGTCGAAAGCCTGCATCAGGGGCGCGGCTCGGCGATTGTGACCGCTCCGATTGCCAAATCGGTGTTGCAGGCGGCGGGGTTTACCCATCCCGGTCACACAGAGTTTCTCGCCGAATTGGGGCAGACCTATTGGGGCCAGCCTGTGCATCCGGTGATGATGATCTGGTCACCCGTGCTGGCCGTTGTGCCGTTGACCATCCATATCCCGCTCAAAGATGTTTCCCGAATGATGACTGCAGGTTTACTGGCGACATGCGTCGAGATCATTGACCGTGATTGGCAGCGCTGGTTCGGCAGATCGCGACCGCGCATGGTACTGGCGGGACTCAATCCGCATGCGGGCGAGGATGGACGCATCGGCACCGAGGAACGCGATATTCTGATCCCCGCCGTCAAAGCCCTGCAGGCCCGCGGCTTCGATCTCAAAGGGCCGCTGTCGGCCGATACGCTGTTTCACGAGCGTGCGCGTGCGACTTATGACATTGCCTTGTGCCCGGGCCATGATCAGGCCCTTATTCCGGTCAAAACACTGGCTTTTGATGACGGGGTCAATGTCACCCTTGGCCTGCCCTTTATCCGCACCTCGCCAGATCACGGGACGGCGTTCGATATTGCAGGAAAATGCGAAAATAAAATCCCACTGGCCAAACCGGATAGTATGATTGCAGCACTGAAACTGGCTCAACGGATGCGCGAGCGCAGCGGACCCGGCCAATGATGTCCGCTGACGGATTGCCGCCTTTACGTGATGTGATCGCCAAGCACGATCTGGCAGCCAAAAAGTCACTGGGCCAGAATTTCCTGCTTGATCTCAATCTGACCGGTCGCATCGCACGCGCCGCAGGCGATCTGACGCAAACCACCATCATCGAAATCGGACCCGGACCGGGCGGTCTGACCCGCGCTTTGCTGGCCCATGGTGCCAAAAAAGTGATTGCGGTCGAGCGCGACGAACGCTGCCTGCCCGCCCTGGCAGACATTGCCGCCCATTATCCCGATCGTTTGCAGGTGATTGCGGGTGATGCCATGACGGTATCACTGACCGACTATCTGCCCGCCGGCGAGCCCTGCCGCATTGTCGCCAATCTGCCCTATAATATCGGCACGGCCTTGCTAATCAACTGGCTTGAAACCATGCCCTGGCCGCCGTTTTTCGAGAGTTTGACGCTGATGTTCCAGCGCGAAGTTGCCGAACGGATTGTCGCCACGCCCGAACAGCAAAAGGATTACGGCCGTCTGGCGGTGATCTCGAACTGGCGTTGCGAGACCAGAATCCTGTTCGATGTCTCCCCGAGTGCCTTTACCCCGCCCCCCAAAGTCACCTCGTCGGTGGTGCAACTGGTGCCGCGTCCGCATCCCGAGCCTTGCAACATGCACACTCTGTCGCGTGTGACAGCGGCGGCCTTCGGGCAGCGGCGCAAGATGCTGCGCCAAAGCCTGAAAGCCTTGGGCACCGATCCGATGGCCTTGCTGGCAACAGTCGGCATCGAGCCCACTTTGCGGGCCGAAACGGTTCCAGTGGAAGGTTTTGTCGCGCTGGCGCAGGCGTTTGACGCGATCAGGCAGAATTGAGGCTTATAGAGCTGCGGCCAGCCCGTCGATAAAGCTTTGCAGACCCAATTGGCGGTCGCGCCGCAAGCGTTCGGCCACCAGAATGGCTTTCAAACGCGAAAACGTGCGGTTGAGATCATCATTGACCAGCACATAATCATAATCGCGCCAGCGGTCGATCTCGCCTTTGGCGGCCGCCAGACGCTGGTTGATGACCTCGGTGCTGTCCTCGGCGCGGCGATGCAGGCGCTGGCGCAATTCGGGGATCGAGGGCGGAAGGATGAAAATGCTGACCACATCATCGGGCGCATTGGCGCGCACCTGCTGGGCTCCCTGATAATCGATATCGAACAGAATGTCCTTGCCCTGCATCAGCGAGGCTTCGATCGGCTTTTTGGGCGAGCCGTAAAAATTGCCGTGCACCTCGGCCCATTCGAGCAATTCGCCGCGATCGCGCAATGCCAGAAATTCGGCCTGCTGGATAAAGTGGTAATGCACACCCTCTACTTCGCTCGGCCTGCGCGACCGCGTGGTCACCGAAATCGACAGGGTCAGGCTTGGCTCTTCCTCGCGCAACAGGCGGGTCAGCGTGGTTTTGCCAGCCCCCGAGGGCGAGGACAACACCAGCATCAAGCCGCGACGGCCAATCACATTGTTTTCGAGTGCGGCCGTTTCGATGCTCATGATGTCCTCAGGCGGTGCGGAGACAGACGTTGAAAGTGAAATCTATGCGGTCAATTCAGTTTTGGAATGGTCTTGGTTGTCGTCAAGTCGAAATTCTGATCGGATACCGCGGGTGAAGCACCCGCAGAACCGTCACGCAAGCCCGGTGGCGGCACGGGCGGCAACGGCACCTGTGCAGGGGCGACAAAAGTGGCCGCAGGCTCTGGCGCGGGTGCGGGTGCCGCAACGGCTGCAGCAGGTTGATTGGATGGAGTAATCGTCACAGTTGACGTGGTTGGCACAGGAGCAGGAGATTTGGCATTGGCAGGTGCAGCAGTGGATGCAGCAGGGGCCGCAGGTGTCTGGGCCACGGGCGGCGGGGCATCCTTGCGGTCGTTTTCAATCTGCCGCCAGCGCACAACATTGCGTTGGTGCTGTTCATAACTTTCGGCAAACACATGGCCGCCGGTGCCATCGGCAACGAAATAGAGTTCTTTGGTCTGCGAAGGATTGATGACGGCCTCTAGCGCGGCACGTCCCGGATTGCCGATCGGCGCGGGTGGCAATGCGGGGATCACATAGGTGTTGTAAGGCGTCTGCGATTCAATATCGCTGCGGGTGATCGAGCGTCCCAAACTGCCTTTGCCGCCAACCAGTCCGTAAATGATGGTGGGGTCGGATTGCAGCCGCATTTTCCTGTCGAGCCGGTTCAGGAACACCCTCGCCACGCGCGAGCGTTCATCGGCCTTGCCGGTTTCCTTTTCGACGATGGAAGCCAGCACCACCATTTCAGCGGGTGACTGGATCGGCAAGCCCGCCACGCGGCGCGCCCATAATTCCTTCACCACACGGGCCTGATCCTGCATCATCCGGTCCAGCAATTGCTGGCGGTTCATGCCGCGCGAGAATTTATAGGTTTCGGGCAGCAAACTGCCTTCGGGCGGAACAGCAGTGATCTCGCCGCTCAGAAGATCGCTTTCCTTCAGATGATCGACGATTTGCTGGCTGGTCAGCCCTTCCTTGATCATGATCGATTGCAGGATGGCCTTGCCCTCGGTCAGCGTACCGATGACCTCTTCGAGGCTGGCTTTCTGCTTGAACATATATTCGCCTGCCTTGATCTTGGCAGACACGCCGTTGATGTAAATAGAGGCCATCAGCAGGATCGGCCGGTCAACCACGCCGTCCTGCACCAGTTGTTCGACAACATCCGACAAGCCGCCCTTGATCATCACCACCTTGTCGGTCGGCAAGGGGCCTTGAGCAATATATTGTTCGTGAATTGTGTAGCCGGCACCCACAAGCAAGGCTACCGCTACACCCATAATCATGGCCAGACGGGTCAGATAGCCGAGGATCGACAGCACCGTGCCGCCGGATTCCATGCTCGGTTCTGGCACAGACACGGGTTTGAGGGCCGCAGACGGGCTTTTGGGCACAAGACGGCCGATCAGGCTGCGCTTTGCTGCTGAAAACCGATCTTGTTCAGATCTATCTGGCGGCATACTTGGGCACTTCCTTCAGGTGATACTCAACCCGCCATCAGGCGCGATAATAAGCGTTACAGCTTTAAACGCCTCCAAGCCCCGGCACAACGCGCCGGAACCAACGAGCCCGAAGCCTTAAAATCCAATCATGGCAAAGACATGACGGAAAATTAAGGCTGGAAACGTTTGAACACCAAAGAAGCATTGGTGCCGCCAAAACCGAACGAATTCGACAAGGCCACATCAATCTTGCGCTTTTGCGCCTTGTGCGGAACCAGATCGATACGGGTTTCCACAGAAGGATGGTCCAGATTCAGTGTGGGCGGGACAACGCCGTCACGGATCGCCAGGATCGAGAAAATCGCCTCGATCGCGCCCGCGGCACCCAGCAAATGGCCGGTCGCCGATTTGGTCGCAGACATGGCAATCGAGGTTGCCGCATCACCCACCAGACGTTCGACCGCCCTTAATTCGATTTCGTCACCCAGCGGGGTCGACGTCCCATGGGCATTGATATAGTCCAGATCGGAAGCGGCAAGGCCTGCCCGCTTCAGGGCCGCAGACATGCAGCGGAACGCACCGTCACCGTCTTCGGCGGGCGATGTGATGTGATAGGCATCACCCGACATGCCGTAACCGACAATTTCCGCATAGATTTTAGCGCCGCGCGCCTGCGCATGTTCGAGACTTTCGAGCACGACAACGCCCGAGCCCTCGCCCATCACAAAACCGTCACGGTCGCGGTCATAGGGCCGCGAGGCGCGGGTCGGATCATCGTTGAAATTGGTGGAAAGCGCCTTGCAGGCGGCAAAACCCGCCATCGACAGGCGATTGATCGGGGATTCAGCCCCGCCTGCCACCATCACCTCGGCATCGCCGAGCGCCACCAGACGCGCAGCATCGCCGATGGCGTGTGCGCCGGTCGAACACGCCGTCACAACGGCATGATTGGGCCCTTTCAGGCCGAATTCAATCGAGACATAACCCGACGCCATGTTGATGATGCGCCCGGGAATGAAGAAAGGGGAAACGCGGCGCGGTCCCTTTTCTATCAAAGTCACGGAGGCCTCGTAGATGCCGCCGATTCCGCCAATGCCAGAGCCGATCATCACACCGGTTCTGGTCTGGTCTTCGTAGCTTTGCGGATGCCAATTCGCATCATCAAGGGCCTGACGGGCAGCCGCCATGCCATAAATGATGAAATCATCAACTTTGCGTTGATCCTTGGGATCCATCCACTGATCGGCATTGAACAGACCATCGGCCGAATCGCCAGCCGGAAGCTGGAATGCCACACGGGCTGGCAGATCCGACACATCGAAACGGTCAATCGGAACCGCTCCACTCTGTCCCGCAATCAACCGTTCCCACGTGGGTTCTACTCCGCAACCAAGCGGAGTAACCATCCCCATTCCCGTGACGACAACTCGCCGCATGGTGCCCTGCTCCGATGCCATCAGAGAAAAGCCTTAGCCGGCCTTTTTCTCAAGGAAGGACACTGCATCGCCAACCGTACGGATGGTTTCAGCGGCATCATCAGGAATTTCAACCGAGAACTCTTCTTCGAAAGCCATCACCAGCTCGACGGTGTCGAGGCTGTCTGCGCCCAGATCGTCGATGAAGTTGGCGGTGTCGATGACCTTGTCGGCATCAACGCCGAGATGTTCGATTACGATTTTTTTCACGCGGGCTGCGATATCGCTCATGTCATTCCCTCATTAAAGAGAGCGGCCATCTGGGACAGCCACTGTTGGTATCATTGTCAACGCATCACGCGCTGCCTATCAGAAAGCACACATCCGGCAAGACGCGATCAAAACTTGGTACTCCCCCGGTATGATTTGGCATCATGCCGGGACCGTACCGGAGTTTGGCAACAAGCACAGGCTTGCCGCTTCAGTCCCCCCGAACCGGAAGTGAGGGGTTGGTATCATACTTCCAAATGCAATGCGAGAGGGTGAATGCGCCCTTAACAAAACAATCGTTTTGGGCTTAAGCCCCTCAAATCATTGCCATTCCACCGTTTACATGCAAAGTCTGGCCCGTAACATAAGACGCTTCTTGACTGGCAAGATACACGACAGAAGCCCCGATTTCGTCCGGAGTGCCCAAACGATTGGCCGGAACCGAGGTCAAAATCGTCTCTTTTTGCTTGTCATTGAGCACATCGGTCATCGGGGTCGAGATAAAACCGGGGGCCACGCAATTCACAGTTATATTTCGGCTGGCCACTTCGGCCGCCAAAGCCTTCGACATGCCGACCAATGCCGCCTTGGAGGCCGCATAATTGGCTTGACCCGGATTGCCCGTGGTCCCGACCACCGACGTGATCGAGACAATACGGCCCCAACGGCGTTTCATCATCCCCCTGATCGCCGAGCGCGACAGCCGGAACGCGGCATCGAGATTGACGCGCAGCACCAGATCCCAATCCTCGTCTTTCATCCGCATGAACAACCCGTCCCGCGTCAGACCGGCATTGTTGACCAGAATATCAAGACTGCCCATCGCCGCTTCAGCGGCAGGCACAAGGGCTTCGACGCTGGCCGTGTCGGACAGATCGGCAGGGCACACAAAAGCGCGCCCGCCCAAGTCATGCGCCAAAGCCTCCAGCACCTCCTTGCGGGTGCCCGAAAGAGCCACGGTTGCGCCCTGCCGGTGCAAAGCACGGGCAATCGAACCGCCGATGCCGCCTGTCGCACCGGTTACCAGTGCGGTCTTCCCTGTCAGATCAAACATGGTCTTTCCTCTCTCAAACGCCCAAACGGGCCCGTTGGGCGGCAATATCATCGGGCGAACCGATCGAAAACCCTTCAGCAGTGTCGGCAATCCGTTTGACCAGACCGCTCAGCACCTTGCCGGCACCGATTTCGGCAAAGGATGTCACACCTTCACCCGCCATGGCGGCAATGCTTTCGCGCCAGCGCACGGTGCCGGTAACCTGTGCGACCAGACCATCGCGGATCACCTGCGGATCGGAGACGGCGGACGCATGCACATTTGCAAACAGGGGCACGGCGGGAACTTTGATGTCAATGCCGGCCAGGGCCTCGCGCATCGCCTCGGCAGCAGGGGCCATCAAGGCACAATGGAACGGGGCTGATACGCTCAACAACAAGGCACGGCGTGCCCCTTTGGCCTTGGCAATCTCGACGGCGCGGTCAATCGCCGCTTTGGTGCCCGATATCACCACCTGCCCGCCGCCATTGTCATTGGCAGCCTGACAGACCTCGCCTTGCGCGGCCTCTGCGGCCACTGCGGCGGCCGCTTCGAAATCCAGCCCCAGCAAAGCCGCCATCGCGCCCTCGCCCGGTGCCACGGCCTTCTGCATGGCATTGCCACGGATGCGCAGCAGGCGTGCGGTATCGGCCAAAGTGAAACTGCCCGCGGCAGCCAGTGCCGAATATTCGCCGAGCGAATGGCCGGCAACATATCGGGCATGCTTGGCCAGCGAGAATCCGGTTTCGGTTTCCAGCACCCGCATCACCGCCATGCTGACCGCCATCAAAGCGGGCTGGGCATTGGCTGTCAGGGTCAAATCGCCTTCCGGCCCTTCAAAGATCAACTGCGAGAGCTTTTGCGACAGGGCTTCGTCCACTTCGTCGAATACGGCGCGGGCGACTTTGAACTGTTCGGCCAAAGCCAAACCCATTCCGACAGCCTGACTGCCCTGCCCCGGAAATGTGAAAGCCAAAGATGATGCGGCCTGTGTCATAGCAACCTCGTTGTTTGTTCTGCCCATCCGATCATGAGAGCGGATCGCACGGGTAAAATAAATTTATTCCTGTCACTTTGTCGATTACGGTCTGATTCGGTAGATATTATGATTTGGAAGGCCTCAAATGCGCATCGCGACATGGAACGTCAATTCGATCAGACAACGTCTCGAACATCTGACCCGCTGGCTTGATGAAGCACAGCCGGATGTCGTCTGCCTGCAGGAATTGAAATGCATGGAAGAGGCATTTCCCAAAAGCGAGATCGAGGCTTTGGGCTATAATGTTGCTGTCAGCGGCCAGAAAGCCTTCAACGGTGTCGCGCTTCTGTCCAAAATGCCGATCGAGGATCTGCGCATCGGCCTGCCCGGCAATGACGGTGACGAACAAGCCCGCTATATCGAAGCCGTAATGTCACACCCCGAAGGCGTTGTGCGCGTCGCCTCGATCTATCTGCCCAACGGCAACCCGCTGGGCACCGAGAAATTCCCCTATAAGCTGGCATGGATGGACCGTTTGACCAGCCATGCCAAAGATCTTCTCGCTTTGGAAGAACCCCTTGTTCTGGCTGGCGATTACAACGTCATCCCGACCCCGCTGGATGCCCGCCATCCCGAGAAATGGACCAATGACGCGCTGTTCCAGCCCGAAAGCCGCGCGCGGTTCGAGACCCTGAAAGCACTGGGTCTGACCGACAGTGTACGCCAATGCCTGCCGGACGAACCTGTCTATACGTTCTGGGATTATCAGGCCGGAGCAAGACAGCGCAATGACGGGATCAGAATCGACCATCTGCTCTTGTCACCCGAAGCAACGTCGAAACTTGCGGGCGTGCGGATCGACCAGCATGTGCGCGATTGGGAAAAGCCGTCGGATCATGTGCCGGTGCTGATCGACCTCACACTGTGACAGCCCCTTAAAACAACTGCCGTTTATTTCTTGTGTTTGCTGTGCTGTTCGAGATAGCTGGTGGCAGCCAGCCTGTCGGTATCGGCGGCAACGGCCATGGCCTCGTCATAAAGCGTCACAACCCAACTGTCGCGTTCTGGATTGGCGGCGTTCTTGGCCACCGAAAGCCACATCAGACCGCGCGCACGCTGCAACATGCCTCCCTGCCCGCTGAACAACAGATGGCCCAGCATGGCTTGTGA
>CAIYZJ010000269.1 GCA_903930675.1 uncultured Hyphomicrobiales bacterium
CAGGCCCAACCCAGATGGGTTTCGAGAATCTGGCCCACATTCATGCGCGAAGGCACGCCAAGCGGGTTCAGCACCACGTCGACATGGGTACCGTCTTCGAGGAACGGCATGTCTTCGATCGGCACGATACGTGACACCACGCCCTTGTTGCCATGGCGGCCGGCCATCTTGTCGCCCGGCTGGATCTTGCGCTTCACGGCAACGAAGACCTTGACCATCTTCATCACGCCGGGAGGCAGTTCGTCGCCGCGCTGCAATTTTTCGACCTTATCGAGGAAGCGGTTTTCAAGACGCTTCTTGGCATCGTCATATTGCTTCCGCATGGCTTCGATGTCGCTCATGATCGCGTCATCGGCAACCGCAAACGTCCACCACTGCGAACGGGGATAGGTATCAAGCACATCGCGCGACAGCACGGTGTCTTTCTTGAATGCCTTCGGACCGGCAATGCCGTTGAGATCGAGCAGACGCTCGCCCAGACGCGCATAGACGTTACGGTCGAGAATGGCCAGTTCGTCGTCACGATCCTTGGCGAGACGTTCGATTTCTTCGCGCTCGATTGCCTGTGCGCGTTCGTCCTTGTCGACACCGTGACGGTTGAACACGCGGACTTCCACGACCGTGCCCTGCACACCGGGAGGCACGCGCAGCGAGGTGTCGCGCACATCCGACGCCTTTTCACCGAAGATCGCCCGCAGGAGCTTTTCTTCCGGTGTCATCGGGCTTTCGCCCTTCGGCGTGATCTTGCCACACAGGATATCGCCCGCATTCACTTCGGCACCGATATAGACAATACCGGCTTCGTCGAGGTTCTTCAGGGCTTCTTCCGACACGTTCGGAATATCGCGGGTGATTTCTTCGGGACCGAGCTTGGTATCACGCGCCATCACTTCGAATTCTTCGATGTGGATGGAGGTGAACACGTCTTCCTTCACGATCCGTTCCGACAGCAGGATCGAATCTTCGAAGTTGTAGCCGTTCCATGGCATGAAGGCGACGAGGCAGTTGCGGCCCAGTGCCAATTCGCCATATTCGGTCGACGGACCGTCAGCAATGATTTCGCCGCGCTTGATCACATCACCGACACGCACCAGAGGCTTCTGGTTGATGCAGGTGTTCTGGTTCGAACGCTGGAACTTCATCAGACGATAGATGTCGACGCTCGGCTTCGAGGCGTCGATTTCATCGGTTGCACGGATCACGATACGGGTCGCATCGACCTGATCGACGATGCCGGCGCGACGTGCGGCAATAGCTGCACCCGAGTCACGCGCCACAACCGCTTCCATGCCCGTGCCCACGAAAGGAGCATCGGCCTTGACCAGCGGCACAGCCTGACGCTGCATGTTCGAGCCCATCAGAGCGCGGTTGGCGTCATCGTTTTCAAGGAACGGGATCAGGGCTGCGGCCACCGACACCAATTGCTTGGGCGACACATCCATATAATCGACGCGTTCCACCGGAACCGTGATCACATCACCGGCATGGCGCACAACGATCAGATCGTCATTGAGCTTGCCCTTGGAATCGACAGACACGTTGGCCTGTGCGACGTAATATTTGCCTTCTTCCATCGCCGACATATAGACCACGGTATCGGTGATCTTGCCGTCTGTGACGCGGCGATAGGGGCTTTCGATAAAGCCGTATTTGTTGACGCGCGCAAAGGTGGCGAGCGAGTTGATCAGACCGATATTCGGGCCTTCCGGCGTTTCGATCGGGCAGATACGGCCGTAATGGGTCGGATGCACGTCGCGCACTTCGAAGCCTGCGCGCTCGCGGGTCAGACCACCCGGTCCGAGTGCCGACAGGCGGCGCTTGTGGGTGATTTCCGACAGCGGATTGGTTTGATCCATGAACTGCGACAGCTGCGAGGAGCCGAAGAATTCGCGCACAGCCGCAGCGGCTGGCTTGGCATTGATGAGATCCTGCGGCATCACGGTGTCGATATCGACCGAGGACATGCGTTCCTTGATCGCACGTTCCATGCGCAACAGACCGACGCGATACTGGTTTTCCATCAATTCGCCGACAGAGCGGACGCGACGGTTGCCCAGGTGATCGATGTCGTCGATTTCGCCGCGACCATCGCGCAGATCGACCAGCGCACGCACCACGGCCACGATATCGGCCTTGCGCAGCACGCGCATGGTATCGGGCGCATCGAGATCGAGACGCATATTCATCTTCACGCGGCCGACAGCCGAGAGATCATAACGCTCTGCATCGAAGAACAGCGACTGGAACATCGCTTCGGCGGTGTCGATGGTCGGGGGTTCACCCGGACGCATCACGCGGTAGATGTCGAACAGCGCTTCTTCACGGCTGGAATTCTTGTCAACCGCCAGCGTGTTGCGGATGTAGGGACCGATATTGATGTGATCTATGTCCAGCACGGGGATTTCGCTGAAACCGGCATCAAGCAGAGCCTGCAACGACTTCTCGTTGATCTCCTCGCCGGCCTCGGCATAGACTTCACCGGTATTGGGATTGACCAGATCTTCGGCAATATACTGGCCGTACAAATCCTCATCGGTCGCCAGCAGGGCTTTTGTACCCTTTTCGGCGATCTGGCGGGCTGTACGCACTGTCAGTTTCTTGCCGGTTTCAACCACAACCTTGCCGGTGTCGGCGTCGATCAGATCGACAGTGGCCTTGTAGCCCTTCAAACGCTCGGTGTTGAACGGAACGCGCCAGCCATCCTTCTGGCGGGTGTACATCACCTGCGTATAGAAGGTCGTCAGAGTTTCTTCGCCATCCATGCCCAGCGCATAGAGCAGCGAGGTCACCGGAATTTTGCGGCGGCGGTCAATACGCGCATAAACGATATCCTTGGCATCGAATTCGATGTCGAGCCAGGAACCGCGATAAGGGATGATACGGGCGGCGAACAACAGCTTGCCCGAAGAATGGGTTTTGCCCTTGTCGTGATCGAAGAACACGCCGGGCGAACGGTGCATCTGCGAGACGATCACACGCTCGGTGCCGTTGACGATGAAGGTGCCGTTGGAGGTCATGAGCGGCATATCGCCCATATAGACGTCCTGCTCCTTAATATCCTTGACCGACTTGGCGCCGGTATCGGGATCGATATCGAATACGATCAGGCGCAGCGTGACCTTCAGGGGAGCTGCATAGGTCATGCCGCGCTGGCGGCATTCCTCGGTGTCGTATTTCGGCGCTTCGAAAGTATAGCGCACGAATTCGAGCAGCGATGCACCCGTAAAATCGCCGATGGGGAAAACCGATTTGAACACGGCTTGCAATCCGTCGGTTTCACGCCCTCCTGCGGGCTCCTCCACTTGCAAGAACTGGTCATAGGATGCCTTTTGAACCTCGATGAGGTTCGGCATCTCCGCGATTTCGCGGATATGACCGAAGAACTTGCGAACGCGCTTCCGTGCGGTGAAGGTCTGAACCATCTCGTTCCTCGTTCTCATGCGTCACACCGCCCTGCATTCTCGCAGAGTGCCCATCCCGGGCTAACACAGGGCACAATGCCCCAAGTGTCCGATGAACGCGTCAATGACGTTCTGTGTATTCCGCCCGATCCCGATTTTGAGGCCCGACCAGAGGTCCGCTCGAAAAATCAACATCTAGACGACTAAACGGTCCCGGAAATAAATTCCCGGAACCGCAATAATAGCGGTCAGAAAAACCGAAGCAGGCTACGCATGTGATGCGTAAATCCTTACTTGAGTTCGACCTTGGCGCCGACCTTTTCAAGGGTCTCTTTGATCTTGTTGGCTTCGTCCTTGCCAACGCCTTCTTTGACGGGCTTGGGAGCAGCTTCAACCAGATCCTTGGCTTCTTTCAGGCCGAGACCGGTGATCGCGCGAACTTCCTTAATCACTTCGATCTTCTTGTCGCCGGCCGAAGCCAGAACAACGGTGAATTCGGTCTGTTCTTCAACAGCCGCAGCAGCAGCGGCAGGTGCAGCGGCAACAGCCACGGCAGCAGCAGCAGAAACGCCCCACTTTTCTTCGAGCATCTTGGCGAGCTCAGCAGCTTCAAGAACGGTCAGCGATGACAGATCGTCAACGAGTTTGTTCAAGTCAGTCATAATTATATTCCTTGTCTATAAGGTTCGAACCGAACTGTTGTGTGAGGCCTTAAGCCGCATCTCTTGTGGCATATGCTCCGAAAACGCGGGCCAGCTTCGCGGCTGGTGCGTTGGCCAGCTGGGCCAACTTCGTGGCAGGTGCTTGCACCAGACCCACGATCGTTGCGCGCAACTGGTCCAGCGACGGCAGGGTGGCCAAAGCCTTCACTGCATTCGCGTCCAGAGCAGTCGCTCCCATCGAGCCGCCGAGAATGACCAACTTGTCGTTGGTCTTGGCGAAATCGACTGCGACTTTGGGTGCCGAAACCGGGTCATTGCTGTAAGCAAGCAATGTCGGGCCTGTCAGCAGGCTCGAAATGGAAACGGCATCCGTGCCTTCAAGAGCAATTTTGGCAAGGCGGTTCTTGGTGACCTTCACATGGCCGCCCACCTGCTTCATCTGCTTGCGCAGCTTCTGCATGTCGGCAACCGTGAGGCCAGCATAATGCGCAACGACCACCACGCCTGATGTCTTGAAAACATCGTTCAGCGTGCTGACCAGTTCGCGTTTTGCCGCTCTATCCACGGGCTCTCTCCGGTTGGCAGGGACTTAAGTCCCGCCGGTTGCAACAAGCCGGTCAATCAAACAGTCCCTAAAGACCTCTGAAAAACCGGCGCTTCCGACGTTCCTGTCCCCGGTGTCATGGCCGTGATGGCCGCTCGACCGGTCAAAGGTTCGAACCGGACTGGAGGTGAATCCAGCCAAAAATCGGTCTTCCCCGTCTGTGCAGGCCCAGATGGCTTAGGCCCCTTGCGGGGAACCTGCAGTCTCGGACAGGACATAACCGCCAAACCAAACAATAAACGCCATGATCCGGGCAGGCCGTATCTTGGTCGTTCATCAATCGGGTGCGGGAAACGAATTCCCCGCTTTGGCGGTCTTTTCAGCCTCGAATGAAACTGAAAAACAAGACCCACACAGGCAAGCCCGCATGGGTCATATGTCATCAGACAAGCCTTTAACCCGCTTCGCGCTTCATGCCAAGCACAAAATGATCTCCGCTCCGGATTTTTTCAAAAAAGCAACGAAAACGTCATCGAATGAAACACTCAAAACGAAAATATCGATAAATCATTGAAAAATATCGGTTTAATCAGCGAATAAACCGGAGCATAAAAAAACCCGGCTCGAAGCCGGGTTTTTCAATCTCACGCAGCAAAAGGCTTAGTTGTTGACCGAAGACAGATCAACGCGCACGCCCGGACCCATGGTCGAGGTGACGGCCAGACGCTGGATATAGGAGCCCTTGGCGCCGGTTGGCTTGGCCTTGGCAACGGCATCCACGAAAGCGCGGATGTTTTCAGCCAGCTTTTCAGCCGAGAACGACACCTTGCCGATACCGGCATGGATGATCCCTGCCTTTTCGACGCGGAACTCGACGGCGCCGCCCTTGGCTGCTGCGACTGCAGCGGTGATGTCCATGGTCACGGTGCCGACCTTGGGGTTGGGCATCATGCCGCGCGGGCCGAGCACCTTACCAAGACGACCGACCAGCGGCATCATGTCAGGAGTGGCAATGCAGCGATCGAAGTCGATCGTGCCGCCGTTGACGATTTCGAACAGGTCTTCCGCACCGATCACGTCCGCGCCTGCGGCCTTGGCTTCATCAGCCTTGGGACCACGGGCGAACACGGCGACGCGCATGGTGCGACCCGAGCCATTCGGCAGGTTACACACGCCACGCACCATCTGGTCGGCATGACGCGGGTCAACGCCCAGGTTCATGGCCACTTCGATGGTTTCGTCGAATTTGGCGGTCGAACGGTCTTTCACCATCGTCAGAGCTTCGGTGAGCGAATAGAGCTTTACGCGGTCAATGCCTTCACGGGCTGCGCGGATACGTTTGCCATGCTGTGCCATGATTATGCCACCACCTCTAGACCCATGGAAATTGCGGAGCCACGGATCATGGCTGCGGCGGCTTCAACCGTATCGCAGTTCAGATCTGGCATTTTTGCCGCAGCGATTTCGTTGATCTGGGCCTGTGTGATCTTTGCGATCGTGCCACGTCCGGTGGTACCGGAGCCCTTTTCAATCTTCGCGGCCTTCTTGAGGAAGAAGGACACGGGAGGCAACTTCATTTCGAAGGTGAAGGAGCGATCCTGATAGGCCGTAATCACGACCGGAATCGGGGTACCCTTTTCCATCTGTGCGGTCTTCGCATTGAAGGCCTTGCAGAATTCCATAATGTTCAGGCCACGCTGACCGAGCGCAGGACCGATTGGGGGCGAAGGATTCGCCGCGCCAGCCGGCACCTGAAGCTTCACGTAACCAGTGATCTTCTTTGCCATTGTACTGCTCCAAAATTGCCCGGCACCGGAAACGGCTTGGGCGGTTGCAGATTGCGGTGCGGTATGAACTCCCGGCGGCAAAACCGGGCATACCTCCCGCAAAGTTAAGGCCGCTTTATCAAGCGGCCCGTCTCAAAAGGCAAGCTTTAATCAAAAAGCCTGCTTTGAATGGCAGACGGAAAAGGCTCAGACCTTTTCCACCTGCGCATATTCCAGATCCACAGGAGTGGCGCGACCGAAGATCGACACAGCCACTTTCAAACGGGCGCGGGCCTCGTCCACTTCTTCAACCACACCGTTGAAGGACGCAAACGGACCATCGGCCACCCGAACCTGCTCACCCACTTCAAACCTGACAGAGGGTTTCGGACGTTCGACGCCATCAGCCACCTGCCCCTTGATCCGGTCGGCTTCGCGCTCGGAAATCGGCATGGGCTTGTTGTCCTGACCGAGAAAACCCGTCACTTTCGGGGTATTCTTGATCAGATGGAACACTTCATCGGTCAGATCGCACTTGACCAGCACGTAACCGGGGAAAAACTTGCGCTCGG